>CAZJOD010000032.1:0-8049 GCA_964547525.1 uncultured Clostridiaceae bacterium
TCCCCGGGTCGGCGTACATTTTTAAAATCAAGTTTTAAAAATGTATCCTATTTAACTAATTAAAAAACCTGATCCTTACGGATCAGGTTTATTTTTAATATGTTTCTTGAATACATAAATCAAATATTGCCTATATTACCTATAACGCTTATTTTATTTATATTTTCTTTTTCTTGCAGCTTCGGATTTTTTCTTTCTCTTTACGCTTGGTTTTTCATAGTGTTCTCTTTTCCTGACTTCAGCGAGAACACCGGCCTTTGCACACTGCCTTTTGAATCTCTTCAGAGCATTATCAAGAGATTCGTTTTCTTTAACCCTGATTTCCGACATGTTATCCCTCCCCTCCGATGGGCCGCGAAATATTTCATTTTTTATGTTATATACCGGATGCAATACAAAATATTTCACCGGGCATTATTTACACGCTTTAATAATTATAAAGCATATTGTTTCGAAAATCAATATGCAATTTGCTTAAAATTTACCGTTTATATAAGTTTTGAGATTTCAAACCACAAGATCTGACATCTCTTTCCCGGCTAGCAGATGAAAGTGCAAGTGAAATACCGACTGACCTGCCATTTTGCCGCAATTATTTATTAATCTATACCCGGTTTTGTTAACACCTAAAGCTTTTGCCACTTCTTTTGCCGCTAAAACAATATCCGCTACAACCGATACATTTGTATTATCCAAGTCCTCAACACTTTCTATATGTTGTTTTGGTATAATAATTACGTGTATAGGGGCTTGAGGATTAATGTCCTTAAAAGCCATAACCTTATCGTTTTCATAAACCTTCGAAGACGGAATCTCGCCGTTTATTATTTTGCAAAAAATACAGTTACTCATCTACATTCCACCTTACATATTTTCAACTATACCGTAAACGGCATTTATCGCTTCGTTTAGTTTAGACGGATCTTTTCCTCCGGCTTGAGCCATATCAGGGCGTCCGCCTCCGCCTCCACCGGCAATTTGCGCTATCTGTGCAATGATTTTACCACAATGAATCTGTTTGTCAAGTAAATTTTTAGAAACAGTTGCTACAAAGTTTACTTTGTCTTTAAATTCCGCTCCTAGAACTACCAGCCCGGTACCAAGTTTGGTCTTATATGCATCAGCCGCGTTTCTTAAAGCGTTCATATCCATAGAATCCATTACAGCCGCCAAAACCGGAATACCGTTTATTTCCCGGACATTGCTTATCGCTCCTTTAGCTTTAACACCTGTCAATTTTTCATTTAATTTCGAAATTTCTCTATTCAACTCTTTTATCTTTGTTTGTTGAACGTGTATTTTCTTAGCAGCTTCTTCAGGTGTCGTTTTTAATATCGACGATATTTCATCTAGTACCTTTTCTTTATGCAATAAATAATCAATGGCATATTTGCCTACAACCGCTTCAATACGTCTTACTCCGGCAGCTACTCCGGATTCACTTATAATTTTAAAAGCGCAGATCTCGTTTGTGTTTTTTACATGAGTACCACCACATAATTCCATACTGAAATCACCCATCGATACGACACGTACCTTATCACCATATTTTTCTTCAAATAACATAGTGGCACCTCTTTTTGCAGCCTCCTCCGGATCGGTTTCCTCGGTTATAACCGGATACCCTCTTAGAATAGCATCATTTATAATACTTTGGATCGTATCGATCTGTCGGTCGGTCACAGGATCAAAATGATTAAAATCAAATCTTAAACGATCGGTAGCTACCGCTGAACCCGATTGTGCTACATGCTCACCTAAGACATTTCTTAGAGCTTTATGGAGCAAATGAGTAGCACTATGGTGTCGTGCGGTATCTTTCCTTAAATCCTTATTATAACTAATCTCAATCATGTCACCTGTATTTACGTTACCCGTTACAACAGTACCTTTATGCAAAAAGATGCCTGAGCCGGTTTTTGTACAGTCTTTTACCTCTATCTCAAAGCTTTCACCGAATATCCTGCCGGAATCACCCTTTTGTCCGCCACTTTCAGCATATAAAACGGTTCGGTCCGGTATAATAATAACTTCCTCACCTTCTTTTGCATTGTTTATAAACTCATTGTCTTTAACAATATATAAAATCTTACCGGTGCATTGTTCATTATCATAACCTAAAAACAAAGTAGGATCTCCTTTGTTCGCTTGTGTGAAAACATCAACATCCCATGCGTGGCTTTCACTGTTTTTCATTGCATCCCGCGCCATAGTTTTTTGTTTGTCCATTTCCAATGCAAATCCGGCTTCATCAATGGTAAATCCGTTTTCCTCGGCAATATCTTTTGTTAAATCTATGGGGAAGCCGTATGTGTCATGTAGTTTAAACGCGGTTTTTCCGTCTATTACTTTTTTACCCTCAACATTTGCTTTCTCCATAAACTCTTCTAACATATTCACACCTTGATCTATGGTTCTATCAAATCGTTCTTCTTCCGTCCCCAATATTCTTATTATATAATCCATTTTGCTTTCCAGCTCAGGGTAAGCCGCTTTAGATTGTTCGATGGCAACAATTGCAATATCACAAATAAATTTCCCTTCAATACCTAACAATTTACCATGGCGAACACTTCTTCTGATCAAACGTCTTAATACATAGCCTCTTCCTTCATTTGACGGCACCACCCCGTCCGATATCATCATAACCGAACCCCTGATATGGTCGGTAATTACTCTTACAGATACGTCTTTTTTATAAATATCACCATAATTAACACCGGCTTTTTCCGATACTGCTTTTATAATATTAGATATGGTATCCACATCAAACATAGAGTTGACCCCTTGCATTACACAGCCTAATCTTTCAAGACCCATTCCTGTGTCAATGTTCTTTTTTTCAAGCAGTGTATAAGTACCGTCTTCCTCCTTATTGAATTGTGTAAATACCAAATTCCAAATTTCCATGTAGCGGTCACAGTCACATCCCGGTTTACAATCCTTTGAACCGCAACCAAAGCTCTCTCCTCTGTCAAAGTATATTTCCGAACAAGGTCCGCACGGACCCGTACCATGTTCCCAGAAATTATCTTCCTTGCCGAGTTTTACAATTTTCTCCGGTAATATATTTATTTCATTCGCCCATATGTCGTATGCTTCAGAATCTTCTTCGTAAACAGATGCCCACAATTTTTGTTCCGGCATACCCATCACTTCGGTAAAGAATTCCCACGCCCATAAAATTGATTCTTTTTTAAAATAATCTCCAAAAGAAAAATTTCCTAACATTTCAAAAAAAGTTCCGTGACGAGCTGTTTTACCTACATTATCTATATCCAAAGTTCTTATACATTTTTGACATGTTGTCAATCTGGTTCGTGGCGGCTGTTCTTTTCCTATAAAATATGGTTTTAAAGGGGTCATCCCCGCATTAATCAATAAAATACTTGGATCGTTTTCCGGAACCAAAGAAAAGCTTGGTAAGCGCAAGTGATCTTTCGACTCAAAAAACGATAAATATTTTTCTCTCAGTTCGTTCATTCCCATCCGGTTCATTTTACAAATCTCCTTCATTTTAATACATCGGTTCCTACAATATTTCTTAATACTTCAGGTACTATTACGGATCCGTCCTTTTGCTGATACTGTTCCACTATGGCCGGTAACAGACGACTGGTAGCCAAACCTGATGCGTTTAAAGTATGGACCGGCTCATTTTTCTTCGTAGCATTACGTTTAAAACGGATATTCCCCCTGCGTGCTTGATAGTCATAGCCGTTTGATGCCGATGATATTTCTTTGTATTGGTTCATACTCGGTATCCATATTTCAATATCATATGTTTTACCCATAGAAGCACTGCAATCTTTAGCCGCAAGCTTTGATACCCTATAATGTAACCCAAGTTTTTGAACAAGTCTTTCGGCTTTTTGTATCAATTCTTCCAAAGCCGCTTCGGAATTCTCAGGAAGGGTGTATTGAAACATCTCGACTTTGTTAAACTGGTGACCACGTATCATACCCCTTTCATCTGTTCGATAACTTCCCGCTTCTTTACGGTAACAAGGTGTATATGCAAAATATTTTTTAGGCAATTCTTCTTCTTTTAATACTTCGTTTCTATGAAGGCTTGCCAAAGCTGTTTCCGCAGTTGGTAAAATAAATTGCATTCTTTCATCTCTTTCACCTTCCAATGCAAAAACATCATCTTTAAACTTAGGAAATTGTCCGGCCGTGTATCCACATTCCCAATTTAAAATGTGCGGTGGCAGTATGAACTCATATCCGTCATTGATATGTTCGGTAATAAAGAAACTTAAGAGCGCCCATTCAAGGATTGCACCTTTTCCTTTATAAACCCAAAACCCACTTCCACCTATTTTGACACCTCGTTGGTAATCCACCAAGTTTAGCGATTCTACCAACTCAACATGATCTTTCGGTTGAAAATCAAATACAGGCTTTTCTCCCCAAGACCGTACGACAACATTATTCTCCTTATCACCTGCAACAACATCATCGGCAGGTATATTCGGAAGGTTCTCCATAAACACCTTTATTTTTTTATTTAATTCGTCGGACTTATCCTCCATATCCTTTATACGGTCGGCTATAACTTTCATTTCAACTAATTTTTCCGTTACATCCACTCCTTGCTTTTTCAGCTTGGGTATTAATGATGAAACGGTGTTTCTTTGAGCTTTCAAGCTTTCCGTTTCTGTTAAAACCGAACGATATTCGGTATCCCAAGATAACAGTTCGTCAAAACTTATCATGTCCATTCTTTTAAGCAACGCTTGTTTTACCTTATCAGGATCTTTTCTTATCAAATTTATATCTAACATAATATAACCTCCTTTTAATCTTACACAGCTAAATTCTTTATGTACATGCTTTTATATTTATAAAAAATTACATCGTTACTACATAAAATTTAATATATACTACCTTTTATATCCGTTTATCGCCAATTATAAACCGGGTAATAAAACCGGATACAATTTAAACCTTTTAAAAATAAAAAAGCTCTCAATCCCTACTAAGGGACGAAAGCAATATCTCCGCGGTACCACCCTTGTTAATCATAAAAAACTATGATTCACTTAACAGATTATATCCGTATCTTACACGGCTTGGTATTAGTCCAAGTTATTCCGGAACGGCTTTCACCATAGTAACATAATCGATTCTCACCAACCACCGACTCTCTTTAATAAGTATTAAGGCTACTTTTTCCTTCATCATATTATCATATTAAAATATGTAACAAATTATAATAAAAATTATTTATCATGTCAACCAAATATTTCATCAAAATTTCATAGTTTTACTTATAATTGCTTATCATTCTACTGCAATAACTAATTTTACTCATTTTTCCAACTCTTTGGTGCCAATAATGCGATAATTGTGAAAAATTCAAGCCTTCCTAATAACATAAATAAAGAAAAAATCCATTTGCTAATACTTGAAAACTCATTGTATGACTGTGTAGGACCAATAACTTCAAATCCGGGACCAATATTACTTAAAGTAGCCGCAACCGAACTTAAAGAGCTGACCAGACCTATACCCTCTAAAGAAACAATAATAGTACCCAAAAGAAATATAATAATATACAGTAATACAAAACTCATAATAGCGGATATTGTATCATCCGATACCGGGTTCCCCCCTACTTTTATTGATATTACAGCTCTTGGATGAAATATTTTAGCTATTTCTCTTTTGACAAGCTTAAAAAGTATAAGGATACGAATACTTTTTATCCCTCCTGCGGTAGATCCGGCACATCCTCCCATAAACATAAGTACAAATAATATAGCCTTTGCAAAAGTCGACCATTGATCAAAGTCTGCAGTGGCATAACCGGTCGTGGTCATAATGGATGTAACTTGAAAATATGCATCACGTAATGACATACCGAATTTACCGTATGATCTGAAAAACAAGTCGAAGCAGATCATAACGGTTGCGGTAAAAATAACACCTAGATACAGTCTTAGTTCTTCGTCTTTATAAATATCTTTCCATTTACCTTTAAAGAGCGCATAATACAAATTGAAATTTATGCCTGCCAGCATCATAAAAACAGTAATCACTACATGGATATATGTGCTGTTAAAAGCCGCAACACTTGTATTTTTAGATGAGAAACCGCCGGTTCCCACAGTACCGAAAGTATGAATACAAGCTTCATATAAGTTCATGCCTCCTATAAACAGCAACAATATCTCTGCAGCCGTTATTATTAAATAAGTCTTGTAAAGAATACCTGCGGTATCTTTTATTCTGGGTAATATTTTTCCCTTTACAGGCCCGGGGCTTTCGGCTTTATATATCTGCATTCCACCAATACCTAAAGTTGGTAACAAAGATACTGTGAAAACCAATATGCCCATGCCACCAATCCAATGAGTAAACGATCTCCAAAACAAAATACCTTTAGGTAATGATTCAATTTCAGTCAATATTGAAGCACCGGTTGTGGTGAAGCCGGATACGGACTCAAAAAAAGCATTGGTAAATGAAGGTATACTTCCTGATATTATAAATGGCAACGAACCAAAAAAAGAAACCATTATCCATCCTATTGCTACTATAGATAAACCTTCTTTTGCATTAATTTTACTGTTATCAGATTTAATCAAAGATATTAGCAACCCGCAAATCAAAACTAAGACAATGCTTACGGAAAAACTTAATATATCGGAACGATGTCCATAATATACTGCAACTAAAAAGGACGGAACCATTAATACAGCTTCAATTTTAAGTAGGATTCCTAAAACCTTTGTTACGTTTCCGTAGTTCATCAAAGATTCCTCCTTTTGAAGGCTTTAAAAACATTTCCAACTTTGCAATATCAGTAGTAAGACAAAATATAATTACCCTGTCATTCTCATCAACCACTGTCTTACCATTAGGTATAATAACTTGTCCCTCATGAACAACAGCACCAAATATAATTCCTTTCGACAGACCCATATCAGCTATTTTTTTTCCGGTAAAAGGTAAATTTTTATCAACTATGACTTCAATAACCTCGGCTTGACCACCTAGGAGTAGAGAAACCGACACAACCTTTCCACCACGAATAAATTTTAAGATATCGCTGGATGTAACATTGGTCGGGTTTATAGCAAAATCTATCCCCAGTTTATCAATCAGATGAACATAACTCGGTCTGCTTATCTTCGCTATAATTTTTTTTACACCACTTTGTTTTGCCATTAAAGACATTAGCAAATTTTGCTCGTCATAACCTGTTGCACCTATGAAAACATCCATGGATCTTAAATGTTCTTCTTCCAATAAATTAATATCCGTTCCGTCTCCATGTATAACTATAACGTTGTTAAGTTTATCCGACAGATATCTACACCTATCTCCGTCTTGCTCCACTATCGTAACATTAAGGTTTAAAGCGGACAGTTGTTTAGCTAAATAATATCCTAAGTTTCCCCCTCCGAATATCATAACTTTTCTTGTAATTTTATTCATAACGTTCAGCTTCAAATTATCCGCCATTTGATCAATATTTCTACTCTTACCTATTATATAAAGTACATCGTCTTGCTGCAGTATTGTAGCTCCGTTGGGAATCATAATGACACCGTTTCTTAAAATGGCGGCGATTATGAGTCCTTCCATATCTTCCAAATCCATTATCCGCTTACCAAGGAAATGTTGGGTATTGTTAATGCAAAAATCTATCATCTGCACTTCGCCTTCAGCAAAATCATCAGAATAGAAGTTATATCTTTTTGATAAATATCGTGTGATTTCATTTGCGGTCGCTAAATCCGGATTAACTATCCTGTCAATTCCCATGTCTTGCTTAAAAAAGTCCAACTGCTCCATGTATTCAGGATTTCTAATCCTGGCAATTGTTTTTTTACAACCTAGCTTTTTTGCCAATTTACAAATTACCGTATTAATTTCATCGGAACCAGTACATGCAATCAGAAGGTAGTAATCTTTGATGCCGGCTTCTGTAAGCTTTTCAGCATCCAAACCACTTGCATTAATCGTTAAGACATCCATGTGGTCGTTTATTCTTTGAAGAACCTTAGGATTCGTATCAACCAAAGTAATGTCTATGTC
>CAZJOD010000032.1:8149-26892 GCA_964547525.1 uncultured Clostridiaceae bacterium
TATAAAAAAGCTTCAAATCTTTTTATATTTTCTCTATTCCCTATAACAACCATCTTATCGTTCACATTTAACTTAAAATTTGGTGTTATTTCGGTTGTAGTTTTACCTTGTTGCTCCATTGCAATGATATTAAGTTTATATTTTTGGCGTAGATTTGCTTCTAAAACCGTTTTTCCGGCAATTTTGGCTGTAAGGTTTAATTCTGATATGGCAATATCATCTCTTAATTCTATAGACTCCAGTATGTTCGGAGATAACAGCTTTTTTGCCAGCCGAACAGCCATATCAGTTTCAGGATAAACTACCTCCGCTCCTAGTTTTTCTAAAACAAGACCGTGTTCATAACTGAACGCTTTAGATATGACTCTTTTTACTCCTAAACTAATGACATTTAATGTTGTCAATATACTTACATCAATACTTTCACCTATGCAAACAATAACAGTATCACAGTTTTGCATTCCGGTGTCTTCTAAGGTTTCTTTATCAAGAGAACTGACAACATATGCGTTTTCAGTATAATCTCGTATCGCTTTTATTTTATTTTCATTATTATCTATAACCAATATCTCTTTTCCCGATTCAGCTAAAGTTTTTGCCAAAGCAAAACCGAATCTCCCTAATCCGATCACCCCGTAATTTGCATTTTGTTTATTTCTAAACATATAAATCCTCCCCCGATAAAACGATTGTAAAATTATTACGTCATGGCTAACATTACATATTAACCGGTTATTAACGTTTCTTCCGAATAACG
This sequence comes from uncultured Clostridiaceae bacterium, assembly GCA_964547525.1. Classification (GTDB taxonomy): domain Bacteria; phylum Bacillota; class Clostridia; order JAAYHZ01; family JAAYHZ01; genus CAZJOD01. The sequence goes on from CAZJOD010000032.1 coordinate 8,907, forward strand.
TGCTCCGGACATTTGTCTGAAAGTTAGTGCGGATAAAACTGTCAACAGCCCGATACGACCAATAAACATCGTTATTATTATAATGATTTTACTTACCGGTTGCAACTGTGGTGTAATCCCTGTAGATAATCCCACAGTTCCTATAGCCGATACCACTTCAAAAAATATCTGAACGAACGATAAATCTTGTTCGATAACAGTTAACAATAATATATCAATACATACAACAGTTAGAGCAAGAAATATAATATTTAAAGCTCTGCCGATAACTACTTTAGGTATTTCTCTTTTAAAAGCGGTACAGTGCTTATTTTTTGCGATACTTGAAATATTCTTTATTAATATAAACATTGTAGTTGTTTTTATTCCACCACCGGTAGAGCCCGGAGACGCTCCTATAAACATTAATAATGTCAGTATAAACAAGCCGGAATCGGAAAATCGGTCAATGGAATAAGTTGAAAATCCTGCCGTTCTGGACGAGGTGCTTGTAAATAAAGCTCCGAGCCATGTGATATCCTCGGTTAATTTAAAAATTAATGTTCCTACAAACAAAAGTATTATTGACATTGTTATTACAACCTTGGTATGGAGAGTAAATTTTTTAAAACATCGTTTTTTAAGGATTTCTTTAATAGTAAAAAAACCTAACCCTCCGAAAACTATTAACCATATGGTATTTAAATTAAGCAAAATATTATCTTGATATGACGATAAACTTTGAAAACCACCCAGTATATCTATACCTGCATTATTAAATGATGAAATTGCATGAAATATACTAACACCCATCGCTTTACCCGGCGGATATACTTTTGAAAAAACAATATAATTAATAATTGTTCCAATACTTTCAAAAATCAATGTCATCAGTAGTATTACCCGAACGAGCTTTACCACTCCCTTTGCAGTATTTAAATTTAACGATTCCTTTACTAAAACACGTTCTGTAAAACTTATTTTACTTCTTGTCAATAATATGAATCCAACCCCTATAGATGCAAAACCCAATCCCCCGGTCTGTATTAGCAAAGCGACAACAATCTGTCCGAACACACTGTAATTATCAGCGATATCCACTGTCAACAGTCCGGTTACACATACGGCACTGACAGATGTGAAAAGGGTGTCTAAAAAAGGCACCCTAACATCATTCTTCCAAGCTATTGGAAGAGATAATAATAACACCCCTAATAAAATTACCGAGGCAAACCCTAAAACAATATACTTTCCGGGACTAATTTTTATAAATCTACTCAACTTTATATAACCATTCCTTAATCATTTGTGTTAATACATGCTAAACAACCAAATTTATATCATATCTTTTTAACAAATTTACTCCGTTATTCCAAAGAATATTTTTCCTCATTTCATCGGTAATGTCTGCGGCCAGTATTGCACCGATGTAATAAGTATAAGCAAACCATGGCATATCTGTACCAAATAATATTTTTTCCGATCCGCAACCCTCAATAATTTCTTCTAAAGCCCCTCTTTTAGCTAAGACGGCTGTTAATTCCGGATAAAAGTTTTCATATGTATTTGCCATATCAGCGGCAAATTGCCAATTATTAAAAAAACAGTGACCACCTACCATTTTAACGTTTTTATACTTTTTCAGTACGTTTTCAGTCTGAGTTTCCAGTCCATGCCATGTATGAACTAAAACTAACAAACCGTTTGCATCGGCATATTCCCAATAAGGAGTGTTTCTTGGATCGTCTAAACTTACACCCGTGAAACTCGGATGTATCTTGAAACCGACAAATTGCTCCCTTTCAGATTCAAAATATTTTATATCTTCTTTCGCATCGGAATACCGGGAGAAAACAGGCATATATATTTTAAACCTTCCGGGATATTTTTTGCATACATCAACTTCTTCGGTAATATATTTGTTACCGATTTGTAAGCCGCTGTGACTTGCAAAAAACGCACATCTGACATTCGCTTGGTCCATAAGCTGCAACATTTTTTCAGCACTACCGTAAGGCATGTAGCCTCCGTTAAAATTACCCATATGTGCATGAAAATCCAAAACCTTGTATGGAAATTGTCCATTGCAGTTTATATAATCCTGTGTCATTATGGAGTTTTTATTTATCATATATAATGCCCTCCAGAATTCTTTCCATATTCCCAAATGCTATATTTTCTATGTCACTTTGCTTGATTTTCGCTTTTAAAACCATTAACATACCCGCTCCTTGATAAGCTTCGGCATAACCGCTGCCATAAAGTAAACGAGCCGAACCTAACCTATCAACAAAGTCTTCCAGACCTCCTGCGGTTATAAACTGTGACAGGTCCAAATAAACATTAGAATATTTTCTTACAAAAGGTCTTAAATTTCTATCGTTTGGCCATATGTTATCATATGTCAGAACTATTGTTAATGTAGGGAATTTTTCCAGGATATCGGCTGTCTCATCTAATGTATATCCGTGTGCGGTATTTATAAAAACAGGTATTTTATTTTTACAAGCAAGTTCAAAGTAATCTTCCAAAATATAAGGCCTTTTAGAGAAACGATGACATGAAGGTGATATTTTCCAACCTATAATTCTATTGTTTTTCATTTCTGCCGGTATTTTATCGGGACTTGCAATCTCGCATGTATCACTCGGTACTATAGACCACAATCCGAAAAGTCTGTCGCTTTTTATTACATCCTCCGAAATCATTTTGTTTCCTAAAGCGGGCTCAACACCAAACAACTGTTCATTTCTGTATAGTATCGCCTTTTTTATTCCTGCTGCATCCATATCTTCCAGAACTTTTTCAACATTGGTAACAGGCATGTATTGAGTTCTATTACCAACAATGCCATAACAAACATGGCAATCGAAAAAATACATTAAAAACACCCCCTTGTCTATCCAAGCCGGTCCACAGATTCGAGGATTTGTGTTATTTTGTTTTCTATATCCGCTTCAGACCAATTGATGTTAATACTGATAAATACATTCTTTTTCAATAAGTCCAATGTCTTAGGGCACATATTTTTATTATAATCAGTTCTCAGATTCTTATTTTCATTAAGATTGTACGGATTTAATGCCGGATGATGTGCTCCCATTTTATTTAAAATAGGATCCCAGTTCGAATATACATGTTTCCCACTGTCTATAGGCAATGTCCCTCCAACACCTTTGGCAAATATTCTTGCTTTTTCTTCCGAATCAAAAGTTAACGCCAGCATTGTTCCACAGTCTCCAACAGGATCGTTAGACGGAGTGAAAACTATGTTTTTGTATTCTGATATTTGTTTTATTATGTAACTTTTTATTGTCCTTAATTCATTAAGTATGTCATCCAACCTTAATAATTGAACCCGTAGAATAGCACCTGTGATTTCACTAACCCTGAATTGACTTCCTATAAAAGGGGTTTCGTTAATTTCCGAGATAAAGGGTCTGAATGTTGCACCCGCATCATGGTATAGTAAAGCTCTCTCATAAACTTTTCTGTCGTTGGTCACTATTCCACCGCCTTCTCCGGCGCTTATATTCTTATAAAAGTTAAAGCTATATGCCCCGGCATGACCTATAGAACCCAATCTTGCTCCGTTATATGAACCACCTACCGCTTGACATGCGTCTTCCAACACTTTTACATTGTACTTATCCGCTATTTTGCATATTTTATTCATGTCACATGGAAATCCGACCATGTGAACAGGTATGACCGCCTTTACATTTTGAGTGATTTTATTTTCAAAATCATCGGGGTCCAAAGTTAAAGTTTCATTGATTTCAGCGACGACCGGTATGGCACCTACCATCAAAACAGCTGTTGCCGTAGCCATAAACGTATACCCCGGAACAATAACTTCATCGCCCGGTCCTATACCCAAACCCGCTAAAGCGGCGGCTAGAGCTCCTGTACCACCTGATACGCACAAGCTGTATTTCGTATTACATTTTGCCGCCCATTCCTTTTCGAAATTTTCCACTTCCTTGCCACCGGCATTGACCCTGAACAGATTCTTAGAATTTATGACACGTTCCACCGCTTGGATCTCTTCTTGACCTATTCTGTGCATTATAACACCCCCGTAATATTTTTAGTGATAAAAAAATCAAACTTGTTAAAGACTATTGCTGCATTTATGCTGATTATACCATATATAAATTTATTTTTATATGTAGTGCCTAAAAAAGGAACTGAAAATCTTGTTTAAAAATAAAAGCATATAGACAGAACTGTTATTGAAGCGGAATCAATATTAGATTTCAGAATAAATAAAACTTGGCAGGTAATAATATGTACCTAATAACATGTTTTGAAAGGATGTGATTTGATGGATTTAATCTCAACTCTAAAAGATGTCTTAACATATAAAGAACCAAAAAATAAATATAGATTTGAACTCCTTGAAGATGAACAAGAAGATGCCGGGAGAGTTAATAGTTCGGATTCATCAATGAAAAATCAAAAAAGCAGGGAAGGTAATAGAAATGATTCCTTTCAATCCCATATTGAAAGTAATACAAAGCAAGACAACGATTCTAAACGCAAAGATAAATCTAAAAATAATAACAAGAGTGAAGTACAAGTTTCAAATAAACTTGCAGATAATTTGGAGTATATAAAACGTGAATTTAATTTCCCTTTAAATCAGGATTTAGTTATTAGAGAATTTCAAGTTTTGCAGCAAAACGATGCATTTATTGTTTATATCGACGGTATGGCGGATAAAACCATTATTAACGATTTTATATTAAGACAATTAATGGTAAAACCACAAAATAAATTAAACCGACCGGTGATTAACTCCGATTACATTTTAAATAATCTGTTAACTGTAAATCAAGTAGTAAAAGGTGCCGATTTTAACCTTATTCATAAACAGATCTTAAACGGACTAACCGCACTTTTCGTGGATGGAATGAATGAATGCTTTCTTATTGAAAGCAGAGGATTTGATAAAAGAAGTGTCACTACACCCTCGACAGAGCAAGTTATAAAGGGATCTCAAGAAGGATTTGTTGAAAATTTACGTACAAACATTACATTGGTTCGAAAAATGATAAAAAATAAAGATCTTATTACGGAAATGATTCCTACAGGTAAAGTTGATAACTCAATGTGTGCGATAGTTTATATCAAAAACATAACTAATGAAAAAATTGTTCAGGAGTTAAAAAGAAGGATACGAAGTATAGATGTGGATTTTGTTCCGGGGGAAGGTGTTTTAGATCAATTAGTTGAAGATCATCCGTATTCTATTTTCCCACAAATTTTAAGTACAGAAAGACCGGATAGAACAGCTTCATTAATAATGGAAGGCAAAGTGGCCTATTTTTGTGAAGGTACTCCATATTCCAGCGTTATTCCCATTACTCTTTTTCATATGCTTCATACTTCAGAAGATATGATTTTAAAATGGCAGTACGGCACTTTTCTTAGACTGGTTAGAGTTATTTCGGCATTTTTGGCAATTTTTCTTCCGGGGCTATATATAGCTTTAACTTTATATCATCAGGAAATGATACCTACAGAATTATTAATGTCCTTGCATAAAGCCAGGGAAAACATACCTTTCCCCGCTATTGTAGAGATACTCCTTATGGAGTTATCATTTGAAATAATACGAGAAGCCGGAATTCGTGTCCCGGGTGTAGTCGGGCAGACACTAGGCATTATAGGTGCCATTGTGTTAGGTGAAGCAGCCGTTTCAGCAGGACTTGTAAGTCCTGTTCTCATTATAATCGTGGCTATAACGGGATTGGGAGGGTTTACAATTGCCAACTTCGAGTTGGCATTCGGAGTGCGTATTGCACGTTTTATTTTTATTTTCCTAGGTGGTATTGCCGGTTTTTATGGTATTGCAGCCGGAGTAGTGATCTTAGGCTGTTATTTGTGCCATATGAAATCGTTCGGAGTTCCGTACATGAGTCCTATAGCTCCTAAAACAAATACTTCTCCGGATTTAATAATAAGAGGTCCCGTTTGGGCGATAAAAGACAGACCGGACTTTCTAAATACTAAAAAGAGAAGGCGTGTAGGGAAAGTTACTAGGGGTTGGGAAAGAGAAAACAAAACAAATAAAGGATCTGAAAATGATTAAAGAAGGAAAAATAGGAGTAAAAGAAGCCACATGGTTAATAGTAATAACAAGTACCAGCAAGGTGTTTTATACCAGTCCTTCTATGCTTGCAAACATTGTAGGTAATACCGGTTGGTATTTAACAATTATATCTTGTGCAGTTGCAATATTTCTATTTGTATTTGTTATAAAACTTCTGAAAATGTTTGAAGGCAAAGATTTAGTCGAGGTTTATAATGTTTCCCTCGGGCATTTTACAGGATTTATTTTTTCATTAATAACAGGTCTTTTTTTATTATTTTTATCTGTTGTTTATATAACCGAATTTCATGAGGTTATCAGAGTTTATGTTTTCCCCTTAAGCCCGGATTGGTATGTTATCGGGATATTTGTTATTTGCGTTTTTATACTTTCTTTAAAGGGTTTGGAAGCAATAGCGCGTTTATCAAAGCTTATTATTTATGTCCTATTGGCAGGTTTTGTAGTTATATTATTAATGGGTACTCAAAATTATAATATAAACAATCTGTTTCCAATACTAGGCCATGGTTTCGATAAGACTTTATTACATGGAATCATAAGAAGCTCGGCATACGGAGAAGTCATAGTGTTGGCTGTATTCGCAAAATCAATGCATAACACCGCAAATATAAAAAAAGTGGGTATTAACAGTTTACTTATCTCCGGTTTAATAGTTGCCATATCAATTTTCGCATTTACATTAACATTTCCGTATCATACGGCTAAAAACATAACATCACCCATGTATGAAATGTCTACTCTTATCGATTACGGAAGGTTTATTCAGAGAGTTGAACCGGTTTTTCTCTTCATCTGGGTCATCAGTTCATTGATATCCGGATCGGTTTTGTTTTATTCTTTTGTGAGGATATACTGTACTGTTTTTAAGATAATGGATAAAAGACCTATAATAATAACTGGATCGATTATACTGTTTTCTTCTTCATTTCTTCATAAAGATATAACCACGGTAATTTTCGGATCGGTTCAGATAACTCGTAAATACGGATCAATACCTGTTTTTATATTCCCTTTGATTGCACTTATAATAGCTTCTATCAGGGAGAAAGGAAAGAGAGCCAATGCTAAGATTGAGTAATAAATTATTATTGTTTGCATTAATTACTATTTGTATTATTTTTCTAACATCCTGTTTTGATTCGGATGAAATAGACAGCATAATTTTTGTTATCGCTATCGGTGTAGATAAAGGGATATCCGATAAGTGGTTGTTAACATTACAATTTCCAAACTTAAGTGAAAGTCAAGGAGGCGGGGATCCCGGATCCCAAGGCGCCGGCGAATATACTTTTGTATCGGTTGACGCTCCTTCTTTTTTCACAGGTATAAATATGTTAAACGCTTCATTACCTAGAAAATTAAACTTCATGCAAACACAAATAATTATGTTTTCGGACGAATTGGCTCAAGATGGGCTCGTGGGTGAATATATAGCACCTTTGACCCGATACAGACAAATTCGAAGATCTGCACACGTATTTGTTGTAAACGGAAAAGCATATGATTTTATTAAAGATGTAAAACCTCTAATAGGAAATACATTATCTAAGAATTATCAGATATGGCTGGATTTAAGTCATCATACAGGTTATTTTCCACATGTAACATTAGAAGATTTTCATCAGGATATAAATTCACCTTATCTGGACTGTATTGCGACAATTGTAGCGGTTAACAAATTAAAAGATTATGAAGATAGTACTACCGGTAAAGATCAAGTATTTAATACAGGAGGTAAATATATAGCAGGGGAATTACCTCGTATGGGAGAAAACAATAGAGAGTTATGGGGCACGGCTTTGTTTGATAAAGACAAGCTGGTGGCAAAACTAAACGGAGATGAAACACGATTGCTGCTAATGTTAAGAGGTGATTATAAACGTGGTTTTTATACCATACAGGATCCGAAAGAGCCGAATCTCATTATACCGCTGGATGTTACTATGAACTCGGAACCAAAGATTAAAATCAATACGTCAAAAAGCAGTCCTGTTATTAATATTGAAGTTAAACTGAATGGAGATATTATGGCAGTTCAAAGTCGATACGAATACGAACAACCGGAATTAAAATCATTATTGGAAGCGGAATTTGAAGAAATAATAAAAGAAGACATAGAAAATTTAGTCAAGAAATGTCAAAAATTAAATGTTGATGCGTTCAGATTCGGAGAGTATGCCACAAGAAATTTTCTTACGATAAATGAATTTGAAAATTATAAATGGAAAGAAAAATATAAGACCGCGGAAGTAAATGTTAATGTGAAATTTATCATAAGACGTACAGGAACTTTAATAAGAAGTACACCTATTTCTTAGAATAAATTTTTATAACAATCAAATCGGAAGGAGTGATTTATCATAAAAATAATAGTAATAACCGTTCTTTTTTTATATCAGATTTATATGTTCAGTTTTGTTAAATATCATCGGAAAAATAAAAATAAATTGGCAGCTATAGGGTCTATAATAATCACTTTAGTCGCATTCGCATTACCTGTATACCTGATGTTTTTCAGTGAATATGAAGCCTGAGAGCTTAATTAAACCAGATCGTCCTTTTTTAATCGTGATACTTCATCAATAATATTAAACCCGATTGATTTTATTATAGCAGTTAAAGGAACCGCTAAAAACATACCTGCAATTCCTGCTATCTTTCCTCCGATTAATACAACTAATATTGTTGTCACCTCATGTAACCCTACTTTGTTTTTCATTATTCTAGGAGTGATCAAACCGCCTTCTAGTTGTTGTATTATAATAAAAAATATTGTTAACCAAAACGCTTTCACAGGTGATTGTAACAATGCCACTCCCACTGCAGGTATGGCTCCTATAAAAGGACCCAACACGGGTATAAGATTTGAGAAGCCGCCGATTATACCCAATAAAAAGGCATACCTGATACCCATTATATATAAAACAATAATTTCAACTATCGCAAGTAGTACAGCTATAAAAAGTTGACCTTGAAAGAAATTTTTTAAAACATTATTAATGTCTTTTAAAGTTTTTCTTATTAAAGGTCTGTTTTTACGTGGAACCACCGAATCAAGTCTTTGCATGAAAAATTCTTTATCGGCAATAAAGTAGTATGCTATTACCAAGCCTAAAACCAAATTTACAAAAAATTCAAAAATATTTACAATACCTTCAGCCATGTTTTCAACTAAATTTTTTAAGGATTCCTCAAGTTTAGGTATTCTATTGTTTATACTGTCTATTAGTATTTGCCGAACTTCCTCATTCATGCCTAAATTATTTATTCTTGATATAAACGAATTTATAAGGTTTTTAGCAGATATCATCATGTCCGGAAAAGAATTTATAATCCCCTTAATATCTTTAACTATGGCAGGTATTATAAATACAAATATTAATATCAGTACGGATAAGAAAACTACATATGTTATTATTACAGCTGTTTTTCTTTTCATTTTACGGTTAGTAAAAAAATCCGTAATAGGTGATATAATATAGAAAATTATAACTGATATGAATAAAGGTATTAAAGTTTCTCTTATTTGTATCGAGTATTTAATTGTAAAAGTAACCGCTACAATAAAAATAATTGTAGCGGCGGTAAATAATATAATTTTAGCTTTTTTAAACTTCATATATCCTACTTTACATTATATTCTGAAAGATTTTTCCCATTCTGCTGATTACTTTTCTTGTTGTTCTGGTCATGCCGCCATGTCTGCCTGTTTGTGATACTAACATACCCACCGCAGAGACGACTATGCCTCCTATCATCATACCTTTTGCCAATGATCTCATTTATATTCCTCCTTTCATCTCTTAAATTTCTTTCAATCCGCCGCCGGTTAAGATTTCTTCTTCAGATATCTTATCGATAACAATCATTTCTTTGGCAAATTCTACTTGATCCATAAAGGGAATAAGTTTTCTGCCGCTGTATGCATCTTGGATTAATCCGTCAGACGCTTCGATTGCCTCTACGGCGCCGGTATATAAATTAATGATAATGTCATAAACCCTACCATACTCTTTTCCGGTTTTACTACATATTCTTTTTCCTTGATAATTCCCTGGAATGTAGTTTTTAAAGCTTTTTCTAACTTCTTTCAAACTTAAAAGGTTAGCTTTAGAGTCTAAAATAACACCATCTTCTCCGGTAGATAATATATTAGCAAAGAGTATGGCTGACTTTAATCCGGGTAGCATACCCCTCTCCAATACCAGTGCAACCGCTTTTTTTTGGTCTAACAAAAAAACGATATCTTTTACCAATCCTGCATATTTATCTTCTTTGGCAAAGTAAGCACGTTTTCCTATTAAATTTTTATAATTTACCAATCTTTCGGTTTCCTTCATTTTTTATATCTCACATTAATTTATTCGGTTTTATTTTTCCCTTAATCAACTTATTTATCAATGTTAAAGATTATATGAAATTTTTAATTTATGGAATTTCGGTTGACTTAATATTATTACTTGGATAAAATAAGTTTCATGATTTATAAAAGATTATAAATTTGCCGTTAAGGCTTGGATTATATGGATAAAATTTAGAAAGGATATTTTTATGAAAGAAATAATTAAAAAATATAGTGAAGTCGGTTTAACCGTACCTGAAATTTTTTTGCCCGCCGAAACCTGTGATAATAAAAAATGGGCGGTAGTGGCATGCGATCAATATACATCCGAACCGGAATATTGGGATATGGTTCATGATCTGACTAAAAACTCTCCCTCTACATATAAAATAACATTGCCCGAAATATATCTTGAAAGTACCGATGTAGAAAACAGAATTAAAAGAATAAACGAACTGATGTTATCATATGTAAATAACGGTATTCTAAATAACTTAGGTCGATGTCTTATACTTACCGAGAGAACATTTACAACTGGTCATACTCGCAGCGGATTAATTGTTGCTTTAGATTTGGAACGATATGAATATCTTCCCGGAACTCAACCTTTAATCAGACCTACGGAGGGGACAGTTGAAGAAAGGTTACCGCCTAGATTAAAAATAAGAAAAGACGCTTTTCTTGAATCACCTCATATTCTTGTTTTAATAGACGATCCTGAAAAAACGGTAATTGAACCTGTAATAGATTCAAAAGAGTCTTTCGATAAACTGTATGATTTTGAGTTAATGTTAAACGGAGGTAATTTAACCGGATATAAAATTACTGATAAAAACATGCTGTCAAAAATTGCAGCCGCACTTTCGATGTTAATGCATAAAGATGCCGACAATAATAAATTTGATACAGATATATCACCGTTCTTATATGCCGTAGGAGACGGAAACCATAGCTTGGCAACAGCAAAAGCACATTGGAATGAAGTTAAAGCCGGATTGACTCCAATACAGATGGAAACCCATCCTTCTCGTTTCGCATTGGTTGAGATCGTAAACTTGCATGACAATGGAATAATATTCGAACCTATACATAGGGTAATATTCGGAGTTGAAACCGATGAATTTTTAAATTCCACATTACAATATATGAGATCAAAATACCCGGGCAGCTATATTTCTAATAATAAACCTATAGATTCACATAAATGTCATTGCATAAAGTTATACTACCTCGACAGGTCGGTTTACTTAAATATTGTTAACCCGGAATATAATTTAGAATATAGAACTATTCAGGAATATTTGGATCTTTATCTCAAAGTTACACCAAATGTACATATTGATTATATTCACGGCGAGAAAGCTTTAAGATCCCTATCCTCTAAACCGGGTAATATTGGGCTGGAAATGCCCCCGATTGAAAAATTCAACTTGTTTAAAACGGTAAAGGAAGAAGGAGTTTTACCAAGAAAGTCGTTTTCTATGGGTGAAGCAAATGAAAAACGCTATTATATGGAATGCAGAAAGATAAAATGACTATAATGATTCTATTGCAATAACAATTTTCACTTCAATAGAGTGTATAACATTTAACTGTAATTGTAAGATCTGTTGGCGAAAATGCAGTAATCTTGTTTTTTGTTTTAGTAAAGTTGTAAATTCTTCTTAGGTTTCGGTATTTTATAAGAATACCGAAACCTGTTATATAATAAAAATGATCTCATTTAAGCATAATAACCCGCAGTGTAACCTGTTGAAAATGCCGCCGTAAGGTTAAAACCACCTGTAAACCCGTCAATATCCAATACTTCACCGGCAAAAAACAACCCTTTTACAATGTCTGATTCCATGGTGGTTGAATTTATTTCCTTAACATCAACTCCACCCTTTGTAACTATGGCTTCATCAAGAGGCGCCGGTTTTTCAACTGTAACTGTAAAATTTTTAAGAAGGCTAATAATATCTTTTCTTTGTTCTGCAGTTATTTGATTAACTTGCATTTCAGGATCTATTTTTGACAAATGCACAAATACAGGTATCATTTTACTTGGTAACAAATCGTCTAACGCATTTTTATACATTTTATTACTGTATTTTTCAAAATCACGCAATAATCTCATGTCAAGTTTTTTTTCATCCAGAGCAGGTTTTAAATCTATAGCGATTACACAATCTTTGTATCCAAAATTGGAAATTACCCTACTCCCTGTTAAAACGGTCGGTCCTGACACACCAAAATGAGTAAATATCATTTCACCGAAGTCGCTGAAAATTTTTTTCCCACCGGGCAAATAAAATGTTATACCGATATTTCTTAATGAAAGACCCATGAGCTCTTTTACAAAGCTTTCTTTTACATATAAAGGTACAAGAGCCGGTTCGGGAGGTATTACATTATGACCTGCCTTTTTGGCCAGCACATAACCGTCCCCGGTCGATCCTGTTTTAGGATAAGATTTGCCACCGGTTGCCACTATTACACTCTTACACCTGAAAACATCACCTTTATCGGTAGTAACACCATCAATGACATTATTATTTAATACCAAATCTTTTACTGCGGTGTTATATAGGATTGGCACTTTTTTCTCCGTTAAAACCTTTAATAAAGTTTCAACAACATCACCTGAACGATCGGATACCGGGAAAATCCGTCCTCCTCTTTCTTCTTTTGTCATCAAACCGTTTGTATTAAAAAATTCAATCAAGTCGGTATTAGAAAATGTATACAAAGTAGAGTATAAAAACTTACCATTACCCGGAAAATTCTTTATTATCTCTTCAATATCTGCAGAATTAGTGATGTTACATCTACCTTTACCTGTTATTAAAAGCTTTTTTCCTGCTATTTTGTTTTTCTCCAATATTATGCAACTCTTATGCGACAAAGAAGCGGATACAGCCGCCATCATGCCCGCCGCACCCGCTCCTATAATAACAACATCAAACTCTTTTATCATTATTCGACAGCGTCCTTCTTAGTTTTCATGTACATATTTTTATCTTCAGGTTTTTCGTATACATCATACTCATCCCAGATCTTTTCAAGCCTTTGCAATGTGTTGTATACAACGTCCTTTCTTCTCATTCCCACTGCAACCACCAAAGCGGTAATTACGCTTAACGGTGCTGTTAATGAATCTACAAAAGATGTCATATCGCTTTTGGCGATTAACGAATAATCGGAGTAAGCTGAAGCCGGTGATTCATAACTATCGGTTATGGCTATTACTTTAGACCCGTTATCTTTGGCATACTGCATGGCTTTAGCGGTTCTTTTTGAATAACGCGGAAAGCTTATACCTATGACAACATCACCGGTTGAAGCGTTCATTATTTGTTCAAAAATTTCACTTGTGCTGGTCGTATGAACCAACCGTACATTATCCAAAATAAGGTTAAAGTAAAAACCTAAAAAACCGGCTAATGTTGAAGAGCTTCTAACTCCAAGGATATATATCATTTTAGCTTGCAGAATTGTATCTACAACGTTGTCAAATTCCACATTGTTAATAACACTTAAAGTTTCTTTAATATTTCTGCTGTCTGCAGCCAAAACACTTTTTAATATGTTTTTTTCATCAAGCCTGTCAGAAGCAACCTCAAGCCGCTGAGCCGCGGTTAATTTATTTTTTATCAGCTCCCTAATGACTTTTTGCATTTCAGGATATCCTGTATACCCAATTTCCATAGCAAACCTAACAATAGTGGATTCACTGGTCCCTATACTTTCCGACATAGCGGAAGCAGTATAAAAGGCAGCCTTATCCAAATTATTTTTTATAAACATAGCAATTTTACGTTGGCTTTTTGTAAAACTATTCATTTTATAATCAATAAGATCCAACAGCTGTGTTAATTTCGGTTCCATAATTTCTCCTTATACAGGATGTACCATATCATCTTTATTTACCATATCCGCATCAATTTTATATTTCATAGCTTGCCTGTATTCAAAATATTTCTTGGCCACCTGTGGGAAAGAAGCATATGATAAAATGTCTTCATCCTGCTCAATAAATTCAGCAATTTCTTTCCTGAATTTATCCAATCCGGGTTCTAATGCGTCTGCAGGCCTTCCTGTAATTCTTTTTTCACCTTTTAATATTTTATCAACAATCTCCTGTTTAATAGGAGCCGGTGTCTTACCATATTCGCCCTTAACAATCGCTTTAGACTCATTAGGTACCATTTTATATCTTTCACCGGTTACAACATTTAATACAGCTTGAGTTCCAACAATTTGACTTGACGGTGTAACAAGTGGAGGAAATCCGAAATCTTCTCTCACTCTGGGTATTTCTCTTAAAACCTCATCGTATTTATCCTGTTTGCCCGCTTGTTTAAGCTGTGAAACCAGGTTGGATAACATACCACCTGGAACTTGATACATCAATGTATTTACATCTACGCCCAGAACTTTTGCGTCCATCAAACCCGAAGAAAGCCATTCCTCTCTCAAGGGTCTGAAGTGCTCGGCTATTTCTGTCAAGGCTTCGATATTTAATCCGGTGTCATATTCCGTTCCTTTTAATGTTGCCACTAATGGTTCTGTGGGAGGCTGTGACGTACCTAACGCAAGAGGTGATATTGCACAATCTACAACATCGGCTCCCGCTTCAATAGCTTTCATATAAGCCATAGAAGCAACTCCACTTGTATAATGGCTATGAACCTGGATAGGAACTTTTATATTTTCTTTTAAAGCTTTTATCAAATTATATGCATCATAGGGCAGCAACAATCCGGCCATATCTTTTATACATATGGAATCGGCTCCAACATCAACTAAGCCCTTTGCATCATTAACAAAATGATCAAGATCATGAACGGGGCTTATGGTATAGCAAACGGTTCCCTGTGCATGACCTCCTTCTTTTTTACAAGCTTTCATAGCTGTTTCAAGGTTTCGTGGATCATTTAAAGCGTCGAATATTCTTATAATATCCATTCCGTTAGCTATGGCCTTTTGTATAAAATACTCTACCACATCATCCGGATAATGTTTATATCCTAATAAATTTTGTCCTCTTAGGAGCATTTGCAATTTTGTATTTTTAGCTTTATCTCTAATTTTTCTTAATCTGACCCAAGGATCTTCGTTCAGAAACCTTAAACAAGCGTCAAACGTAGCTCCTCCCCAGCATTCCAACGAATGATACCCGATAGAATCCATTTTCTCTATAATAGGTAACATATTTTCTATGCGCATTCTCGTCGCAATCAATGATTGGTGCGCATCACGTAATACAGTTTCAGTGATTTTTACTTTTGCCATTAACCTTTAACTCCTTTCCGTATCAAAATTTTTTAAGAAACTGATACAAGTATATCTCCCGCATTAACCGAAGTATTAGGTTGAACATTTACAGATGCTATTGTTCCGTCCTTTGGAGACACTATTTCATTTTCCATTTTCATTGCTTCCAGTATACATAACACATCACCCTTTTTAACTTTGGCTCCTTGTGCTACATTTACTTTTAATATATTTCCGGGCATTGGGGCAAGAACTTTTTCCGCATTGGCAGGTACATCTTTTGACGGAGCCGGAGCTGCCTTTTTATCGGGTTCTTTTACCGCAGGTTTTGGAGCGGCTTCTTGTACAGGAGCTTTACTAGCCGTTTGCACCTGTTGAACTGTCGAACCGTCTCTTATCTCATCAACTTCCACTTCATATTCTTTACCGTTAACTTTAATTAAAAATTTCTTCATGATTAATCCTCCTAAGCTTCGAGTGTATAACTTTCAAATAGTAATCTTTTACAAATATCCTTAAACAGGCATATTGTCATGTTTTCTTTTGGGTCTTATTTCATTTTTAGATACCAACATTTCAATAGCCGCCGCAATATACTGTCTGGTCATTGCAGGATCTATAATGTCGTCTACATATCCTTTAGAAGCGGCAACATACGGATTTGTAACTTTTTCTATATATTCGTTGATTTTATCGTTTCTTGTTTTTACCGGAACTGACGATTCTTTAATATCATTTCTAAATATAATATTTGCAGCCGCATCAGGTCCCATCACTGCTATTTCCGCAGACGGCCATGCATATACAATATCCGCTCCCAAATGTTTACTGTTCATTGCAATATATGCTCCACCGTATGCTTTCCCGATTATAATATTAATCTTCGGAACAGTGGCTTCACTAAACGCATATAGTAATTTTGCTCCGTGCCTTACTATACCGTTTTGTTCTTGATCTTTTCCGGGTAAATATCCGGGTACATCTGTTAATGTTATCAATGGTATGTTGAACGAATCGCAAAATCTTACAAATCTTGCAGCTTTGTCTGATGCGTTTATATCCAACGCTCCCGCTTTAAAATTTGGTTGATTGGCTAATATACCTACAGATTTACCGTTTATACGTGCTATACATATAACAATATTTTTCGCATAATCCGGTTGTATTTCAAAAAAGTCACTTCCGTCAACAACCGATTTTATTATTGTTTTAATATCATATCCGAATTTTTTATCGGGAATTAAGTCATAAACCTCATCATTAAGTCTGTTTAAACTGTCTGTGCTTTCAACAACCGGCGATGCAGCCATATTATTGTCAGGTAGATATGATAGTAACTTCTTAATATTTTCGAAACACAAATCTTCATTTGCAAATTTCAAGTGAGCACTACCACTTTTCTCGGTATGAACCGCAGCACCTCCGAGTTCTTCCATAGTAGTCTCTTCACCTGTGGACGCTTGTACTACCGACGGTCCCGTTACAAACATTTGTGAAGTTTTTTCCACCATAAATACAAAATCCGCCAATGCAGGCGAGTACGACGCTCCTCCCGCACAAGGTCCCATGATTACAGATATCTGCGGAACAATACCGGATAACATTGCATTCATTTTAAATATTTCTCCGTAACCCGCTAACGCTTCAATACCTTCTTCGATCCTGGCGCCACCGGAATCATTAAGCGCAATATACGGTGCACCGGTTTTAGATGCCATTTTCATAATATTTACTATTTTTTTCGCATGCATAGAACCTAAAGACCCTGCAATAACGGTAAAATCCTGAGCAGAAATAAATACCGGTCTCCCGTTGATAGTCCCGTAGCCTGTTATTACACCGTCTCCGGCTATTTTTTTATTCTGCATACCGAAATCAATACATGAAGTTTCGGCAAAAGTTCCGACTTCAATGAATGAGCCTTGGTCGAACAGTTTTGATATACGCTCTCTGGCCGTCAGTTTGCCCTTTTCATGTTGCTTGGCAATTCTTTCGTTTCCGCCGCCGGCTTCAAGCACTTGTTTTTTACTATGAAGATTATCAATCTTATCAACAAATGTCATTAATTCCACCTCGTTAAATTTAAAAATTATATCTTTAAAACTAAGAATAGTTTTTATAAACGTTTTATATATATAGTAAACAACTTTAATAAAATTTTAACAATAATATTATTAAATTATTATTCTATGATTCCACCGCAAAAACTTTACTTTATAGCAATATACAACAATTATTAAACCGATATATGTTAGCTGTGACATCGAAAACCCAAGCCAAATCGGATT
>CAZJOD010000033.1:0-26872 GCA_964547525.1 uncultured Clostridiaceae bacterium
ATACCTGATAAGACTGAACTGTAATTGAAATCATAACCGACTACTTTGGTTGCGACCATAGGCCACACTGTGATATAATTATTGTAAATGTGAGTTTTTTTCGTGTATTGGAAGAACCGTCTGTCGGAATGTTCTACACGGGTTTTTATAGTCGATTTTTAAATAAACGTTACAAGTTTTTACATTAGAAATATAAAAAAGTAGGTGATTTAAATAAAAATACATGAATCTGCGGAAAATTATCTGGAAACTATATTGATGTTAAAAAACAAAAACGGCAATGTGCGTTCTATAGATATAGCAAACGAACTGAATTTTTCAAAACCAAGCATTAGTAACGCTATGAAGCTTTTCCGTGAATCCGGGTATATTATAATGGATGAAAACGGTCATATTAATCTGACTGAAACCGGGTTGGAAATAGCCGAACAAGTTTATGAACGCCATCGTTTATTGACAAAATGGCTTGTTTTATTGGGTGTAAACGAAAAAACGGCAAGAGAAGACGCTTGCCGCATAGAGCATGTTATAAGTGATGAAACATTTGATAAAATCAAAATTCATGTAAATAATGTCCATAATATAAATATTTAATTATAATTTAACTACAATAGCTCTTTTTACTTAACCGGTTATCCACTTTTCATCAAAAACCGCCATATCAAGATCGGATGTCATGGGGCGTACATTACGATAATGGCTTATCCCTAAAAGAATCTTTCCGTCATCAAGCTGAATAATGCCATGATTGGACAGTTGATTGCCGCCTGTTTCATCAGCGATTATTTTCGGAGCGGACCATGATTTTCCACCGTCTTTTGATAGAACGGCCGCTAAAGGATGTCTAGGGTGTTGGGTGATTGAAGATACATTATTCCATACCGTAAGTAAATTACCACTTTGCAGCTTTATCATCCTGCACATTGATTCGGGTGCAGGTAGAGGTGACGGTACCGATGGGCTCCATGTTTCTCCTCCATCTGTCGAATCCGTTTGATACAGAAAACCACCTTTTGTCCTAAATAGTGCAAACAAACTATTCGGACCGGTTTCAACAGGTTGAACCTCCATCACTCCCCTTGGCGTATCAACAGTAATTTCACCGCTTCTACGCCAGGACGTACCGTTGTCGTCCGATAAGAGGCATACACCGGTATAGTGTTGCACCGGTCTATCAGAATCACCGATACGATCCGAATCCAAAAAAGTAACAACCATTACTATTCTTCCACTTTGTAATCGAATCACACTGTCGATGGATCCGTAAAAGCCTACACCCGGTAACTCTTTACCCCCCGATATCAATTGCCAAGGTATTTCGCAGCTCTGTTCAAAACTTAATCCTCCGTTATTTGAATGTCTTACATATACACGTGTACTACTCTTAAAATAGTCACTACCCTTTTTTATGGTTCGTGTTTTAGAGTCAACTTCGATATTATGCCTGGTACGGGTATGAAACATAAATGTTTCACTTGAATTTTCCAATCTTAAAATATGCATAAAGTACGGTACGCCGCCTAAATAATCAGCCATAAGAACCTGAGGGTCTGACCATGTCAAACCGCGGTCTTCCGATATGGAGTAGAGTTTAACGGCATTACCCGAGCATTCGTCATAATCGTAAGCACTCCAATACAGCATAACTTTTCCGTCTGCAAATTGATAAAATTTTGGTTCCTGATGATAGTCGCTTCCAATACCTCCGCGTATAAATTGAAAATAACCAAGATTCCCGGGTTTGTAACTTAAAGGTGTAATTGATGCAATTTTCATTGTACCCTCCTTACGTTTTATTTTAATCTATAAAAAACAGAATTAGTTAATAATTTTAATACAAGTATACCATTTCAATATCAGCTAAAAACATCATATTTAGTTGTAATAAGATATCTATGTTACCTAATTATATAATATGGAACTATAACAAAAATAATTCCACTGTAAAAAGTGTTCTTACAGTGGAATTATAAAAATGTCCAAATAAAATTATCACGGTTAAGGGGAGCATGTATTAAACAAGGCGCCTAAATTAACAAATATACTTGCTCCACCTATAAACTCGTGACAATTTAATAAATATCACAACCTGCGTTTATCTTTCTATTTTTAAATATACGACGCCTTCGGATTTATTATATAGGATACATTTTTAAACTTGATTTTAAAAATGTATCCAACGCAAGGCCGCTCGATGGGACCTTGCGTTTCACTTAATCAATTTAATATTTTTGTTTTATCCTGTCGATAGCCCTTACAGTGTTTTCTCTGCTTCCGAAAGCGGTTAGTCTGAAATACCCCTGACCACAAGGTCCGAATCCTACACCCGGTGTTCCCACAATATTCACTTCGTTCAACAGTTTATCAAAAAATTGCCATGAATCAAGTCCGTCAGGAGTTTTAAGCCATATATACGGAGCATTGACTCCCCCGAATACAGTGAAGCCGGCATCTATAAGTCCGGTACGAATAATCGATGCGTTATCCATATAATAATCTATTAAGGAGCAAATTTGCTCTCTGCCTTCCGGAGTATATACTGCCGCGGCCCCTTTTTGAATAATATACGGTGAACCGTTGAACTTTGTAGTTTGACGTCTATTCCACAATTTATTTAATGAGTAAGGTTCTCCTGTTTCGGTATATCCTAAAACTTCTTTTGGTACAACAGTGTACGCACACCGTGTTCCTGTAAAACCTGCGTTTTTTGAAAAGCTTCTGAACTCTATAGCCACTTCTTTGGCTCCTTGTATTTCATATATGCTGTGAGGAACGTCCGCTTCTCTAATATACGCTTCATATGCAGCGTCATATAATATAACGGATTTGTTTTGCTTTGCATAATCAACCCATTTTTTAAGTTCTTCTTTCGACAAAGTCATTCCTGTAGGATTATTAGGATAGCACAGGTATATTATATCGACTTTTACTTCGGGTAACGATGGTCTGAAGTTGTTCTCTGCGTTACATGGCAAATAAACTATGTTGCTCCACTTTCCGTTTTCAAGTATCCCGGCTCTCCCGGCCATGACGTTAGTATCTACATATACCGGGTATACAGGATCGGTTACAGCTATCTTATTATCCAAACCGAATATTTCCTGTATGTTTCCGGTGTCGCATTTTGATCCGTCACTTATAAACACCTCATCTGTATCCAGATTAATACCTCTTGTTAAATAATCATACTCTATAACTTTTTCAATTAAAAATTCATATCCTTGCTCAGGACCATAACCTTTAAATGTGCTTTCTTTACCCATTTCATCAACTGCTTTGTGAAGCTCGCATATGATCTTATCGGTCAAAGGCCTTGTAACATCACCAATCCCAAGCTTTATCACATCAGCATCAGGATTTTCTGCGGTATATTTCTTAACTCTTTTTGCTATTTCGGAAAACAAATAGCTTCCCGGTAACTTTAGGTAGTTCTCATTAATTTTTGCCATAAAATTCTCCCTCTAAATGTTAGTAATATCAATTTCGCCTTTAAAAACCTCGGTAGCAGGACCTGTCATAAAAATGTGACCTGTCGCACAGTCCCACTCTATGGTTAATTCGCCTCCTAGCAGAATGATTTTAGCTTTCCTTTCGCTCATATCGTTTAAAACGGATGCAACTAATACTGCACATGCACCCGTACCACAAGCTAAGGTTTCACCGGCACCTCTTTCCCAAACCCGCATTTTTAAAGTTGTCCGGTCAATAACCTGAACAAATTCGGCATTTATTTTTTTAGGGTATAAAGGATGGGTTTCCATAATAGGACCGTATTTATAAAGATCAAACTTATCCGTATCTTCTACATATGATACTGCATGGGGGTTACCCATAGAAACACATGTTACCAAGAATTCCTTATCTAAAACATAAACCGGTTGACTTTTAAATAATTCCATATCCGAATTAACCGGTATGTGTTTCGGAATTAGAATAGGTTCTCCCATGTCCACTCTGACCGTTTCCACTTTTTGGTCTCTTACATTTAAAGTCAAGTATTTAACACCTGCAAGAGTCTCTATACCAATTTCTTTTTTATCTGTCAATCTGTTATCATAAACATATTTGCCCACACAACGGATGGCGTTTCCACACATTTCAGCTTCAGAACCGTCTGAATTGAACATTCTCATTTTAAAATCCGTAATATTTGAAGGCATTATTAACACCAAACCGTCCGAGCCTATTCCAAAATGCCGGTCACTGACAAACTTTGCGACCTTTTGAGGGTCATAGACATTTTCTTCGAAACAGTTAACATATATATAATCATTCCCTGCTCCATGCATTTTTGTAAATCTCATAATCTACCTCTTTACATACAATTTAACCCTATTATATCATTTTAATTCCCGGTTTCAAGCCAAATATGTTTTTTACATATGTTGAAGCCCCTATTTTTGTAATGAGTTTTACAGTGAAATCTTAACTACCACTATTTTTAATTTTTATTTTGAATGAAATTACACCAAGAAAACCCAAACATGCGGTAAATACCAGTCCGAAAGTCATCGCACCCACATCGCTGAACAAACCTGTAATAAAAGGTCCCGCCAGCATACCCAAACCGTATACGGCCTGAAAAAAACCCATGGCACTACCTTTTTTATCATCGGGAATTTCATTCACACTACCGGTCATCAATAGTGGAAATACAATTCCATTGGCAAAGCCTCCTATAATCTGCGTTAAAAATAAAACATTCAAGTTTTTTGTAAACGGTATAAACAATAATGATATTGAATATATAAAAAATCCAAATTGAACTGTTCTTCTTGAAGAAAATCTTTTAGCAAAAAAAACTCCACTCAATGCTGCGGCCGGTATTCCGGGCAAAGTGGATAATGATGTTAATAGACCCAGTTGTTTCTCAGTCGCTCCTATGGCTTGTGCTATAACAGGTGTAAAACCATATACTGTAGCAAAAGTCATAAACTGCATAACTACGGCAAGTAAAGAGTTACGAATTAACTCCTTTGATTTTAAGACTGTAAACAATGATTTCAAAGTTAACGGTTCTCTTTGTATTACCCGTTCTTCTTTTAATATCAAACATAAAATCAACGCCGTCAAAGCCGCTCCACCGGCGTATAAAAAGGTATACTCGGTTCCCACCGAAAAAGCGATTAACCCTCCAACATATGTTGCGGCAACTTGCCCTATTTTCATTACCGAAGATATGTAACCTATTGATTTGGCTGAGTCGTCACCTTTAAACATGGATATAAAAAATACAGGAAAAACTACCCATGCAGATGCACCTATCCCTGATATAAATCGTGCCGCCAACGCACCTGTCGGTACTTGCAACCTATAAAATAACAGTGCCGCCACAAGTGATGAAATACATCCTGCAAAAATAACGGGTTTACGTTTTCCTGTCTTGTCGGATATAATTCCAACAGGTATACGTATTAAAAGCTGTGCAAACCCATATGAACCTATTATTAATCCTGTCATTTTGTATGTAGCTCCTAAGGATAACGAATAAGTTGACAGTACAGGCACATATGTATATAGGGAAAACCAGTAAAGTCCTGTTATTAAAAAGAACAAACCGGTTTTAAATCCGGTTCTTTTAAAGTCCATATTGTCCTCCATAAAATCCGGTTGACATTTAATACCGTATAAATAGAAAGTGGAATGTACGGTAAATTAAATTTTTCACACCAATGCATTATATCACATTCATAATATCACTTTGAAATTTTTTCACAAAAAAATACTTTAAATAATATAATGAACTAAACCCGATTTAACTGAAAAATCCGGTTCCCAATTGCAAAAAAACACTTGACAGGACTATACATTCATATATAATTGCATAACAGGGCATAATATAAAATCAGTATTTGTTTCAATGATTAATGGAGGTTATAAAAATGAAAGTTGCAAAATTCGGAGGATCCTCGTTAGCGGATGCCAATCAAATAAAAAAAGTATGTAGTATCATTCTTAGCGATGCAGAAAGAAAAATTATAGTATTATCTGCTCCTGGAAAACGCTTTAAGAATGACATAAAAGTGACTGATATGTTAATCGGTTGTGCTGAAGCAATGATAACAAAAGGTAACGCGGATTTGGAATTAAATGCTGTAGTAGAGCGTTTTGAAAGCATTGTCAAAGATTTAAAAATGCCCGACAGAATTGTATCGGTTATACGCGACGACCTGCTAGACAGAATAAATGCACCCGTTAAACATACGGATAAATACATAGACAATTTAAAAGCGGCCGGTGAAGATAATTGCGCCAAATTAACAGCCGAATATTTACGAAGCAATGGCATAAATGCAAGATATGTTAATCCTTTGGATGCCGGCTTGTTTTTAACCGAAGAATTCGGAAACGCACAAGTACTCCCTGAATCTTATGATAATTTAGAAAAGCTTAAAGAATTGGACGGGATTGTTATATTCCCTGGTTTTTTTGGCTATACAAAAAAAGGTTCTGTGGTTACGTTTTCAAGAGGTGGTTCGGATATCACAGGATCAATATTAGCTGCTGCGGTTAATGCGGACTTGTATGAAAACTTTACCGATGTGGATTCGGTATATTCTGTTAACCCCAATCTTGTGGATAATCCAAGCCCAATCACCGAAATGACCTACAGAGAGATGCGAGAGCTTGCATATGCAGGCTTCAGTGTATTTCACGAAGAAGCTTTAGTGCCTGTATATAAAAAGAACATTCCTGTAACAATTAAGAATACAAACAATCCGTCAGCTCCGGGAACAACCATTACACCTGTACTAAAAGAGACAAAACGTCCTGTGGTAGGTGTTGCGGGTGATACCGGTTTCTGTAGTATTTATATTCGCAAATACTTAATGAACCATGAAATAGGTTTCGGTAAAAAGTTATTGGAAATACTGACAAACGAAGGTATTTCATATGAGCATACTCCGTCCGGTATTGATGATATCTCGGTAGTTATACGAGAAAAGCAATTAAATGAAGAAAAAGAAAAACGTTTGTTAGAAAGTCTAAAAAAAGGATTAGAGCCTGATGATGTTTATTTACAGAAAGGTCAAGCATTGATTATGCTTGTGGGAGAAGGATGTAAAAATACAATCGGAATCTCGGCTAAAGCTACTCGCGCATTGGCTGACGCTGAAATAAATATAGAAATGATCAATCAAGGTTCCTCAGAAGCCAGTATTATGTTCGGGGTTCGTGGTGATCGCTGTAAAGATGCGATTATTGCACTGTATAACGCTTTTTTCACAGATAAGATCGTTTAAAAAAATAATGATTTTGCTGTAATAACACTTATTATGCTACGGTATTACTATAAAAAGAGTTATTACAGTAAAATCATATTTTTATATACAAAACGAAAGTAGGTTTTGTTATTTGTCAGAAAAAGCAAAGAAATATAGATTAACTACTCTATCTTGTTTTGTTGGGATATTTGTTCAAGCTATCATCACTAATCTCACAGCTATATTATTTGTTCCGTTTATGAGCATTTACAACCTGACTTATATTCAGCTTGGCATATTAGTGGGAATAAATTTCACGACCCAAGTTGTGTCGGACTTGATTTGCAGCGGTCTTATTGATAAAGTCGGTTTTAAAAAGCTTGTATTACCCGCAAATTTATGCGCTTTTACAGGCTTAATTTTGTTTGCTCTAACGCCTTACTTTTTTGATGACATATTTATGGGGATGATTGTTTCCACTGTTATCTTTTCCGCCGCCGCCGGGCTTTTAGAGGTATTGCTAAGCCCTATTGTAAACGCAATACCCAATGATGACAAAGGCCCGGCCATGAGCCTTATGCATTCATTTTACGCGTGGGGGCAGCTGGCAACAATTTTAATAACAACCCTTTTCATTTTCATGTTCGCCGGCCAAAATTGGCAATACATTGTTCTAATATGGGCTGTAGTTCCACTTGTGAATTTTTTCATGTTTCTAAACTCTCCTTTCCCCGATAACGTTCCTGAAGAACATCGCCAAAACATGCGTGATCTTATCTTTAAACCTTTCTGTATGGTAGCTTTTGCGGCAATCTTCTTTGGTGCTGCTTCAGAGCTTATTATGAATCAATGGGCGTCTACTTTCATGGAAAAAGCTATGTTATTACCTAAGGTTACAGGAGATATACTAGGGATGGGTGGTTTCGCAATCATGATAGGAACAGGCAGAATGTTATACGGCATAAAAGGTTCCGGCATAAACATAAATAAAGTTTTAGTTTACTCGTCCTTTTTTGCTGTTATATGTTATTTGATAACAGCCTTATCTCCGTTTAACGGGCTTAGCTTGGCAGCTTGTGCGGTATGTGGTTTAACCGTTAGCCTTCTATGGCCGGGAACCCTAATTACTACAGCGGACAGATACCCTTTGTCGGGCGCGTGGTTATTTGCAATACTTGCAGCTGCAGGTGATATAGGAGCAGCGTTCGGTCCTTGGTTTACCGGATTGATAGTTGAAAACTTTACAAATACATTGTTTGTATCTCATATGGCTAAAATATATCAAATAACCTCCGAGCAAGCGGCAATTCGTACCGGTATTTTATTCGCATCAATCTTTCCGGGTTTTGCAATGGTCTTCCATATTATTTTAAAAAAGCTGAGGCAAAATACACAAATATGATACTCATGAAAAAAGAGCCTTTTAACTTGTAAAACGCCCTTTTTTAGTTATTGTATTGAAATCTTTTATATTTTTTTATTTCTTTAATATGGTGACCAAAATGCTGTGCATATCACCAGGAAGATCTATAGGTACTTTACCGGAATCATACTTTTTACCGTCTACCATAACATCAATAGGCCCGGTACTTACCCCGAAAGGATTTTGTACCGTAATAAAGAATTTCGATTCTTTGATTTCCATATATACCGAATAGTTTTTCCACATTTTCGGTATACACGGTTCAACTATGATATAACCGTCCAGAACATTTATTCCTAAAATATAATTCAAGCCTGCTTGATACAACCAACCCGCCGAACCGGTATACCAACTCCATCCTCCCCTTCCTGAGTACTCAGGCGAAGAATATACATCCGCCGCCACTGCATACGGTTCTGTTTTATATTTCATCATACTCCAGTAATCGACAGTGTGATTTACAGGATTAATCAGATTGAATAATTCGTATGCTTCATTTCCTTTACCTAACATTGTATAAGCAACAATATTCCATATTGCTCCATGAGTATACTGACCGCCGTTTTCCCTTATACCGGGGAAATAACCTTTAATATATCCGGGACTGGGTTGAAGATGCTCGAAAGGAGGTGTCAATAATTTCACCAATCTTTCCTTCTTATCTACCAAGTAACGGCTAACCGAGTCCATTGCTCTATTTTTTCTTTCATCGTCGGTTGCATTTGAAATTACCGCCCACGACTGTGATATGGAATCTATCATACATTCCGAACTGTTTTTTGACCCTAACACGGTTCCGTCGTCAAAGAAAGCTCTTACAAACCAATTACCATCCCAACATTCCTTATTCACCGCTTCTTTATACTCTAATATTCTACATTCCAATTCGTCTTTATATTGAAGATCGTTCATCTTTTGTGCAGTATGGGTAAATTCCTTCATAACTTCTATCAAGAACCATGTTAACCAAACACTTTCTCCTCTACCTTCTATACCAACTGTATTCATACCGTCATTCCAGTCTCCGCCTCCCATCAAAGCAATACCATGTTCACCTTTTGTATATCCTTTCTCTATCGCTTTTTTACAGTGCAAATAGACACTCTCACACAAAGTGCTAACTTCCGGTACTTTATAGCTCTCATGATCTTCTTTACCTAACAAGTCGCTTTTTATATAAAAAACTTTTTCGTTCAATATTCCATAATCACCGGTAGTTTTTACATATTTTGTTGTTACATACGGTAGCCATAATAAATCATCGGATATTTTTGTTCTAACACCTCTGCCGTCTTCATCATGCCACCAATGTAGAACATCTCCTTCCTCAAACTGGTGCATACAGCTTCTAATAATGTGTTCTCTTGTTATAAACGAGTCATAATACATAATTGGTAAAGAATCCTGCAATTGATCTCTAAAACCGTATGCACCCCCACTCTGGTAAAAAGCCGCTCTTGCATACATTCTACAAATAAGATTCTGGTAGATTAAATGACCGTTCATTATTGTATTAAACGAATCATCAGGTGTATTAACCCTTACTTTATTCAAAAACTCTATATTGGTTTTTTTCACATCTTCTAAAGATTCTACAGTATTAGTAATATTTCCATATTTTTTACTCATTGTTATTATCTTGGTATAATCGTCACTTTCACCTAAAATAAAAGTTACTGATTTGTTTTGCTTGGGTTTTACAGTAATATTCACCAAGATAACACCACATGGATTATATCCTGCGCCAACGTTACAGCTTAAATTCTCTCCATATGCACTTATAGGTGATCTCAAAGTTCCACCCTTACCGATAAATTCTGTTTTATCACCTGTCCAGGATTCTATGTTTTCACTACTGCTTAAAAAACAAATGTGGTTTTTAAAATCATCCGTATACGAATTTTTAACATAAAAAATGTTATTCTTTATATCCATTTCCGACAATAAAAATGGCGCACTGACTTCTTTGTCCACACCTAACACCAAATCCGTATAAAAATACAATACAAAGGATCTGTCAGTCTCAGAATCATTTTTAATATTAAGCAAGTATATTTTTACCGGATCAAATTTATCCGCGAACACATTCATAGAAAGTGACAATCCTGATGTGTTATGCAAAAAGTTTGTATATCCGTATCCATGTCTTATACGATATTCATCGTCATCTCTAATAGGTGCGGGTGTAGGCGTAATAAGCCTGCCTGTTTTAACATCATATATAAATATGGTTTCTGATGGCAGATCGGTTACAGGATCGTTATTCCAAACCGTTAATTTATTTTCACGGGAGTTTTTACACCAGGTATAACCTGCCCCGGATTCTGATATTGTGAATCCGAAACTTTTATTAGCTATTACATTAATCCATGGCAGTGGAGTAGTTTCTTTATTACGTAAATTTATAACATATTCGTTTCCATCATATGAGAATCCACCCATTCCGTTAAAATATTTAAGATTTTCCATAGGTAGTTCTTCATTATTAAATTCTTTACGTTCCATCGGATAGATTTCTTTTTTTACAATGCTGTCCTCATACATTAATTTTCTGATACGTTTTAAATTAAATCCTGATTTTGCATCTATAACAAGTCGGGCTACAGTTGTTATTAAAGTTATAAACTCTTTATCCGTTTCATTCGAGTTGAGAATATATACACCTTTATTACTTGTATTAGGATAGTATATTTTCACATCACACAGTATATCTTTAATACGATTGGTGAGGTTGGTGTAGTATCCGGAAGGTTCGTCCGTAAGTATAACCAAATCTGCATCTATACCGTTTTTCCCAAAGTATTCGTAAGCAGATACTATGTCTTTCACAGTCAGTAAGCCTTTTTCATCATGGACCTTAACTAAAATTATAGGGTGGTCTCCCGATATTCCGTATTTCCACAGACTTTTTTGACCAAGGTTGTTTTGTTTTAAAATATCAACAGGTCCCCGTAACAACCTGGAGGGGTAATATATACTACCAACCAAATTAAGGTATTGGTTTAATTTGTTTTTTTCAATGCCTAAATATTTCATTTCAACTTCACTGTCAACCTTAGCTACATTAAAGATATCGTCACAATAATTACAGCTTTTGTATATTTCAGCCATTGTCAGAGCTTCCTTCCTGGAATCTGCCATGCCGATGACAAAGTAGACAACCGCTTTTTTGCCGGGGGTTATACTCATGTGTATTCTTTTAGCCATTACAGAGTCCAGGTTATTTCCGGCTCTATTGGACAAAGGCAAGTCGGATTTCATAGCATACGGAGCCCGTACCGTTCCATGGCGACCGAGAAATTGATAACGATCGGTTTCATATTCGGTCATTCCGTATTGTTTTGCATCGGTTCCACATGTTAAAAATGCATACTTTTCTTTTTTATTACCTGAACGTACACGTCTATGCACCAACAAAACGTTTTTATCTTTTATATATTCGGTACTTAAGAACATTTTATTAAAAGCAGGATGTGCAATATCATTAGCTTGGCTGTCAAGCACCGGTTCGAAATATAATGTAACATCCAAATCCGCTCTGTCTTTACGTTTATTTACTAATGACACCTTTCTTATTTCAACATTGTGCTTTGGAGACACTGTAATTTCTGTCTTTGTCTCAATATTAAAATCCTCCCTTAAATATTCCGCTCTATCAGGATGAAATTCTACGGAATATCTGTCGGGTGTCAAACAAACAGGCTTATATGCTGAGCTCCATAGTCGGTTTTCATTATGCAAACGAACATAGATGAATATCCCGTGTGATTCACCGGAATTATTTGCTTTCCATCTGTTGACCAAATCATTACCCCATTTGCTAAAACCTTCGCCGGAACTTGTCAACATAACTGTATAACTGTTATTAGACATTATATGACAAACAGGATATTTTGGATTACATATCCCAATATGCCTATAATCGCCCTTTGTACTTTTTGGCATTTCGGTTTTTCTCGATTTCTGCACTATGACCGGATCATCTTTAACAATAAGACCTCCAGGACTTCTTTCTTCTAATATTAAATCCACACTTTTCACCTCGTCATTTTTATTAAATCGTTTAGTCAAAATTCCATTGTTCAATAAATTGTCAAAAGATGCCAAAGACATACCTTGATGGTGTATCATATAGCTTTTGATTAATTTACATTCGGTATACATATTCTTTGAGGATGAAGTCATAAAATCCATAGCTTCATAAAAACCAAAATTATCTTCTGCATTATAATTTCTCAATCTGAGCATATTATCATAAGCACGTTTTATATCAAAAGGCATTGCTAAGAAGGTAGCATATGGGGCAATTACCAACGACTTTTTTATATCCGACCTCAGCCCTATACCGGGTACGCCAAAAGCACGGTATTGATAATTCAGTTTCTTATCGAACTTATAATACCCGGACTCAGAAATACCCCATGGGACATTTCTTAAATTACAATATTCAATTTGCTTATCTATAACCTTTTTACAAGTCACATCCATCATACTGCCTTCTGTTTGCTTTAAAAATATAGAAGGCAGCAAGTATTCGAACATAGTACCGCTCCAGGATAATAGAACCGCCTTCCTCCTTATGACGGTAAAAGGGCGACCGAGCTTAAACCAATGCTTCAGCGGTACTTGATTTCCGGCAATTGCTATATAACTCGCAAGCCTTGCTTCGGAAGCCAGTAAATCATAATGAGCTCTGTCATATTCACCGGTGGTAGCATTATAACCTATGTGAAACAAATGTTTTTTCGAATCATACAATTTTGTAAAATCCATATCTTTAAATAGTTGTTTACTTTTATTCATAAGTAGATTGATTCTATTCTTATATACTTCGTATTCATGTTCCGGCAAGTGTGTAATCGAAATAGATCCGTCTTTATACATGGTTTTATAATCATGTTTTAGTGAAATACACATTTCATGAAGTATAAAAGACCATTCTGCATTTTTCCCGGTAGTCGGCTGTTTCTCACATATTTTTTCAATAATTGTTAGAACGCCGGCATCTTCGGGAATATCTTTACAATCAGCCATTTTTACAGTCATCATTAAGCCTTCTTTTATAAGATCGGTACTTATCTTCATAGAAGTAAGTTCTTTTAACGTTTCTATTAGCACAATAAGGCAAGCTGCAAGATTCCCGCTATCAGCAGTAGAAACATATGAAGGCGGTAATATTTTTAGTTTACATGTATCATACCAATTGTAGAAATGCCCGTTCCATTTTTCCATCTGCATCATTACCCCAATCAGATTTTCGGTCTTTTCAATAAAACCGTTTATTCCTGAAAAACCCATATCCAATGCACAAACTCCTGATAGCATTTGAAATCCTAAATTGGTAGGTGAAGTCCTGTTAGCCTGCGTTAAACAAGGAATAATCTGATAGTTATCAGGAACCAGGCTATTTGGAGCTTTATGGAAAAAGTACTCAAAATATCCCCATATTTTTCTACTGACAATTTTAACATCACTTTTAATATAATCAGGGATGTGATTATCCGGTTCTATTTTTTTACCAAGATTGTAAGCTATAAAAGGCGATAAAACGAGAAAGACACCTCCGGTAAGTGACAATATTAAATTTTCCCACTCTCTTAATATGGGAAATACCATCATAAATATACCGAAGAGTACCGCCGGTAGCATCTTTACAATGTATTTCACGGTCTCGTTATCCGCCATATTCTCACATGCTTCAGCCGTCTGCCATTCAAGCATATGTTTTTTAGATATATATAACCGGTACAGTGTCCTTAAAATCGCATCAATAGTCATATATGCTTTAAAGGGTAGAAATAGAAAACTAAAAAACAATTTTAAAAATGCTTTACCTGTAGTAATATAGAAGCTGGATACAAACACTCCTATTGCTACGGTTCTTAGCTTTATAGTAATGTATATTAAAATATCTTTTAGTATAACTATAATGTCTCCTGCAAATATAAACAATAATACGAAAGGAAGATTACGCCCTGTTATAATACTTAACAAAAGTATCAGTGCTTGTGAAAACGGATATAAAGACCGAATCAAATTATCAAATATTTTAAATCGGGAAAGTGCGGACAAGCCGGATTTGGATGAAAGCCAAGGCAATAGCTGCCAGTCCCCACGTATCCATCTATGTTCTCTTTTAAAAAACGCCATAGGTGTAACCGGAAATCCGTCCATTAAAATAATGTCACTTGCATATGCAGCACGCAAATAACAACTTTCTAACAAGTCATGGCTTAATATTGAATTCTCCGGCAATTTTTTCCCTAAAACTTTGTGAAATATGCCTATATCATATATCCCCTTACCTGTGAATATGCCTTCTTCAAAATAATCTTGATACAAATCATAAGACTGTGATGAATAACAATCAATACCGGTCAATCCTGAAAAAAGTCTTGAAAAACGTGTACACAAGGCATTTTCCATCCGTACACCTACTTTTGGCTGTATAATTCCGTAACCGTCGATTACTTTGGTTCCTTCGGCATTAACAACAGCTTTATTAAGGGGATGAGCAATAATACCGCATAAAAGCCGTGCCGTATCCTTGTTTAATTCAGTATCTGCATCAACTGTTATAACATATTTAAAACTTTGCAATAATTCCTTAGGATATTTATGATGTAAAAAAGTTGTATCTTCTTCTCCTAGTAAAAGAGCATTAAACTCTTCAAGTTTTCCACGCTTTCTTTCATAACCCATCCAACAATTCTCTTTAGGATTATAAAGTCTCTTCCTACAAAAAAACATAAACCTGTTTTCAGTTGAACAATGTGATATATTTTTAATACAAGACTCGGCATATTCTAATAAAACATTATCATAATCGGCACTTTCTTGCGAATTATCTTTAAAGTCCAGCAAAAGTGCCATATAAAGATTATCATCTCTATTTGCCAGCCAATATATCTTTAGCTTTTCAATATATTCTTTTATCTTTTCTTTGGAATCGGTAATTACAGGTATGACTGCAACGGTTCTGGCATAATCCGGAATTCCGTCTTTATATTCCAATTGAGGGAGAAACCTTAATTTACCGAATTTACTTATAGAATCGTTTACAAGTATCTCGGAAATTCTGTGTCCTAAAGGTAAACTCACTAAAAACAATAATAACATTTTAAAAGAAAATATTGAAATATTGAATGTAAATGATGCAATAAGAATAGAAAGTATAACACCCAATATGAACACAGATAATACATATGTCATAAATTTGTGTTTCAAATCATTTTTAAAGGTGCCTTCTATTATTTCGTTAAATTTATCTCCCGTAAGATAATACCCTATATAAATACTTTTATCATCTTCAGATCGGTTTGAATCGCTTATACGTTTATTACAACGATGTACTATCTTTTTTGCAACATCTATTTCGGATAGTCTTGTTTTTCGAGATATCTCTTCAATTCTCTTATGATAAGCCACTTTCGTCTTAAAATTACATAAGTCGTAAACACGAGCGGGGTCATCCGCCAGTGTCTCTTCTACTTTACTCAGTTGTAGGTAAATATCTTCCCATAACAAAGAAGATATATCGTTTAAACATGTTATTAGCGAGTTTATTCTAACTTGTAAATGGGCTTGCTCTGATGTCTCGGTTGATATAATATCATTTACATTTTCATCTTTTAAAAAGTGACGCTCAATGGTATCTTTAATCATGTTTGTTTCGTCCGAGTCCATTTCCTGGCACCTATAGAATATATGACTTAAAAATCTTCGTTCTTTTTCAATATTTTTAGATAAACGCCGTATAAGATACTGATCGGCATTACTCTTCTCCAATGCTTCTTTTAATATTTTATCGGCTCTTTCTTTTTGTTTTATAATATTAACGGTTTTTTCGGCTAAAGCTGTGATATGCTCTAAAATACATAGCTTAAGAATCATAGGCATCATCCAAATTTCCGAGCTTAATAAAACATCTTTATCTTGATATTCATTTATAGCTTCGACCAATTGGCGATCGTTAACATGAAATGAATGATCATTCAATATTTTACGAGCCATATTATATATTCTTAAAACTGTTTTACCATTTGTATTGTATGGTAACATCCGCATGGTCTTCATTTTTACGCCACGACTAATGTTGTTTTGCTCACGTATAATAATATAATAATTATCTACCAGCCAATTGACAGCAGGTATCAAATCTTCATACCTGTTTTGAGATTTATATATAGTCCGCACATATTTTTTTATTTTCGCGGTATAAAATATCCTCAATTTAACATCCCAATATGAACGATTCGACCCTTTAAAATATGTTTTATGTTCTTTTTCATCTTCCGGTTGCCGGTTGTTTCCATGGGTTATGTTCTCATACTCTTGCCTGTAACCATGTTTTATACCATGCATATATCTTAATATTGTTCCGTAAATAAAAAAAATAATTGCCAAGACAGCTGCAATAATTGATCCCATGTGCAGACTCCTTTTTTATTATTTGACATTAGTTCAAAATGTTAATTAACCAAAAAACAAAGGGGTTAATCGCCCCGTTTCTTTTTAAGCATATATTCACACTGTGAACATATTAAAACACAGGTTTTTTTACCTATGTCTTAAATAGCTAAAATTATGCATTTAAAACTTTGTCACAAATTTTTGCGCATAAGTACAGCTGTTATTATCTTTTCCGTGTGCACGGAAAATATACATTTTTTATATTTTTTCAGTAAAATATTGGATAAGATAAGCAATCAGAGGAATTGTAAATATAGATAATATAGTTGATAATGCCACGTTTTTAGATGCCGTGAGAATATCCTTCTCGAATTTTTCAGAGAACAATACTGTATTTGCAGCAACAGGCATGCCTGACAAAATAGTGCAAACACTTATTACCATAGGCGGTAAATTGAACAGTAAAGCAAAACCTAATATACAAACCGGAACGACTAACAACCTCAATATACTTGTAATATAAGTGTCAGCGCCTTTTACAACCTTTATAAACGGAGTTCCGGCAATTGTCGATCCTATCATTACCATGGACAATGTAATCGTTATGCTTCCGATTGAGTCCATAGCTTCGGATAATTGAACCGGGATTCTAATTTGTAAAATAAAAGTCAGCATTCCTATGAAGATAGCCACTATACTCGGATTTTTAATTACTTTTATCAAAGACTTTAAACTTTTTTCACCGGTAAAAAGCATTAAACCGTATGTCCATAGGAGAACATTAAAGTGAATGATAAATATTGATGTTAAAAAAACGCCCTCTTTACCTAAAAGGCTTTCAATTACCGGAAATCCCATAAAAGCGCAATTTGAAAAAATTAAACTAAATTGCACTATAGGCCTTTTATCAAATTTAAACCTTCTTGATATTAAAAATGCAAACAAAATCATAAACATATATACAAAAAGACCGAATAAAAAGACTTGCCATGCCATTTTTATTCTGTCCTGTGTTATTTCTATCTGATATGAAGAAACAATTAATAATGGAATTGTAACATAAATTAATAAGTCCGTAAAAACTTTATTTGACACTTCATTTATGATTTTAGCTTTTCTCGCAATGAATCCTGCAATCATTATAAAAAGTAGTACTAGCACTTTATCAAACACTAAACTTGCAGTCATAAAAAATCCTTTCTCTTCTAGATGCCGGCCTTTCAATTTAAATATTATTATATTACCCGGTAATCTTTAGCATTATATCACTTATTATATTTGATGTCATGATAATTCTGTATGTTACAGCAGCTTAATTTTTTTAAATCCCACATAAATCCCATTTATGAATATGAACATTTTATTGTTTACAGCTTTTTAATCAGAGTGATATAATAAACTTTATTGGGAACCGGTAAATATATTAAAATTACCGGTAATATTATAACGGAGAATTAAATGGCTAATATTATTTTTACGATTAACTGTGTTCTGCCTGTTTTCTTAGTAATTATCATCGGTTACATACTAAAACGAACAAAGCTTATGAGCCAAAATTTTATAGATAACGCTTCAAAACTGGTATTTCTATTATTTTTACCCTCGCTGATATTTCGTCAGATTTCTGCGGTAGAGTTCGATAAGCTTGCCGGAATACATAAAACCGCTCTGATAGGTATAATTGCCGTAACGGCACATTTTTTGATATTGTCTGTAATTGTAAAATTTTTTATTAAAGATCGTCCTTCCCGAGGTGCATTTATACAAGGATGTTTTAGAAGCAATTACGCCTTAATAGGAGTCCCTTTAGCTACAAACCTATTCGGTCGGGAAGGTGCCGCTAAATGTGCGGTTATGCTTGCGGTTATACTTCCCTTTTTTATTGTGTATTCGGTTATTACACTGTCACTTAATGCCGAATCCTCTGAAAAAAGTGACTTTAAAAATATTTTATTTAAAATAGTAAAAAATCCTTACATAATTGCAGTATTTTCTGGTTTGCTTTTTTCGCTTGCTTCAATTCATGTTCCGGATGTTATAGGCAAAACTCTTGATTATATGGCCGATATAGCTACTCCGTTGGCACTGCTTACCATTGGTGCGTTTCTAAGTACCGCCAATATAAAAGACAATTTCCGAATTGCACTTTCAGCGTCACTTATAAAGACAGTTTTAGTACCCCTATTATCTTTACCCCCGGCCTTATTTTTAGGATTAAGAGGTGCAGATTTGGGAGTACTGTTTATACTGTTTGCATCGCCGGCTGCAGTAAGCAGTTTTATTATGGCCAAAGGTATGAAATCGAATGCTTCCTTGGCGGCTAATATAGTTATTATATCTACAGCTTTATCCTGTTTTACTTTTTTCATAGGTATATTGATTTTGAAAAATAGCGGAGTAATATGATATGATTATTGACAAATATAAAAAGTATTTTAATTTGTTAAATATGTATATTTTACGATTTTATATAGGTTTGGTACCGTCATATACCGGTTGTTGTTTTTATAACAATATTAATTCGGATAATAAAAAAAATAACTCAAATAATATTATCATGCTGAATAAAAAATCAATATTTCATTGTTCAAATCG
This sequence comes from uncultured Clostridiaceae bacterium, assembly GCA_964547525.1. GTDB lineage: Bacteria > Bacillota > Clostridia > JAAYHZ01 > JAAYHZ01 > CAZJOD01. Next base: position 19,636 of record CAZJOD010000033.1, read on the forward strand.
AAAAGACTCTATAAAAGAAAATATGAACGATATAAGCAATGGTTTTAATAGATGTGAAAATCAAAGCAAACCCAATCTACCCAAAAAAAGGTTTTACATTTTACTAATGATCATAGTTATGCTGGCAAGCTTGTTTTTAGTTCCTCAAGTAAGATCTTTTACCGGTAGATTTATAAAAGCAATGAGTAATCCAGATCAATTACAAGATTATATACGTAGGGAAGGTAAATGGGCACCATTTATATTTATATTTATACAGACTATGCAAGTCATCATAGCTCCTATTCCGGGTAATGTAACCACATTGGCGGGAGGCTTAATGTTCGGTTCCACTCTTGGTTTTATATACGGCTCCATAGGGTTAATCATCGGCTCTACCACCGCTTTTTATTTGGCACGATTTTATGGGAAACCTTTTGTCATAAAAATTGCAGGAGCTGATAATTATGAAAAATATAGTAAATACTTTACCAAAAAAAGCAGACTGGTTTTATTTCTTTTATTCCTATTCCCCTTCTTTCCGGATGACATGCTATGCTTTTTAGCAGGTATATCCACTTTAACATTCGGAACATTTATTTTATTTGTAATACTTGCAAGGTTGCCTGGTGTATATGTGTCGGTATTTATTGGAAGCGGAAGTCTTAATTTACCGGTATGGTCATGGATCCTAATTGCTGCGATATCTCTTTCTTTGATTTATTTCAGCGCTCGTTACGGTGATAAAATAGAAGATGCAATATTGACAAAAATAAAAAAAGTATTTAAGAAAAGATCACCCGATTAAAAATTAATTATTGGAGTTAAAATCATATTAAAACTATCAAAACAAAAATATACCTGTGTATACTAGAATGTAATTATTCTCATTGATGAAACTGCATAAATGTGTGTACTTAAAGTTTTTTGTCCGGTAATTTTTTCTAGTGCACGTTTATAAAGTGAAAGCTGTGTCCCGTATCTTTGTTTAAATATAATGTCGCTATTAACAAATATACGATCAGTTTTAAAATCGATTAATGTGATTCCCTCTTTATCTTGGAACCACAAATCAATAATTCCTTGTATCAAAATAGGCGGCATATCTGAACGCCTGTATGACGGAACTTCTCCTTTTAAAGCAAAGTAATCGTCAGAATCTATCCTTAAATAAAAAGGCATTTCTCGCATATAAAAATCACATTCTAACAGCTTTCGTGCGGGTTCGGTTTTAAAAAACGCTGCAATGTTTTCTCTCCGAATCATTTGGATTTGTTTTTTATCGGCTATATTTGACAAAATCATGCTTTCTGTCATTTCATCTATCATATTAATGATAAATTTTTCAGATCGATTACTTCTGATTTTTTCAATATCCAAATGTTGAAAAATATAATGCACCAAACTACCAAAATCTTTATATTCCGAATCGTCAGTCAAAAAAGAAGGTTTTTTAAAGGTCGGGTCGTCTTCTATTAAAACTGCGTTATTTTGCTCTTGGTCGATCATACTTATTTTCTTTAACTCGGTAACCGACATTTTTGCAGGGATATATGCATATTCTTTATACGGATATTCCCAATCTAAAATCTTTTTTATATTATCATAATCTACATAATCAATATTTTTTACTTCCCGGTCGGGTATAATTTCCTGTTTTTCATCAATCATTATAAGCTCCGGTTGAATTAGACTTAGTTTGAATAATGATAAATCATAATTTATTATTCCATGTGCATTCTCATGCGTCTTCGGCCGGTTCCAAATCGCCGTCATTATCCATTCTAAAAAACTTTTTGACTGTAATAAAACTGATTGAGGTACCCGCTTACTACCTAATCGTGTTGATAATTCACATTTATTTATTAACTTATCAGTATCTTTACAGCATCCGATAAAAAATAAACGATTCTTTGCTCTGGTTGCCGCAACATATAATACTCTCATTTCTTCGGCGAGAGATTCCTCCTTGTGCTTTATTAACAGTGCTTCTTTTTGTAATGTATTACAAGAAAACCTTTTTTCAGGATCTATATACTCTATACCCAAACCGAATTTATGATGTACCAAAAAGTCAGTCCTCAGATTAAACTGTTTACCACATCCGCACACAAATACTATGGGAAATTCCAAACCTTTGCTTTTATGAACTGTCATAACACGAACCACATTTTCGTTTTCACCCAAAGTGGCGGTTCCTGGAGTATCATTTTCATATAAGGCGGATTTTTCCATGAATCTTAAAAAATCATACAAACCGTTCCAACCTATATTTTTAAGAGTACGTGCTTTTTCATATAAAATCTTCAAATTAGCATTACGCCTGTCACCTTCAGGCAAAGCGGATACATAATCAATGTAACCAGTCGACACATATAGGTGCCTTACCAATTCGTCCAATGGCATTTCCATTGCCATGCACCGCCATTTTTTATAATTTTCTAAAAAATTTCGTACCTTTTCCGTCGTTTTGTCGGCTCTGTCGGCATATTCCAATAGTGCTTTATAGAAAAAATCTTGTCTGTTACATAAACGAATCAATGACAATTCTTCTTCATTAAAATCACCTATCGGCGATAATAGAACCGAAATTAGAGGTATATCCTGTAATGGATTGTCTATTATCTTTAAAAGTGAAAGCACCGTATTAACTTCAACTGTGTCGTAGTACCCTCCTGATATGTCACAATAGGCGGGTACACCCAATTTATTGAGTTCTTTGGTGAAAGGTTCGGCCCATCCGGTTTTGACTCTCGTTAATACGGCACAGTCATTGTACTCTATTTTTCTATATTTTTTTTGTTTGTTATCATATATCTCATATCCCGTGGCTAACATGTCATTGATTAATTTAGCCACTGTTCGTGCTTCGGGAATACAGTTTTCCGGTTTTTCTTCATCCGAAAACAACTCGTTCATATTTTTGGTGTCAATTACAACAATTTCGGTGCGATCTTTATCCTTTAAAGAGTCATTTATCGTATTTCCACAAATCAACTTTTCATCATCGGTATAATCTATTTCGAATAAACCTCCTGTCATAATTCTTTCAAATATTGCGTTTACAGAATCAATAACGTTAGGCTGACTACGGAAATTCTTATAAAGTTTAACTAAAATACCCGGTGTGTCATTTTCGTCACTTTGCTGTTTATATCTCGAATATTTATCTAAAAACAATCCGGGCATAGATTGACGAAAACGATATATACTTTGTTTTACATCTCCTACCATAAATATATTCTTATGACCTGAGGCTATAGAAGTCAATATCTCTTCTTGTACATAATTGCTGTCCTGATATTCATCTATAAGAATTTCTTCAAATTTTTCAGAGTATTCCATAGCATGTTTAGAAGGTCTTCGACCGTCTTTGGTATTTTCTTGCAACAATGACAGCGCTAAGTGTTCCAAATCGGAAAAATCCAAAATACCTCTTTTTTTCTTCGCATTAAAATACTCAAAATCCAATAGTCGTACCGTTTCTAGCATTGTTTTCAATAATGGATATTGTTTTTCTATAACATCTAGTATTTGTAAGTTATCCCATACAAAAATCCTTTCCTGCATCTCTCCTATTGCTTTTTTAGCAGAATCCCTTGTCGTTTTAATTTGATCTCTTAAATTTATATCATATTCACCCCGAATAGATTTTAAGTTTGAAAATTTTATACTGTTAATATACTCTTTCAGATCATTCCATACCTTTTTATTGTTTTTAACCGATATAAGCTTGTCAAGGATAGATTTTAATATCTTAATATCTTCTTCCATAGTTAAACGATAATTATTAAAAGCGTCTATATCATATGTTTCTTCAATCAGAACTTCCATTTCAATAATGATATATTCTATACGATCAATTAAATGATTTATTATAATTTTACCGTGTTCCGTTTGTGAAAATTCAAAATCATCAGTTAAACGATTATATGATTCCACCGCCTTTTCCAATGTTTCAATCGTATCCGGACAGCTTCTTGTAAATTCATAAAGCGCACTTATAAGTTCCTTTAGTTTACTGTCATCCCTTCCGATTCCGTAAGTATCGGCTAAAGTGATAAAACCCTGTATTTCTTTGTCATCATATAATCTTTCAAATAAATCGTCCAAAGTTTGTTGATATATCATAGCTGTTTCTGCTTTTTCCGCCGGACGAAATCCCGAATCCAAATTAAGAATGTGAAAACGATCTCGTACAATACTACTACAAAAAGAATGAATGGTAGTAATGTTTGCTTTTTCTATAAGAGCGAATTGCCTTTGTAGCATAAGATCATCCGGTTGTTTTTCTATTAATTCGTATAATCTGTTCTTTACCCTTTCTTTCATTTCAGAGGCTGCCGCATTAGTAAACGTAACAGTTAACAACTTGTTGATATCAACATGATTATCTTTTTGTGTTATTTTCCTGATAATTCTCTCAACTAGAACGGCGGTTTTACCGGCTCCTGCCGCAGCGGAAACTAATAAATTATTGCCATCGGTTTCGATTGCTTTTTTTTGTTCGACAGTCCATTTTTCGTCGGCCATTTCATTTCTCCCTATTAATTTTCTGTTCCATTAATATTTTTATTTCATCTCTTTTTAAACCCGAACGTAGAAAATTGTACCTACACCACTTTAATGAAGGATCAAATCCACATGAACCTTTGTAAGAACAGTAATCACAACCGGTATATGTTCCTTTATATACCGGCATCCTATCTACCGATCCTGTCCCTATTCGATTTATTATATCTCCCAAAATACGATTGGTATATTTAAGCATAATATCAAAATCATCAATAGAAACTATATCTGAAGTTTTCGAAAAGCTACCGTCTTTATTTCTTTTTATATTTACTATATCCGATTTATCAATAAAACCGGTATCCATAGCCAAAACAATTTCCTCTTTATCCAAAACAAGGCCTTTCATCATCAGACAATTATCAACCAAGCTTTTTATCTGTTCACTATCGGCACTGTATTCAGCCTTTACAATAGGGTCGTCAATATTATAATACAATATCCCGGCCGGTGTTATTTTATCAAGCTTAAATATATTTTTAAAATACTGTTGATTTGACAGGATTGCATTCATGTACACAGGTAATTGTATCTGTAAACCATAATAAAAATCCTCTTGTGAAAATGCCTTTTTACCGGTTTTATAATCTATAATTCTTATATAAGCACATCCGTTTAAGTTAAATGCGTCAACCCTGTCGATCTTTCCCGATATAACAGCCGATTGTGTATCTCCTTTGACAATTAAGGGATTGAGAGTATTTTTCTTGCCGAATACAATTTCATCATCTATTGGTATGAATTTACCTTTTGAAATATGTTTTAAAACGGTTTTTATTGTAAGTTCTAATGTGTTTCCGTATCGGTTTAATAAATATGAATTACGTTTAGAAGATAAAACACTTTTACCCCATACCAAAGATACGGCTCTGTTCATCTCATCCATAACGGTTTTATATATATACTCATCTGTAATGTCTTGTATTTGTAAGTTATTTCGTTTAACTTTATCGAAAAACATTTCTAAAACGACATGTGAAACAGATCCTATACCCACGGGAGTAATTTCGGCTTTTTCACGTTCCATGGCATTTAAACCGTATTTGACGAAAAAAGAAAAAGGACAATTAGTAAAGGATTCAAAAGCCGAAACACTTCCTGTTAAGGGTGATCCGAACAACTCCAGTGCTAAGTCGGGATTTATTTTTTTGCTTTCGAAATCGGTGTTATAAGCTTTGTAAACAGGCTTTAACCGTGCCGCCCATCCCGGATTCTCCTCAAACCATTTTTTTACCGAATTCCATCTTTGCTCTGTAGGTAGACCTTGTCTTCTCTTCTCAAGTACACTTATTAAAGATACAAATGCGGATTCGGGAGAACAGGTACATTCCTCAAAGCTTCTGATTTTGCCGGCTACATTACCTTTTACAATTAAGTCTTTATATAATTTTTTTATGAGTGTAAAAACATAAGCCGGTCTCAAAGCTACACCTTTCATATCCATAGAAGAGCAGCTAATAAATATTTTTTCTGAAGGTAAACATAACGTTTTATAAATAAGATATTTAGTTTCAAAAGATCTTGATAATGTGTCAGGAGCCAGTTCAACACCATAACAATGTAAATTATGTCTGTCCATATCAGACAACAGTCCTTCATTTAGATCCACACCCGGAAACTTGCCTTCGACAACGCCTAGTATAAATACAGCTTTCACTTTATGAACCATTGAGCGTTGTACATTACCTATATTAACCTGCTCTAAAGCCGGTGGTACACTACCCGTTTCATATCCCGACATACCCGATTTTATAAACTCCGAGTATTCTTCTATTGTATATTTTTTATTACCTAAAACTGTAACAGCTGTATCCATCATATCTATCAGAGCATTATAGCAGGACAAATATCTGTTGGCTTCTTCTAAATCTCCGCTTTTTTTAAATCTTTCAATGATTTCTTTATATTTTTCAAGTACTCTATAATCATCTAGAAAGTCATATAACTCCGTAAAAAAAGTTTTCGGATCGGACATAGGTGATAAAATGGAAAAAAACGATCTAATATCACCTATAATTGCATTTTTTATAAGGTTTATATCATCTTCATTGTAGTAAGATGATTGGTCGCTTTGTTCTTTTAAAAAATCCCATTCTATTTGGTCATTCCACATGTATCCGTATATACCGAATTTTAAGACATAGTTTTCTAAAAGGTCGATCTCTTCAGGTAAAAACCCTGTTAATCCTGTTTTCAATAGTCTGAATATGTCTTCAGATCTGTATCTGTTTATATAAACTGACAATAGAGTATTTAAAAAAACAATAAGCGGATTATTATCGACACCTTTTTTAACATCAATAAAAAATGGTATTTGATATTGTGAAAAAATCGATCGAATATAACTCTCATAATTTTGCATATCAGAACAAATCACCGTAATGTCTTTGTACTTATATCCGGCTTCACGAACAAGACAAATTATTTTATCCGCCGCACTAACAATCTCCTCATATATATTTTGGTAAATGTAAAGCGATATATCATCAGCAATACTTGTATATACTTTTAAATCACGGGAAAATAAATTTCTTTCTAAATGTGCCATTTCTAAAGAATTACTGTATTTATAAAACGTGCCTGTACATTTTATTGCTTTATAACTGATAATACCTCTTTGTGACGCCAAGGAAAAAATCTTTTCACAATTTTTTAAAATAGGATAAAAAAATTATCCCTTCATGTT
>CAZJOD010000034.1:0-26868 GCA_964547525.1 uncultured Clostridiaceae bacterium
TGACTTATTTATGGGCATAACGGAAGATAGAGTTTTAGTTGATAAATATATTAAAATGACTACGTTTGATCAAGCTATAGAAATTATCCAAAATTTACAGGACGTTGGGATTGAGAATCTTCTTATTCTTTTAGACGGTTGGAACAAGCAAGGATATGGTGAATTCGCACCTACCAATTATACATTGCCTTTGAGCTTAGGTGGTGTTTTAGGATTAAAACGGTTAACGGACTATGCAGAAAAGAACAATATTCCGTTAGGACTAAAGGTGGATTATGTTAATGCATACAGTTCCACATCCGGATATAACAGAAGAGCCGATTTGATATATGACTTGAATAACATAATCATGTCATGGAGAGGACAGTTTTTGTTCGATCCCATCCGTTCATATAATTTGTTCTTTAAAAAGTTTGTCCCCAAAGCTGTTAGACATGGTGTTACGGCAATGGGCTTTGAAGAAATGGGTATAAAAATATATAACAACTATAAGGACAATAAAATTGTTGAACGTTACATGACAGCAGAGACTTGGAATAAGTTTGGAAGTGATGTTCAAGCTAAGGGTATGACAGTTGCATATGAAGGTGGTAATGCGTATTTATTAGGAACTGCCGACTATTTATATAATGTACCCTACGAAGACAGCGGATTTTTCATTACTGACAAAACTGTTCCGTTTTATCAGATGGTTGTTCACGGATCGGTACCCTATACGACATATCCGGGTAATTTGTCTTACGATTTTGATTGGATAAAATTGAAGTGGATTGAGTACGGTTGTTATCCTTATTTTGAAATATCTTACCAACCGACCGATTTGCTTATGAATATCGAAGATAATGAAATTTTCAGTTCCTACTATCTCAGTTGGATGGAAGATATTGAAAAGACAAATAAAGAGTTTCAAGAAATGAAGAATTTATTTAGCAGTTATATGGTGAAACACGAAGTGGTATTTGTAGACGAATACAGCTACGAAGTAATAAGAGTTACTTATAGTGACGGTAGTGTGGTATATATCAATTATGATCCTTACAATGACTCTACTGTTGACGGAATAAAAATTCCTGCAAAGAACTATGTAGTTGTTAAAGGGGGTACGAATTAATGAAGACTGTTAACTTTAAAAGAAGACAAGCGATTCAAGGATTGATTCTTATAACTCCTTGGATACTTGGTACTATAATGTTCTTTGCTTATCCCATATTTGAAACCGTATCTTTAAGTGTATCGGAGCTGGTTTCAATAAAAGGACTGCAAAAGCAATACTTAGGATTTGACTATTATAGAAACATCTTGTTTGAAAGCATTGCTTATGTACCGCAATACAGAAATGTATTCAATGAAATATTGATCAGAACTCCTTTGGTAGTAGTTTTCTCATTGTTCATAGCTATATTGCTTAACCTGGATATAAAAGGCAGAGGTGTATTAAGATCAATTTTCGTACTTCCCTTCCTGCTCGGTTCCGGGTTTATAATGCAGCAATTAATGAATCAAGGTATACAAGATGAAATGGGAACAAGTGCAATGGGTGGAGATACTACATCCATAAACAGGGGAGCGATCCTGATTCCCAGAGAGGTATTATGGTATTTAGGTCCAAAAGTTTCCGACCTTGTTATGCAATTTTTGTTACGTATAACCGAAGTTTTATGGAAATGTCCTGTTCCCATAATTATTTTCTTGGGAGGATTACAATCAATACCCGGTTATTTATATGAATCGGCTAAAGTTGACGGTGCTACCCAATGGGAAATGTTCTGGAAGATTACACTTCCTATGATCGGACAAATCATTTTGGTAGCGATCATATATACTTTGATAGATATGTTTACAGAGGCAACAAACCCCATAATGAGGACAATACACGTTACAGCGTTTACCAGTACCAGATTTGAGTTTGCAGCCGCTCTCGCTTGCTTATATGTAGGTTTGATACTTGTATTAATCGGGGTAATATTCGGTGTTGCAGCTTTAATATCCAGAGCACACAATAAATAGAAAGGAGGATACATTAATGTTTGGAAAGAAATATAAAAAAAGCGAATTGGAAATCGCAATGGATAATAATAAACAAATTCATGAAATAACAACCTGGGAAAGACTTAAACATGCTCAAACATGGAAATTCATGATATCAAGGTTTTTTACATACTTGCTGTTGTTTTCAATGGCATTCGTATTCCTGTATCCGTTTCTGTTTTTGGTGACAGATTCTATAAAATCACTTGCCGATTTAACTGATATAACGGTTAAGTGGATACCTGTCAGAGGTATAAGATGGCAGAACTTTAGATATGCATGGGAGGTATTAAACGGTAAAGTAACATTGAAAAACTCTATCTATATGACTGCAATGGCCACATTTTTACATGTAGTTATGTGTTCATTCATAGGATACGGTTTTGCCAGATTCCATTTCAAAGGCAGCAACCTTTTATTCGGTATCTTGGTGTTGGCTATGATCATTCCCTTGCAAATTATGATGATACCTATGTTTATACTTTTCAGTAATGTTTTCAAATGGACCAATTCAATGAAGCCTATTTTGATACCGGCAATATTCGGTTACGGATTAAAAGGCGGATTGTACATATTTATATTCAGACAGTTTTTCTTGGGATTACCTAAAGAATTGGAAGAGGCGGCTTATATAGACGGGTGCGGATTTATTCAAACACATTTTCGTATCATACTTCCCATATCGAAATCATCAATTCTAGTTGTTTCGATATTGTCGATGGTATTCCACTGGAACGACTATACCGAACCGAATATGTACTTGAGCAGACCGGCAATTAGAATTTTCCCGCAGGGATTGCCTCAGTTGTATCGAATGGCGGTGCAGATGGTGGACGATTTAGGATATGTTATCGATAAAACACTGTATAATCAGTCGACGGCTTCAGCGGGTGCTCTGCTGAGTTTGTTGCCCATATTAATTGTATACTTAATCGTACAGAAAAACTTCGTTGAAGGTATACAACATACCGGTGCGAAACAATAAATTTATAAACGAAAAATGCGAAGGGGTTGCGATATGCAGCCTCTTTTTTCAATTAACATATAACAATACATAAATAAAAAATATACTTGCAGCCAAGAGATGGTATGATATAATTAATATGAAAAATTTACTTGGAGGGTATCGACATGAATGAAATAAAAGTTGCTATAGTCGGACTGGATACTAGCCATTCAATTCAATTTGCAAAAAGAATGAATGATCCCGGTTGCGATCCCAAAATTAGGGTAGAGGGACTAAAAGCGATAAGTTGTATGAGATTTGAAACACCGTTTCAAGATAAAAAAGGTTTGGACGGCCGTCAAGCTGAGTTGGAAGGCTGGGGCGTTAAGGTTACCGAGAGTTTTGATGAGTGTGTAGCGGGTTGTGACGCTATTATGCTTGAAATAAATGATCCCGCATATCATTTGGAGTACTTTGAAAAAGCGGTAAAACTTGGCAAGCCTATTTTTTTGGATAAGCCAATGGCCGACACCTATGCTACCGGTAAATCAATTTATGATATAGCAAAGAAAAATAATATACGTGTATTTTCAGCATCTTCTTTAAGATATGTAACAGCCGTTGTAGAAGCTAAAGTGGCAATTGTTCAACCGGAATTCGTATCGGTATACGGTGCTTTGGGAATTGCCCCTGCCGGTAGCAGTGTAGTATGGTATGGTGTACACGCTATGGAAATGTTACAAAAATTAATGGGTCCCGGTGCAGTGGCCATAAAGTCTGAAAAAGACGATAAAGGTGTAGTATGCTTAGTTAAGTATAAAAACGGAAACAGAGGTATTGTTGAGCTGAATACAGGTTCATCCATATACGGTGGAGTGGTGAGAACTAAAGGTAAAGCTCTTCCTTTTGTTGTAGATATGAGTATGGCATACACATTAGAACTACAAGAAGTGGCTAAATTCTTTGCAGGAGAAGAATCGTCCGTTTCACTAGAAGATACTTTGGAAGTAATGGATCTTTTAGATACTGCTCAACGTTCATTAGACACCGGTAAGGAAGAAAAATTAAACGGTTCCTATTAAACCTACAAGTTATAAAAACGGTGGAGTTGTTACTCCACCGTTACTTATATAAATTAAAAAATGTTAATTTTTTGATTTCACTACAAAAACTCATAAACTGAACTGTAATTGAAATTTATAACTGGTTCAACTTATATTAAAGGAGAAATCTATGTCAAAAGATATAAAAATAGCTATGATTGGCGGTGGAGGTAAAAATATAGGGGGGACTATATTTTATTTGTTAAACTCAAAGAGATTAAGAAATGTTGAATTTGCTTTGTTCGGAAGAACTCAGGCCAACATGGACAGAAATATAGAAATGGCAAAAAAAATCAAGGACTGGCAAGGATGTTCAATAATTGTATACGACTCTTTGGATAAAGTTCTTTCGGGAGCGGACATTGTAATGCATTGCGCTACGCCCGGAAACGGTGAATATGCCGGGTTTAAATCTTTTGGCATTCCCCATGGAGCACATATAATGCATGTCGGTGAAAAGGTATCAAAAATCTGTCCTAACGCATGGTTTTTAGGAGCTGTAAATCCTCCGGAAGTGGTAATGTCAGCGTTACTTAAAAGGTATGGTCTTTTTAAAACCATCGGTTTATGCAATGCACCTATGATTATAAAAAAGACTTTGTCGGCCGTTATGGGAATAAATGAGAATGAAGTGATAATGAGAGGAACCGGTATGAATCATGACGTTTGGTATTATGATTTCAAATTAGGTGATATATCAGACAATAAAAAAATTGTAGAGATTTTTAGAAAACATATTGATGATCCCGGCCTTAACGATCATGAATGGTTTAGGTTGTTTCCCGAATGGAAAATCGCTATTTTAAATAACATCGAAGTATTAAATCAAACCGGTTATTTATTTTCACCCGCAGGTGGAACTAAACGTATGAAAGGTCTACCTGTTTCCGGAAAAGATTACGGTGCAGTAATGAAAAGACCTTCAAAAGAGGATTTCGAAAAATGTCTCGATGATAGTGTATCATGTGAACAGATGCTTCGTATTACAGGCAGATGTGGTGGTGGTGTACCGGGGTATACAGGTAGGATTATGGAATCTATTATTTTAAGTGACAATATAGAGCATTCGGCGTTAGTACCAAACTTAGGGCAATACAAAGATGCACCTGATAATATCCATGTTCAAGCCGATGTTACTTTTGAAAATAACGGTGTAAAAATTCATGGAGCTGCCAAATTACCGCCTTTTATAAAAGGTATGTTAACTGCAAGATTCATACAAAACGATATGTTAACTTCGGCCATGGCGTTTCAAGATGAGGATTTGTTGAAAAAAGCGATATTAATCATACCTGAAAGACATAGTTTCGATGAAGCGTTGACCTTTAATGCTGCAGGAGACAAATCTGTGGAGCCAATGATACCTTTCAATTGATAACCGGATTCTATTGCAATAACTCTTATTGAAGAGTAGAATATTAATTTATATTAATGTAGCAAATCTATATACAATAAAAAAAACGTATGATATAATAAATCGAAAAACTTAATAAATGTCCTTTTAATGGGTCCGGAGAGGCGCAAAGGGAGAATATATATCAAATCATTTTATAATGTGAATTTTGTGAGCTTTCCGCCTATGCGGAGAGCTTTTTTAATACGGAGGTAAACTTATGGAAACGATAATAATGGATCATTCGGCAATGGATAGAGCTTTGACTAGAATATCACATGAAATATTGGAAAAAAACAAAGGTACCGAAGATCTGGTGTTGATAGGTATTCAAAGAAGAGGTGTCCCGTTGGCAAACAGAATTGCCGAGAAGATTAAGATTATTGAAAATGTCGATATCCCGGTGGGAGTTCTTGATATAACCTTTTATAGAGACGATTTGAGCTTGGTATCCGAACACCCGGTGGTTAAAGGAACTCAAATTGACTTTACATTGCAAAACAAAAAGATTATATTGACCGATGACGTTATATATACGGGTCGTACAATACGTGCGGCTATTGAAGCGATATTCGATATGGGACGACCTAAAGTGATACAGTTAGCTGTTATGATAGACAGAGGACATAGGGAATTACCTTTCAGACCGGATTTTATAGGTAAAAACGTGCCCACTTCAAGAAATGAGATAATACATGTAATGGTACCTGAGTTTGATAGCGAAAGTAAGGTTGTTATTGATACATTGAGTAACGGGAGGGACATATGATTCTCAAAAGCAAAGATTTATTAGGTTTGAAGGATGTTTCCAAAGAGGAAATACAAGGCATATTGGAAACTTCAAAGACCATGAAGTTAATAATTAAATCAAATACAAAAAAGACTCCGCATTTACAGGGGAAGTCGGTAATAACACTTTTTTACGAAAACAGCACACGTACCAGAACATCATTTGAATTGGCTGCAAAATATATGAGCGGTACAAGTGTTAACATTTCTGTGGCTTCAAGTAGTGTGGCAAAAGGAGAAACATTGATTGATACAGGTCGCACATTAGATGTAATGGGAACCGATGTTATTATTATCCGCCATGCTATGGCCGGTGCACCTCATCTGCTTGCTAAAAACACTGCGGCGTCGGTTATTAATGCCGGTGACGGTATGAATGAGCATCCGACTCAAGCACTTTTGGACATGTTTACCATTATTGAAAAAAAAGGCTGCATCGAAGGCTTAAAAGTAGCGATTGTTGGCGATATACTTCACTCTAGAGTCGCTCGAAGTAACATTTGGGGAATGAAAAAGATGGGCGCCGAGGTTGTTGTAGCGGGTCCGCCAACACTATTACCTCCTTATATTGAAAAAACCGGAGTAAAAGCTTATACGGATGTAAAAGAAGCCGTCTATAAAGCTGATGTTATAATGGCATTGAGAATACAAAAGGAAAGACAGGATAGCGGATTATTCCCTAATGTAAAAGAATATGCCGAATTTTTCGGTGTCAATGGAGAAACTTTAAAGAATGCAAAAGATGATGTAATCATAATGCATCCGGGACCTGTCAACAGAGGGGTCGAATTGACATCGGTTCTGGCCGACAGTGACATTTCTACTATAGAAGAACAAGTTACTAACGGAGTGGCGGTCAGAATGGCATTACTTTATCTGATGACCAGAAAGGAAGGATAAAATGAGTATATTAATTAAGAACGGATTTTTGACAGACGGTACAGGAAAGTTCTCGGGAATTCATGATATATATATAGATAATGATAAAATCTCAGATATAGGAAATCAGTTGCCTTATAAAGCCGACACCATAATAGATGCGTCAGGGAAACATATTTTCCCGGGGTTTGTAGACGCACATTGCCATTTGAGAGACCCCGGGCTTGAATATAAAGAAGATATTATAAGCGGAACAAAAAGTGCTGCAAAGGGAGGTTTTACCTCAATTGCATGTATGCCGAATACAAACCCGCCGGCTGACAATAAAACAGTAATATCATATATAGTAAATAAAGCGAAAAAACAAGGTTACGTAAATGTTTTTCCTATTGGTGCGGTTACAAAAGGTCAAAAAGGTGAAACTTTGGCTGAAATGGGAGAAATGAAAGCGGCAGGTGCGGTAGCAGTTTCTGATGACGGAAAACCGGTAACGTCTGCGGCTTTAATGAGAAAAGCCATACAATACGCTTCCGCTTTCGATATGACTGTAATATCGCATTGTGAGGAACCTTCCTTAGCTGAAAACGGGTCTATGAATGAAGGATATGTATCAACCGTTTTAGGTTTGCCGGGTATTCCTCATGAAGCCGAAGAAATTATGGTGGCCAGAGAATTGTTACTGGCCGAAGGCTTAAATTTACCAGTTCACATAGCCCATGTTAGCACTAAAACATCAATCCTGTTAATAAGAGACGCAAAAAAAAGAGGAGTAAAGGTGACTTGTGAAACCTGTCCCCACTATTTTTCCATCACTGAAGATGCTGTAACCGGATATGATACCATGGCAAAAGTAAACCCTCCTTTAAGGACCGAAGAAGACAGGCAAGCGGTTATTCAAGGCTTGGCCGACGATACCGTCGATATTATTGCCACCGATCATGCACCTCACCATTTTGATGAAAAAAATATAGAGTTTAATCTTGCTGCAAACGGAATATCCGGATTTGAGACGGCTTTTGCACTGTGTACCACATATTTGTTAAATCCGGGAGTATTGTCAATTGATGAATTTGCAAGAAAAATATGTATCAATCCTGCACGATTGCTAAAAATAAATAAAGGAATAATAGATATAGGCTCAATAGCAGATATAACAATCTGTGATTTATCAAAACCTGTTACTGTAGATGTGCAAAAATTCGTATCAAAAGGCAAAAATACTCCTTTTAACAAAAAACAATTGAGAGGTGTTCCTGAGTATACAATTGTATCGGGCAAGCTTGTTTTATCCGAAGGAAATATTTTATAAGCTATAGGAGGTTAAAAATATGTTTATTGATAATTTGATAGATAGAATAAAATTGTTACAAAATCCGACGGTTGCAGGTTTAGATCCCAAATTGGAGTATCTCCCCCATTGTATAATTGATGAGGCGGTCGGTTTATTTGGTAAAACTTTTAAAGCCGCAGGATATGCCATTTCTAAGTTTAATATGCAGGTAATCGATGTGTTGTGTGACATTGTACCTGCAATAAAACCTCAATTTGCATATTATGAGATGTATGGGCTTGACGGTTTATCGGCACTGTATGAAACGGTATCATATGCGAAACAAAAAGGGATGCTGGTTATCGGAGATGGAAAAAGAAATGACATAGGCAGTACTGCAAAAGCTTATTCATGTGCATATTTAGGTAAAACCGATTTGTTCGGGATTAAATCTCCGTGTATGGACGTGGATGCTCTTACTGTTAATCCGTATTTAGGTATTGACGGTATACAACCGTTCATAGAAGATTGTTTAACATATGGTAAAGGTATTTTTGTTTTGGTCAAAACATCCAATCCGTCTTCCGGTCAATTACAAGATATTAAAATAAACGAAACTGCAATTTTTGAATTCATAGCCCGTTTAGTTGACGATTGGTCTGACGGACATGAAGGAAGGTACGGGTACGGTCCTGTCGGTGCGGTTGTAGGTGCCACATACCCGCATCAAGCTATAAAAGTCAGGGACATGATGTCGAAAAGCTATATTTTAATACCCGGTTACGGAGCACAGGGAGGTACTGCAGAAGATTGCCTGCCGTCATTTAAAAAAGACCGCTTAGGTGGTTTAATAAATGCTTCGCGTAGCTTGGTGTTTGCATACGGAACCAAAAGATGGGCTGATCGATATGACGGAGAAAATTATACAACCATAATCAGAGATGAGGCCGTTAGAATGAAGCTTGAGATTATTGATGCGTTTGGAGGAGAATCTTTTTGAAAGTACAGTTAATTTTAGAGAACGGAAAAATATTTACAGGTGAGAGTTTGGGTGCGACCGGTAAAGCTGTGGGTGAGGTGGTTTTCAACACCGGAATGACAGGTTACCAGGAAGTTTTAACCGATCCGTCGTATTTTGGCCAAATGGTTGTTATGACATACCCTCTTATAGGAAATTATGGAATTAATTCATTAGATTCCGAATCATCTAAACCATGGGTTAAAGGCTATATAGTAAGAGAGGCTTGTAACAACCCCGGTAATTTCAGATGTGAAAAAACTCTGAACGAGTATATGATACAAACCGGAATTATCGGTATTCAAGGTATAGATACCAGAGCGTTAACAAGAATGCTAAGAGACAAAGGAACAATGAACGGAATGATTTGTCCTTTGGGCGAATTTGAGAAGGAAGTCGATCATGTAGCCATTAAAGAGTATAAGATAATAAAGCCCGGTGATCATGTTACATGTGACAAGCCTGTACGATTTAAAGGTGAAGGACCTGTAATAGTACTTATCGACTACGGTGTTAAAAAAAGTATGATAAACTCTGTGCTATTATATGGAGCGGAAGTGGTATGCTTACCCGCCTCGGCATCTGTGGATGAAATCTTTGATTATAACCCGGACGGTATCATGTTATCAAACGGGCCCGGTGATCCATGTGATTATTCATATCAAATAGAAGTTATTAAATCTTTAAAAGGCAGACTGCCTATTTTGGGGATTTGTTTAGGGCACCAGTTAATGGCATTGGCATCCGGCGCAAAAACCGTTAAGCTTAAATTCGGGCATCATGGAGGTAACCATCCGGTTAAAGATATTTTAAAAGATAAAACGTTTATAACATCACAAAACCACGAATATGCCGTTTTGCCCGATTCACTAACCGATACTGATATGGTTATAAGCCACATTAACATGAATGATAAAACCGTGGAAGGGATAAGATACACCGATATACCCGCTTTTTCAGTGCAATACCACCCGGAAGCATCTCCCGGACCTTTGGAAAACAGGTATATTTTTAAAGATTTTTTGGATATGGTCAAAAAACATAAGGGAAGCTTAGTTTGAAAGGAGCGACAAATGCCTAAAAGGAGCGATATAAAAAAAGTATTGGTAATAGGATCAGGACCTATAATTATAGGACAAGCCGCGGAATTTGACTATGCCGGAACTCAGGCGTGCAGAGCTTTAAAAGGTGAAGGAATAGAAACCGTATTGATTAACAGCAATCCCGCCACAATTATGACCGATAAGAATATTGCGGATCACGTATACATAGAACCGCTGAATGTTGAGACGGTTATGAAAGTGATTTTAAAGGAAAAACCGGATTCCATATTACCTACGTTAGGTGGTCAGACAGGACTCAATTTAGCTATGGAACTGGCGGAATCGGGCTTTTTAGAGGAAAACAACGTCCGCCTTCTAGGTACAAGTATACAAGCAATAAAATCAGCCGAGGATCGTCAACAATTTAAAGATACAATGAACAGAATCAAACAGCCATGCATTGAAAGTGAAATTGAAAACAGTGTTGACACGGCTTTGACATTCGCAGAAAAAATAGGATACCCTGTAATTGTTCGTCCTGCTTATACTTTAGGGGGAACGGGCGGAGGAATCGCTTATAACAAAAATGAGCTTAAAGAAATAGCAAAAACGGGTCTTATGTACAGCAGAGTTCGGCAAATTCTTATAGAAAAATGTATTTCAGGTTGGAAAGAAATAGAATATGAAGTAATGAGAGATTCAAAAGGTAATGTCATAACGGTATGTAGCATGGAAAACATTGATCCCGTGGGAGTTCATACTGGAGACAGTATCGTGGTGGCGCCTGTACAAACTCTTTCTGATAAAGAATATCAAATGTTAAGAACAGCCGCATTAAACATCATTTCAGAATTAAAAATAGAAGGTGGTTGTAATGTTCAATTCGCTTTACATCCTGACAGTTTTGAGTATGCTGTAATCGAAGTGAATCCAAGAGTAAGCAGGTCGTCTGCTTTAGCGTCAAAAGCTACCGGATACCCCATAGCAAATATAGCCACATTGATTTCCATAGGATATGGGTTGGATGAAATACAAAACAGGGTAACAGGAAAGACTTATGCGTGTTTTGAACCTGTATTGGATTATGTAGTTCTGAAAATACCAAAATGGCCTTTTGATAAATTTGTAAAAGCGAAAAGAACCTTAGGTACCCAAATGAAAGCCACCGGCGAAGTTATGGCTATAAGTAACAATTTCGAGAGTGCATTAATGAAAGCGGTCAGATCCTTGGAATTAAATATTGAAACGTTATATCAACCTGTTTACACAAAATATACCGATTTGCAGATACAAGAAATGCTGAAAAATACAGATGACCAACGACTATTTGTAGTAGCCGAAGCGTTAAGAAGGGATATATCTGTTGAATTGATTCACATAATAACTACAATCGATACTTTTTTCATATATAAAATAAAGTCGATCATTGATACGGAGCAAAATCTTAACGCCATGACCCCGGAAGAATTATATAAGGCTGCGGAGGTGTTAAAAGAAGCTAAATCCAAAGGGTTTACCGACGGAGGTATCGCTAAGTTAGTAAAGTGCGATAAAAGGATCGTTAGGCAGGTAAGAGAGAAACTCGGAATAATTCCTGTTTTTAAAGTTGTAGATACATGTGCTGCGGAATTTGATGCTGAAACTCCATATTATTACTCCGTTTATGATGAAGAAAACGAAGTACGTAAATCTACTCATAAAAAAGTATTGGTTATCGGATCGGGTCCTATAAGGATAGGTCAAGGTATTGAGTTTGACTATTGTTCGGTTCATTCGGTATGGGCTCTAAAAGAAGCCGGTTATGAGACCATTATAGCAAATAATAATCCGGAAACCGTAAGTACGGATTTTGATACTGCCGATCGATTGTATTTTGAGCCATTAACCGAAGAGGATGTATACCATATAATAAAAGCTGAGAATCCCGAGGGTGTGATTGTACAATTCGGAGGACAAACGGCTATAAAGCTGACAAAGGACTTGCAAAATATGGGCGTTAAAATTTTTGGTACACAGCCTGAGCAAGTGGATGAAGCCGAAGATAGGAAACGATTTGATGAAATACTGGAGAGAACCGGAATTCCACGCCCTAAAGGACAAACTGTTTTCACACTTGAAGAAGCCTTAAAAGCCGCCGATCAATTGATATATCCGGTGTTGGTAAGACCTTCATATGTATTAGGTGGAAAAGGCATGGAGATCGCATATGACCGTAATGATTTAACCGAGTTTATGGAAATAATCAATAGGACCGAACAAGAGCACCCTATATTAATAGATAAATATATGACAGGCAGAGAAATTGAAGTGGATGCCATATGTGACGGTAATGATGTGTTAATACCGGGTATAATGGAGCATCTAGAGCGTGCCGGTGTACATTCCGGAGACTCTATTTCAATTTATCCTACCGTAAATTTGACACAAGGGTTAATAGATACAGTTGTGGATTACAGTAAAAGGCTGGCTTTGGCACTAAAAGTCAAAGGCATGGTAAATATACAATATGTAATATCAAATAACAATGTTTATGTAATTGAAGTTAACCCCAGATCAAGCCGTACGGTTCCGTACATCAGTAAAACGACCGGTATACCTATGGTTAATGTTGCCACTAAAATAATGATGGGTGAGAACTTAAACCGGTTCCCTTACGGTACCGGTTTATATAAAGCATCCAAATATTATGCGGTTAAAGTACCGGTGTTTTCATTTGAAAAATTAAGTGACGTTGATACCGGACTGGGACCTGAAATGAAGTCTACAGGTGAAGTTTTAGGATTGGCGGAAAATTATGAGGATGCTTTGTTAAAAGGATTAATTGCGGCGGGATTTGATTTGGAAACTATATACAATGACCGTATATCGGATAAAGGTGTTCTTATGACTGTAAGAGATACCGATAAACAGGAATTGATACCTATAGCCGAGATTTTTGAAAAAATGGGTTTCAAACTCTATGGTACCGGAAAAACCGCTCGTACGTTAAATGCTCATGGGATCGCTACAAATGTGGTAAGAAAACTCGGAGAAGGCGAACAAAATGTTCTTGATTTGATAGACATGAACAAAATATGCTTGATAATAAATACCCCAACCAAAGGAAGACGACCTGCCGCCGACGGATTTAAAATCAGACGTAAAGCCGTAGAAATGAAAATACCATGTTTGACATCATTGGATACGGCTAAAGCGGTAGCGGAATGTATGTCCGGAAATAAAAAAACTAAGGATCTCAATATTTACAGTTTGAATATATTTGATTAACATTTTATGATTAAAACAGGAGATTTTTTATGAGTAAATGTAATATGGGAACCATATTAAAAAATAGTAGAATCGGAGTCACCGATGTCTTTCATATGATTGTGAATCCCGGGAATGATGCGGATAGCTTTTTACCGGGTCAGTATATAAATATCAGATGTTCTAAAGGTACGTCACCGTTATTAAGAAGACCTGTCAGTGTATTAAGAAGTGATCCGGTTACTAAAACGTTTGAGATTTGTTACGAAGTTAAAGGAGAGGGGACAAGCTATTTATCCGATTTAAGGATAGGAGATACAATAGATTATTTAGGGCCGTTGGGGAATAGCTTTATAATAAAGCCCGAGTACAAGAAAATTGCGGTGGTAGGGGGAGGAATAGGTATATTTCCTCCTATACATTTATATAAAACCTTATCTAATGAGTGTAAAGCGTATGCATATTTCGGATTTCAAAATAAAGACAGAATACTATTCGATATACTGAATAATATACCCGATGAATATTTATTCATATCTACGGATGACGGAAGCTACGGATATAAAGGCTATATAACGGATATGTTCGCACATGCTGTTAAGGAACTAAATTTTGACGCCGTATTTTCTTGTGGACCTGCCGTAATGATGAAAACCTGTGCATCAATATGTTCTCAATATAATATACCTTGTTTTGTATCATTGGAAGAAAGAATGGCATGTGGTATTGGAGCATGTTTGGGTTGTGCTTGTAAAATTAAGCATGAAGACGGTTCAACCGGGTATGGTCATGTGTGCAAAAACGGACCGATTTTCAATTCTAAAGATGTAATTATATAACCGATGTTTGTTATAAAGGAGTAGTTTTCAATGGAAAATAAAAAGATTGATCTTTCGGTTAAACTTGGTGAATTAAATATGAAAAACCCCGTTATTGCAGCTTCCGGAACGTATGGGTTCGGCCGGGAATATTCAGATTACATTGATTTAAACAAGTGGGGAGGTATAGCGGTTAAAGGACTCACATTAAAAGAAAGACAAGGAAATCCTCCGCCTCGTATAGTTGAGACACCTTCTGGTATGTTAAATGCAGTCGGTTTACAAAACCCGGGAGTTGACCGGTTTATAAAACACGAAATACCTTTTTTAAGGAAATATAATTTAGCTGTAATTGCAAATGTTGCGGGAAATACACCGGATGAATATGTGGAAATGGTGAGTATATTAAACAGGGTCGATATAGATGCAATTGAAATTAATCTTTCATGTCCTAATGTTAATAAAGGATGTATAGCCTTCGGTAGCACTGAAGAAGGTGTTACTGAGATTGTTAAAAGCATAAGAAAAGCCACCGACAAAATGTTAATTGTTAAATTGACACCTAATGTCACCGATATAACGGCACTGGCGAAGGCAGCGGAATATGCCGGAGCGGATGCAATTTCACTTATCAACACATTACTTGGTATGGTTATTGACATTAATACCAAAAAACCTGTATTGGCTAATAATACCGGAGGGCTTTCCGGTCCTGCGGTAAGACCTGTAGCGGTACGTATGACATATCAGACGGCACAAGCTGTGAAAATACCTGTTATAGGTATGGGTGGTATAACATGCGGACGTGATGTTGTTGAATTTTTATTGGCGGGAGCTTCGGCTGTAATGGTGGGAACATGGAATTTTGTAGATCCTATGTGCATAAATAAAATAACCCGTGAATTGCAAGAGTATATGGAATTGAACAATTTTTATAATATTAAAGACATTGTAGGGAAGGTAACTTTAAATTAATTGAATGGTTTTCATTTTGTAAACTTTCAAATCTCATGTTTTAATTGTATTAGTTATGTGGTAATATGGATATAATATGTATCGAATAACAAGTATAACGATGTTACTAATTTGAAACGGATTAAACTGAGTATATATAAACGCAACATAAGCATCGGTGGTGAGGAGTCCTTCGAATGCTTATATGGCAGCCGGATTTTCCGGCTACATTAAGATTAAAAATATTGCATTCGGTTTATACCTAAAAGGTTATTCTTTTAGGTGTATTCTTGTTTGTATTTAATCTATAGATATAAAGACAGACATTTGGAGGTGTACAACATTTGGCAAGAAAAGATTTTAAGGTAAAAGTAATACCATTGGGCGGATTACAAGAAATAGGGAAGAACATAACTGTATTTGAGACCGAAAACGATATCATTGTTGTAGATTGCGGATTGGCATTCCCTGAAGAAAGTATGCCGGGAGTCGATTTGGTGATACCTGACACATCATATTTGACCGAACATGTTAATAAGATAAAGGGTATAGTGTTAACACATGGTCACGAAGATCATATCGGGGGTATACCATATATATTAAGAAATATGAAAGTACCTATTTACGCCCCTGAGCTTGTATTGGGCTTGTTAAAAATAAAACTGGAAGAACACGGATTACTTTCGAGTGCATCGTTAAATATCATAAAGCCCGGTATGGAATTAATGTTAGGAGACTTTAAGATAGAATTTATCAATACAAACCATAGTATACCCAGTGCTTTGGCATTGGCAATCCATACACCCTTAGGTATTATTGTTCATACATCGGATTTCAAGATAGACCATACACCCATAGAAGGACATCCGATGGACTTAAATAAACTGGCAAGGATTGGAGATCAAGGTGTTCTACTCTTATTGGCCGACAGCACCAATGCCGAAAGACCGGGATATTCAATGTCAGAAAGTATTGTGGGAAGAACATTAGAGGAATATTTCAGAAAAGCTAAAGGAAGAGTTATAGTATCTACATTTGCGTCCAATATTCACAGAATTCAACAAATCATTAATGCGGCGGAATTATACGGTAGAAAAATCGCTTTTTCAGGCCGCAGCATGTTTAATATAGTAGATACCGCTTTAGAATTGGGATATGTTAAAGTAAACAGTGATTCTATAGTAAATTTGGAGGAAATATCGGGATACCCGCCGGATAAACAGGCGATAATAACTACAGGAACTCAAGGCGAAGCCATGTCCGCTTTAACCAGAATTTCTTCCGGCAGCCATAAACAGATAGTAGTTCAAAAAGACGACCTGGTAATTGTTTCTGCAAGCCCTATTCCGGGTAATGAAAAACATATATTCAAAGTTATAAACGATTTGTTTAAATTGGGAGCCGAAGTAATATATCAATCTTTGGCGGACATTCATGTTTCAGGACATGCCTGCCAGGAGGAGTTAAAAGTTGTACATTCCCTTATAAAGCCAAAATATTTTATACCGGTACACGGCGAATACCGACATCTTAAACAACATGCGAATTTAGCAAAAACATTAGGGATGAAGGAAGAAAACATTTTTATCATGGATAACGGTGAATGTCTGGAATTCT
Organism: uncultured Clostridiaceae bacterium; assembly: GCA_964547525.1. Classification (GTDB taxonomy): domain Bacteria; phylum Bacillota; class Clostridia; order JAAYHZ01; family JAAYHZ01; genus CAZJOD01. The sequence goes on from CAZJOD010000034.1 coordinate 17,105, forward strand.
CAATTAACGGTGCAAAAAGACTACCGAGTGTAGTAGCGGGGAATGTTCTGGTCGACGGGTTGGGCATAGGTGATGTGGGAAATATTGTTTTAAGAGACAGAAAACATTTATCTCAGGACGGTTTAATGGTCGTTGTGATAAGCAGAGAAAAACAGGAAAGCAAGTTTATCAATCCGCCGGATATCATATCAAGAGGATTCGTTTATGTTAAAGAATCCGAAGCTTTATTGGAAGAAGCTAAAGCTAAAATTATGGATACATTACAAAAGAAAGCCTGTTCATCAGGTGATTGGGATACTATAAAAACCACTGTAAAGCATGAATTAAGTGCATTTTTATATGAAAAAACAAAAAGAAGGCCGATGATTTTACCGATAATAGTCGAGGTGTAAATAATACTATTCGATGATTTACTGCATGGATACATTTATTTGAATTGTAATACAATTAATCCCCTATGGTAATAATATATTAGATTAATGAATATTACAGTATACCAAAATCAAAACAAAAAAGGGCTTGCAGCCCTTTTTTAATATAATATTCAATATATACAATACATTTTTATTTACTGCTTGCAAGCCGCTAAAGCCGCATCGGCAGCCGAAGCCGCATCCGGAGTATATACATCCGCTCCGATTGATTTACAATAATTATCATTAACGGGAGCTCCTCCGACCATGATGGTGACTTTATCGCGAATACCGGCTTCAACAGCCTTATCGACTACATTTTTCATTTCTCCCATTGTTGTGGTCAAAAGTGCAGAACATGCGATGATTTTTGCATTCTTTTCGATTGCCGCTTTAACAAAATCGTCTGCAGAAACATCAACACCTAAATCAACTATTGTAAGGCCTTTACCTTCCATCATCATTTTAACCAGGTTTTTACCGATGTCATGAAGGTCGCCTTTACATGTTCCGATGACTACAGTACCGGCCGATTGAACACCGCTTTCAGCCAATAAAGGTTTCAATAAATCCATTCCCGCATACATAGCTCTTGCCGCTATTAATACATCGGGAACATAAACTTCGTTATTCTTGAATTTTTCGCCTACAACGTCCATACCGGCGATTAAACCTTGTTCAAGAACATCTTTTGCACTAAAACCTTCGGACAACGCTTTTTGAACTGACGCAGATACTTCTTTCATTCTGCCTTTTTGCAATAATGCGCTGATTTCTTGTAAAATACTCATAACTAAAATCCTCCGCTAATTCATTGTTAATTTATTTAAATCACCGTATATTCGGTGTTTTATAACCTCTACCCTTAGATTCTCTGTATTTTCCGGGTGACGTTCCCGTTAGCTTTTTGAAAACCTTACTGTAGTAACTTTGATCTTCATAACCTACCAGTTCGGATATTTCAGCTAAAGGTACCTGTTCGTCGATTAAAAGTTTTTTGCTCATTTCTATTCTTACTCTGTTAACGTATGTGTTAAAAGTACATTTCATTTCTTCTTTAAAAATCCTACTGAAATATGTGGGACTCAAATAAGAATACGATGCAACTTCTTCAAGGGTAATCTTTTTCATATAATTGCCGTTTATATAGTTTAATGATCTATAAAGTACATCTACATGTTTTATTTCTGTAAGATCAAAAACACAATCTGTAAAACGTGACATAATATTTGTTAACCATTCGGTTAATTCCTCAACGGTATTCAATTTATGAATATCATTTAGAAAAACATAATTCATCCCGAAAATTTCTTTCATATCTCCTCCGCCTTCGACGGCTGCTCGAGACAAAACAACCACTAATTCCAATACTCTGGCTTTTATTATGTGAAAGTCTTTTCCACTGGAGAAAAATATATGTCCGAATATTTCATTTAACACCTTTTTCGCCTGCATTATGTTTCCCATTGTTATGTGAGTCACAAGCTCCTTTTCCTTTTGTAAGGGGTAAGGATTATGGTTCTGATCGTTACCGGCTTTTTTTAACGATACGATATAATCGTTTATCTGTCCTTGCATATCATTAAACTCTCTGTCGGTTTCATATTTGCTTCCCGTGCCTCCGGATACATATAGAGCTCCGGTATATAATATCTGTGATAACGCTTCTGTTTTAACAGTTGAAACAACAGGTATGTCTTCAAATGTCAGTTTCCCGGACGATAGTTTGTTCCTGAATATTTCTTTTCCGATTATATCTTCCGGTAAGAGGTCTTCATCGTTTGATAGAATAATAGGACCTGCCATTAAAGCACCTTTTACAATACCATCATCTGTAACCGGAGATATGAAATGAACTAATCCCAAATGACAGAAAAAAACATACTTACCACCGAAACGTTCCGCTTGGTAAGCTCCGTATAAATGGTTTTTGTTGCATTTCTCAGACATTTGAGTGTCTTTACGAAGTTCATCGCAAAATTTACACGGGTTTTTACCGCAAAATAACTCATTGCCCTTGGAATCAATGACTGAACACTTAATACCCGTTGCCGTTTCATATGAAACGGAATAATTGTATACCGTTTGCATATTAAAAGTATTATCCGCATAAGTCATAGGTTTCCTCCGTTAATATAGAATGCCGTTATAACCGTTTAAATAATTATACATAAAAGTAAGGTATGATAAAAGGGTTTATCCGGTATTAATTTGTCATTCTTAGGATTCTATTATTATCCTATAATATTTTTTCTTGCCTTTTTTAACTATCAATTCGTTATTAACAAAATCTTCTATTGAAATTAAAGCTTTTATATCTGTTATACGATTTTCCGAAATGTATAAACCGCCTTGATCGATCAAACGTCTACCTTCTGCTTTCGATGGAATGATTTTTGTTTGCAGCAACAAATCAAGCAATTCAGTTTCATCTTTTAAAACGTTTTTAGAAATGCTCACAGTAGGCATGTCAGCCGAAGACTGTCCTTGAGAAATATTGCTTTTGCGGCATTTTCCGCTTTATCGGCTTCATCTTCACCATGTATAAGCTTAGTAACTTCATATGCCAGGATTTGTTTGGCCATATTTATTTTTTCATCTTTTAACTTGGAAAGCTCAGCTATTTGTTCAATAGGTAGAAATGTTAACAATTTTAAACATTTTATCGTGTCTTCGTCATTTATATTTCTCCAATATTGGTAAAAATCATAAGGTGATGTCTTTTCAGCATCCAACCATAGTGCACCCTTCTCGGTTTTACCCATTTTCTTACCGTCACCGGCGGTTAACAGATTAAATGTCATCCCGTACGCTTCCTTGCCTTCAACTCTCCTGATCAGCTCTACACCTCCTATGATGTTAGACCATTGATCGTCTCCTCCTAATTCTAAAACGCATCCGTACTCTTGAAATAATTTTAAGAAGTCATAGCTTTGCATTAACATATAATTGAATTCTATGAAAGACAACCCTTTTTCCAATCTTGTTTTAAAACATTCTGCAGTCAACATGCGATTGACTGAAAAATGTACACCGATTTCTCTTAAAAAATCAACGTACTTCAATTCTAACAACCAGTCGGCATTGTTTAACATGATAGCTTTACCGTCGTTAAAATCAATGAATTTGGATAATTGATTTTTAAAGACCGAAGCGTTATAATCAATAGTTTCTTTAGTCATCATTTTTCTCATGTCGGTTTTACCTGTAGGATCTCCGACCATGGTTGTTCCGCCGCCAATGATGGCAATAGGTGTATGACCTGCCTTTTGCATATATGACATTACCATCATTTGTAGAAAATGGCCTACATGAAGGCTGTCTGCTGTGGGATCGAATCCTATATAAAATCGAATCTTTTCATTCTCTAATATTTCTTTAATCTTATCTTCATGAGTCAGTTGTGCGATAAAGCCTCTTTCTTGCAATGTTTTAAAAACACTCATTTTAAATACCACCTTGTTATATTTATAAAATCTTTGCTATTTTGAATATTTTAACACTAACAACATGTAAAAATCAAGCCGGAGCTTTTTTTATTATGTATTAACAAGTGTCTTCGATATTTTATTGTCATCATTTTTTTATAATAATATACAGCCAAGGCGTACCTAAGCAAGGATTTGTAAGTATTGTTTAAAGTTTTGCTTTATTTTGTAATAATCCTGTGATATAATTAAAACGGAATCATTAAATTTATTTTCCAAATTTAACATAGGGAAGGGATGTTTATGTGTAAATTTCCACTCAGCTTTATGAAAAATTTAAAATTTTTCAAATCAATGTTATTTTCATTTATAATTGTTTTTATGACAGTAACTTTATCCGGTTGTTTTTTATGGCCTGTGCAGGAAGAAATGCCCAAACCTCCTCTGGTAAAACCTGAAGAGGTGTCACTTCCGTTAACAACGGCTGTAAGAGGCCCTATTGAGGATGCAATAAGGGGTTCGGCTTATTATCAACCGACCATTATGCAAGCGGTGGCTTTAAAAGGCCAATCCGGTAAAATAACCAAGATATATATGAAAGAGGGCGAAAGAGTCAATAAAGGGGATCTAATATTGGAGTTGGATTCCGGAAATCTTGAAGACAGCCTCTATTACCAAAGAATTAATCATGAAAAAGCTCAAATTGCATATGACAGACTAAAAGAGAGATCCGATATCGAAGGTGGAGGATACAAGTATGATTTGAGATTGGCGGAAATCAATCTTGAAGTGGAAACAAAAAAATTGAATGAGCTTGAAACAAAATATGAAGCGACTAGAGTGTATTCCCCCGTAAGCGGTGTTTTTAATTATGTTAGGAAAATGAAAGTTGAAGATACCATTAGCGACGGTACAATAATTGCCCATGTATGTGATCCCGAATCAGGTGCTTTGGAATATTCGAACATATCCAATGCAGGTGCTTTCAAATTGGGACAACTCGTTGAAGTATCTTATACGGCAAACAAACAAACTTTTACATATCAATGTCCGGTCATAGGAACTCCTGAAACTCAACCGGAAGATTCTAACAAGAAAAATACTGTCACAATTGATGCGTCTACAATAACAAATCTAAAATTCGGTGACAGAGTATCTATAAAATTAGTGGTAAAATCAAATGATAACGCTATATTAGTTCCCAGATCGGTTATAAGGGAAATGCAAGGTGATAAATTTGTTTATGTTTTGGAAGACGGTATGAAAACACAACGTCTTGTGGAAGTCGGTATAACAACATCCACTCAAGCTGAAATAGTTGACGGATTAGAGCCCGGAGAACAAGTATTTACAAGATAAGAAGGGGGGTAATAATGTGCTGCTAGTCGTATTAAGAAAGATTATCAGTAATAAATGGCTCGTAGCCTGCCTTCTCATCGGATCAATTCTATTGGTGGCAACCGTAAGTACAATACCCATGTATTCCGCAGGGGTATTTCAAAGGATGCTGACTAAAGATCTTGAGCAGTTCCAAACGGATACTATGATATATCCGGGAACTTATGAAGCAGAAGCTACTATGACTTACTTTAAGGAAACGAACAGTAAGTACAATATGTATTGGAATATGGATCATATAATGCGAAACAATTATTCCAAAATGTTCGGATTACCTATATTTACAGCATTTCAACGCATTACTTTTGATCATTTGAGGGTATTGCCCGAAAATCAGATTGAAGATAGAGTGTCGATGGTGACATGTAAAATCGAAGCTATTGAGGATTTACCTGAAAATGTTATATTAAAAGCAGGTAGAATGTATTCAAAAACACCGACTAAAGACGGAGTTTTTGAGGTTGTTATGACCGAAGCGGCTATGAAGGATTTAGGGCTGCTAAGAGATAAGGTTTATACTGTAGAAGGTTATGCCGATAATTCCAGGGTTGCGATTAAACTGATGGTTGTCGGTATTGTAGAACAAGACGACCCTAACAGTACTTTTTGGTATGAGGGAATGAAAGGGTATAATAAAACCTTACTCATGGACTTTGATATTTGTCGGGATTATCTGATAGGTCAAAACATGATAGATATATCGAATGCAAAATGGCATTATGCTTTGGATTATCATTCAATAAAAATAAATCATGTTGATCACATTGTAAAATCACTTAATGCTCAAAACAGAGAAATGATAGGATGGAAAGGTATTTTCGTACTTTCATTGCCCATTAACCAAATAATAAACGATTATTATTTCAGACATACCCAATTAAGTACCACCTTATGGATATTATATGTACCGGTACTTATTATGCTGGCGTTTTATATTTTCATGGTATCCAGATTGATTGTGAAGCATGAAGAAAACGAAATATCGGTTATGAAAAGTAGAGGTGCAAGCAGATTTCAAATATTTAAGGGTTATTCTATAGAAGGTTTTATTTACTGTGTCATTGCCGCGGTAATAGGACCACTATTGGGAATGTTTCTTTGTTCCGTTTTAGGAGCGTCCAACGGCTTTATGGAGTTCATTAACAGAACGGCACTGCCAATTTCGTTATCAAGTGATGCATATCTATATACTTTTTACAGCTTGGTGTTGTTTATGTTAACTATGCTGATACCGGCTTATATAAGTTCTAGAAGCAGCATAGTGGAATATAAGCAGACAAAAGCCAAACAAAGGAAAAGACCGTTATGGAACAAGTTGTTTCTTGATGTCATATTGTTGGTAGGAGCTATATACGGTTTATTAAACTTCCAGGATATGCAGGGAATAATGAATGTGCAGCAAGCCTCCGAAACCGGATTTGCAATAGATCCAATAATGTTCTTTCTATCAACATTCTTTATAATGGGTAGCGGATTGTTCTTCTTAAGAATATATCCCACCATAATAAAAATAATATTTTCAATCGGTAAAGGAGCATGGTCTCCGGTTATGTATTCGTCCTTCATTCAGGTTGGACGTTCAGGCGGAAAAGAGCAGTTTTTAATGCTGTTTCTTATTGTTTCGTTATCTGTAGGTATATTTAACGCAAATGCGGCAAGAACCATTAACAGGAATTTGGAAGATAAAGTTATGTATAACTTAGGGACGGATATCGTGATTCAGCCTTACTTCCAAAGCAACAAGCCTCCATCAACGGGAGCGGCACCGGATATGGGAGACGGTATGGGAGCACCCTCTTCGGAACCTGTATTCAATCCGGCTCCTACATTATATATTGAACCTAATTATACCGAATACACAAAATTAAGTGGAGTTGAGTCGATAACCAAAGTATATAAGAATAACAATGTAAATGCCAGGATTATGGGTACACAGTTTACCAATGTGGATCTTATGGGTATAATAACTCATGAATTCGGTGAGACGGCTTGGTTCAGAGACGATTTATTACCATATCATTGGTATAACTATCTTAATCTTCTTTCCGACAATCCTCGGGCCGTTTTGATATCAAGTGGATTCTCAAAGGATGTTAACGGAGACATTGAGCTTTTGGATGATGTTACATTTAATTGGGGAAATCAATCGTTTGTCGACGGTACGATATATGGATTTATAGACTATTGGCCTACATGGAATCCGGTTTACAAATATGACGCCATGAGCGGTAAAGAGGTTAAACCTTATTTAATAATAACCAACTTAAATTATTTACATAATATGACCTTTTTAGAACCATACCAGATATGGATTAAAAAAGATGCAAACGGAACGGATGTGGATATCACCAATCAGATACAAGAAAAGAAATTAACAATGACTGAGATACATTATGCCACACAAGAGATAATAAAGTTTAAAAACGATCCGTTGCTGCAGGGTATAAACGGTACATTGACATTGAGTTTTGTCGTTACCATGTTGATCAGCATAATCGGATTTCTTATATATTGGATCTTATCTATCAGAGACAGAGTTTTACAATTCGGTATTTTAAGGGCTATGGGTCTGACTAAGGGAAATGTCATTAGTATGATAGTGGCTGAACAAGGATTAATATCGGTTATGGCTATTTTCATGGGACTTGTCATAGGAAGTATAACAAGCACACTTTATGTACCGTTGCTGCAGATGATGTATGGCGCAAAAGATCAGATTCCTCCGTTTGAAGTTATTTCATCAACCGACGATTATCTGAGAATATACATAGTAGTCGGATTTATGCTGGTACTCGGTATTGGTATACTTGCAAGATTTGTTTCAAGGATTAAGATGGATCAAGCTGTTAAGCTTGGTGAAGATTAAGGGAAAGGGAGGACTGAAATATGGATTATACTTTTAAGACGGACGGAGTTTGCAGACGTTTTAAATCCGGTAGCGAAATAGTTGATGCCCTTAAGAATGTAAACATCGAAATTCCTAAAAACAGATTGAGTATATTCAGAGGACCGTCAGGCTCCGGTAAAACGACTTTGATAAATCTGTTGGGAGCTTTGGACAGACCGAGTCAAGGAAAGGTATTCTTTGAGCAAACTGAGATATCTAAACTATCCGAATCTAGAAGAGATGAATTTCGCAGATTGAAATGTGGATTTATCTTTCAGTCTGTTGCTTTAATTTCAAACATGACTGCATTTGAAAACGTTGATTTCGGACTTAGGATAGCAGGAGCTAATAAAAGCAGAAGAAAAAGAGCTGAAGAATGTTTAAAGGTTGTCGGTTTAGGAAAACGTATGACTCATAAACCCCATGAGTTATCAGGCGGTGAGCAGCAGAGGGTTGCCGTTGCAAGAGCTATAGCGCATCGGCCTACCGTATTGTTCGCCGATGAGCCTACTGCGGAGTTGGATACGGCTACCGGCCTACAAGTGGTTAGATTGTTTAAAACATTAGTCGAGCAAGAAGGAGTTACGGTTGTTATGACCACCCATGATCCTAACATGATGGAAGTAGCCGACTATGTTTTTAACCTTCAGGATGGGATGGTGTTAGATGAGCAACGATGAAAAAAGATTAATGATCGAATGTGATAATTTGGTTAAGATTTATAAAACATTAGATAGTGAAGTGGTTGCTCTCCAAGGCTTGGATCTGGAAGTTGAAGAGGGCGAATTGATGGCTATCATTGGAAACAGTGGCAGCGGTAAATCAACCTTGTTAAATATGCTGGGGGGGCTTGATCGTCCTTCGGCCGGAAAGCTTCATATTAACGGAGAAGATGTACTTAAATACGATACAAAGCAATTAAGGGAATACATGAAAAGTACTGTAGGATTTGTATGGCAGAATAATGCCAGAAACTTGATACCCTATTTGACCGTTACACAGAATATCGAATTACCAATGATTCTTGCGGGTAATACTGTGAATAAAAGAGAACGGGTACTTGAGTTGCTTGATGCTGTTGTAATGACACATAGAAAGAAAAATAAACTCAGTCAGCTGTCCGGCGGTGAACAACAAAGGGTAGCTATAGCAATTGCACTTGCCAATAATCCTAAATTGATTTTAGCCGACGAACCTACAGGATCGGTGGATACAAAGACCACTAATATGATCATGGATGTTTTTAGAAACTTAAAGGACCAATTCGGTGTAACTATAGTAATTGTAACACATGATACTCAGTTATCCAAAGCGGTTGACAGGGTTGTGGCTATTCGAGACGGTAGGACCAGCAGTGAATTCCTGATTAAGAATTCTTACGCACAACAGTTATCCGAACTAGGTGATGAGATACTGGAAAAAGCCTTGGAAGGCACCATTGAAACTCATGAAGAGCTGGTTGTGGTAGATAAATACGGACGGCTTCAGTTGCCGAAAGATACTATCGATCAATTGAAGATCAGTGGTAAAACCAATCTGAAAGTAGAGATGGAGGATACCAGAATTATTCTTACATTACCTAACGGATCGGATTTGAAGAAATTCAGAAGTCAAGAAGCAGTAAAAAACACATAAAAA
>CAZJOD010000035.1:0-26807 GCA_964547525.1 uncultured Clostridiaceae bacterium
GCTTGTTATGTTTAAAAACGAAACTCATAACCACCCTACCGAAATAGAACCCTTCGGTGGTGCCGCTACGTGCTTAGGCGGTGCTATCCGAGATCCTTTATCCGGAAGATCATATGTATACCAGGCTATGCGAATTACAGGTTGTGCCGACCCGGTACAAAAAATCGAAGATACCATACCCGGAAAGTTACCACAAATAAAAATCACCGGCGGAGCGGCTCACGGTTACAGTTCATACGGAAATCAGATAGGGCTTGCCACAGGATATGTCAACGAATTGTACCATCGGGATTTTGTTGCGAAAAGAATGGAGATAGGAGCGGTAATTGGAGCCGCACCAAAAGAAAACGTAAGAAGAGAAAAACCTGTAAGCGGTGATGTTGTGATCCTATTAGGCGGAAGAACCGGAAGAGACGGGTGCGGTGGCGCTACAGGATCTTCAAAAGAGCATGATGAAGAAAGTTTGTTTACATGCGGTGCGGAAGTACAAAAAGGAAACGCACCCACCGAAAGAAAAATTCAAAGATTATTCAGGGATAAGCATGTATCTCAATTGATAAAAAAATGTAATGATTTCGGAGCGGGTGGGATATCTGTCGCTATCGGGGAACTCGCAGACGGATTGGATATTTATTTGGATAATGTGCCTAAAAAATACGAAGGTTTGGACGGTACCGAGTTGGCGATCTCCGAATCCCAAGAAAGAATGGCAGTTGTTGTTGGTAAAGAAGATGCACAAAAGTTTATAGAAGCTGCAAACAAAGAAAATCTTGAAGCGGTTGTAACCGCTTATGTAACCGATACAGGTCGCATGAGGATGTTCTGGAACGGTCAGACGGTGGTGGATTTATCGAGGAATTTTATCGATACCAACGGTGTAAAACAGCAAGTTAATGTTCATATTGGAGAACCTGTCCATAAAGCATGGTTTGACACAAGAAAAGAAAAAGATACCGATTTCGTGAATAAAGTAAAGAATGTCATGTCATCGTTGAGTTATTGCAGCAGAAAAGGCTTAGTTGAGATGTTCGATTCAACTATAGGTGCGAAGACGGTACTGATGCCTTTCGGAGGGAAATATCAAGCTTGTCAAGAAGAAGGAATGGTTGCAAAACTGCCTGTTTTAAGCGGTGATACCGATGCTTGTTCTGTTATGACTTACGGTTACGACCCGTATATAGGAGAATGGAGCCCATACCATGGCGCAGCTTATGCGGTTGTGGAATCATTAAGCAAAATAGCCGCATTAGGAGCTAACTGGAGAAAAGCTCGATTAACGTTCCAGGAATACTTTGAAAAACCTTTGAAGGACCCTAAGAAATGGGGAAAACCGGCGTCGGCGTTATTAGGTGCGTTTGATGCGCAGATATCCTTAGGGGTTCCCGCTATTGGAGGAAAAGATAGCATGTCAGGTACGTTTAAAGATTTAACGGTACCTCCTACATTAGTGTCTTTTGCCGTTTGTGTTGACAAAGCCGAAAATATACGGTCTTCAGAATTGAAAAAACCCGGTAATAATTTAGTATTATTAAAAATAAAAAAAGATAAGGATTTGATGCCTGATTATTGTTATTTGAAAAAAGTGTATGATTATCTATATGAAAACAAGATTTCCAAAGGTATTGTTTCGGCTGCGGTTGTAAAAGGAGGAGGCGTCATCGAAACTATATGCAGGACGGCCTTAGGCAATAAGATAGGGGTTCTGATTAATGATAATATTTCGGAAGATATGTTATTCAAACCTGATATGGGTTCGATTGTGATTGAGACGGATAATCGAGTGTTAAGTGAAAAAATTACCAAAGAACTTGATACTGTTTTACTGGGAACATTAATAGAGGAGCCTGTGATAAAATACAGATCAAATAATATTTCGTTAAATGATGTACAAAATGTATGGGAAAAAACTCTAGAACCCGTATTCCCCACAATGACCGATCCTGCGAATTTATTGACCGATAACATATGTTTTGATAATATAACAAAGAGGAAATCGGTGGTAAAAATCGTTAAGCCTAAAGTTTTCATACCGGTATTTCCGGGGACAAATTGTGAATATGACAGTTCAAAAGCCTTCGAAAAAGCCGGAGCGACAGTTGAGACAATTGTATTTAGAAATCTTAAAGGAGAAGATATATCGGAAAGTATAAAAGCCATGGTTAAAGCGATAAATAACAGTCAGATTGTAATGCTCCCCGGTGGTTTTAGTGCGGGTGACGAACCTGAAGGTTCCGGTAAGTTTATTGCGGCTGTATTTAGAAATCCGTATATGAAAGAAGCTGTAGCTGAATTGCTTAACCGAAGAGACGGTTTGATGTTGGGTATATGCAACGGATTTCAAGCGTTAATCAAACTGGGTCTTTTACCTTACGGAGAGATACGGGATATGAAAGACGATTCTCCCACACTAACATTTAATACCATAGGACGGCATGTGTCATGCATGGTAAATACCCGCATAGTTTCGGTTATGTCACCTTGGTTATATAAATGTAGTATAGGAGATATTCATACAGTGGCGATATCACACGGAGAGGGTCGTTTTGTAGCATCGAATGAAGATATTGAGAAAATGGCGCAAAACGGACAAATTGCAACCCGTTACGTGGACTTAAACGGAAAACCTTCCGGTAAAATACCCTACAATCCTAACGGTTCATATGCCGCAATAGAGGGTATTACATCTCCGGACGGAAGAATATTAGGTAAAATGGGGCATTCTGAAAGAAAGGGCGATAATGTATGTATAAATGTACCCGGAAACAAAGATCAATATATTTTTGAATCCGGTGTTGATTATTTCGGTTAAAACAAAGGAGGGTTTTTATGGCGAAGGAGATTATGGACAGAGAAGCGTCCGACAATGAGTATTTGCATAGGGATTTTCATATTTCCATGAATGTGGGATTGGAGTTTCTAAGGGAAAACTACGGAAACGACGGGGTAATAGATTATCTTGAAAAGTTTGCCGAAAATTACTACTCACCGTTAACCACCGGATTGAAAGATCTCGGGTTGAGCGTATTAAGGGATCATATAAAGAATATATATGATGTGGAAAAAGCGGATGTAAATATTGATTTTACCGAAGACGAAATGATTGTTAAAATTGAAGAATGTCCTGCACTAAAGCATTTTAACCGTATGAATGTAAAACCGTCTCCTATGTATGTACACACAACTAAAACGGTGTATGAGACAATATGTAAGGGTACACCCTTTGTGTTCGAGCTTATTGAATATGATGAAAAAACCGGGAAGAGCATTCAAAGGTTTTACAGGAGGTGTTGTAAATGATTTCGTGTACAGAGTTCATACCTGCTTACAGTGAGTTGTTTAAATATTTGGAGCAAAGAGACGGCAAGAGGAAAGTTATAGAATTTTGGGAATACATATCTGATAAATATTTGAAAGACAGCTTAAAAAAGTGTGTCGAAGAAACGGGTATCAGGGGATGCTGGAATTATTGGTCCCATTCCTTAAATGAGGAAGCCGCCGCTTTCACTATGGAGTTGGATGAGGAAAAGGGAGAATTTACAATTGTTATGCACGGTTGCCCCTCTAAAGGATTGCTGTTGAATTTAAAACATATGGAACCGTATAACGATTACTGTGGCCATTGTGACCTGTTATACAGAAGAGTCTTGGAGCCTTTAGGCTATGAGTATATTTTCAATGACAGTGAATGTGACAAAGCCAAGTGCTCTATAAAAGTAATTAAGAAATAAAAACAATATTATGATTAATGCAGGCGATAACTTGACAATTATCGCTTTTTTGATGCAGAAAACGTAAAAGCAAAGGATTTAATTTTTTATGTGCAAAAGTATACCCAAGTTAATACGGTTTGTATAAATAGTTTGTAAATGTTGCTATAATACGATACAATGGAGTAAAAAGAAACTGTATGATATGGAGTGATTATATGTATTTAATGGGTATCGATATCGGCAGTACCGGTTGCAAAGCGACAGTGGTTGATGCATACGGAAATGTAGCCGGAAGTTCCTACAGGGAGTATAAGACAATTATTACGAGTGAAGGGTATTACGAGATATCCGCTCAGAGTATCAGAGATGAAGTAAAAAATGCAATAAAGATTGCCTCTGAAGGGATTAAAAAAGGTGGAATAAAGGCTATTTGCACATCATCTTTCGGAGAGGCGTTCATTGGCATAGACAAAAACGGAAATCCTTTGAACAATGCCATTTTATATATTGATCCGAGAGGTAAGGAATATATTGCGGGATTCTCTGAAAAGCTAGGTTTTGACGGGGTACAAATATCCGGAACAAAACCTCAGGCGATTTTTTCATTACCGAAATTAATGTGGATGAGGGATAATCGATTAGAAACTTATCAGAAAATTGATAAGATATTGTTTATTGCCGACTATGTATTATATATGCTTGGAGCCGAAGCATTTTGTACATATTCTTTGGCTGCGAGAAGTATGGCCTTCGATGTTATTAACAAAAAATGGAGCGATGATATTTTAGACTATGCTAATGTTAATAAGAATGTTTTCCCCTCTCCGATTGCATCCGGCTCAATCATAGGGAAAATATCAAAAGTAGTGGCGGATGAATTAGGATTATCCGATGATATATTATTGGTAGCGGGCGGCCATGATCAACCTTGTGCGGCTTTAGGTGCCGGTGTGAACAGAAGTGGTTTGGCGGTGGACGGTTTGGGCACAGTTGAGTGTATAACACCGGCTTTTTCTTCACCTGTTATAACCAAGGAAATGACAAATAATAATTTTGTATGTGTACCACATGTACTGGACGGCATGTATGTCACATACGCTTTTAATATAACAAGCGGAAGTGTTGTAAGGTGGTATAGAGATACATTCGGATTACAGGAAAAAGAGTATGCCGAAAGAAACGGTATAAACGCATATGATTACATTATGGACAGTGCGGTTGATGAGCCGTCCGGTATGTTCTTACTGCCTCATTTTGCGGGATCTGCCACACCGTATATGGACGGAGATTCAAAAGGTGCAATGATCGGTTTGTCACTGGATACGACCAAAGAAAAATTTATTAAGGCGATACTTGAAGGTATAACCTATGAAATTATGGTAAATACTGAAATACTTGATAACGAAGGAATAAAGATCGATTGTCTGAGAGCTGTAGGCGGTTTGACAAAATGTGAAAAATATATGCAGCTTAAATCCAATATGATGGACAGAGTGATACAGACATTGAATGTTACCGAAGCCGGAACGGCGGGAGTAGCCATCTTAGCTGGAGTGGCATGTGGAATATATAAGAGTATAGATGACGGTATAGACAAAGTTGTAAAGGTAAAGAAGGTATTCGAACCCGACAAGAAAATAAGTGAATATTATAAAGAACAATTTATGAAATATAAAAAGGTTTATTATGCCGTTAAAGAAATATATAGATAAGGGAGAATATAAATATGGCATTGGTTAGTATGAAAGACATCTTGCAGGATGCTGTAAAAGGAAAATACGGTGTAGGCTGTTTTAACGCGGTTAACTTGGATATGGCCAGAGGAGTAATTGAAGCGGCTGAAGAGTTAAAATCACCTGTTATACTGTGTCATGCCGAAGTTCACTTCAAATACACACCCATAGAAAAGCTGGCACCTGTACTGGTAAATGAGGCGAAATATGCAAATGTACCGGTAGCTCTTTTATTGGATCATGGTAAAAGTTTTTCGGCTGTTGTAAAAGCGATGCATCTTGGATTTAATGCGGTTATGTATGACGGATCGGATTTATCATATGAGGATAATTTAAATAATACAAAAGAGGTAGTAAAAATTGCAAAAGTTCTGGGTGTGGATGTTGAAGCGGAACTAGGGCATGTGGTTAGACCGAAAAACGCAGGAGCGGATGGAGATGAAGATGATTCTACCGCCGGTGACGAATCTTTTTACACACAACCGGAACAGGCGTGTGAGTTTGTAGATAGAACCGGTGTGGATGCCTTAGCGGTTGCATTTGGCACGGCTCATGGGGTGTACCTTAAAAAACCTGTTCTAGATATACAACGGTTAAAAAAGATAAATGACATAGCAGGCGTTCCGCTGGTTATGCACGGAGGTTCCGGTTTGGAGCCGGAGGATTTTAGAAATTCAATTGAGAACGGAATTTCCAAAATAAATTACTATACAGGAATGGCTAAATATGCGGCGGAAAAAATAAAAGAGATTGTAAATACTCAAAGTGGTTTATTATTGTATCATAACCTGATGATGGATGCCATATCAGCTATCAAGGATAATGTAAAAGAAGCTATTATGCTATTTGGTAGTACCGGAAAAGCGTAACAAAGGGGGATTAATCAACATGGCCGAACCGAAACTGATATGCGGTATGAATTATATTCCGTATAATGAGCTAAAAGTTAAATCCACACGGATATTGAAAGCGAAATACCCTGTATTTGATGCTCATGGGCATTTGGGTAAGCTTGTTTTGGGTGATAACTATGATACTTTATATGACATAGATGAAGTTGTCGATATATTCAGATCTTTTGGCATAAAAAAAGTGATTAATTTGGACGGATTCTGGGGTGAAGAGCTTGACAAAATGCTTCATAAAACAGAAAAATACAATGATAATTTTGTAGTTACATTCGGTACTGTAGATGTGTCCAGGTTGGACGAACCGGGTTTTGAGGATTATGTATATAAAACATTAAGCCAATCAAAAGCCAAAGGTATAAAAGGTGTGAAGGTTTGGAAAAATATCAGTTTGGTATTAAGGGATAAAAATAATAAAAAGATACCTTTTGACGATGAGAGAATAGATTGTATTTTCAAGGCCGCAGGCGAATTAGGATTAATAGTATTGGCTCATGTTGCGGATCCCATAGCCTTTTTCAAGCCTATAGATATGTACAATGAGCGCTATGACGAATTACATGTTCGCCCCGATTGGAGTTTTTACGGGGATGAATATTTTGAATTTTGGCAGTTGATGGCTATGCAAGAAAAGGTGTTTGAACAAAATCCCCGCACTTTATTTATAGTGGCTCATGGCGGATCATGTTCCGAAGACTTAGGTTATGTTGGACGCTGTCTTGACAAATATCCGAACATGTATGTGGATTTTGCGGAAAGAATTTCAGAATTGGGAAGACAACCATACACTTCAAAAAAATTCTTTTCACAATACAGTGATAGAATTGTTTTCGGAACGGATGTAAATCCTTTTAATGTGGATTATGAAGCGAACTTTAGGTTTTTGGAAACATATGACGAGTATTTTGATTATTCAAACAAGCCAAAACCACCTCATGGCAATTGGAAAATATATGGTATAGGGCTTGATGATGATATTTTAAAGAAAATCTACTATGAGAATATTGAAAAATTATTAACACAAGGAGGATTAGGCAAATGAAAAAGCCTGTAGCGGGATTTATAGTTTACGGTGTTCATAAAGACGGTTTATTAGACCCTATGGGGGTACCATTTATTGATGACAAATTAATTGAAAATTCGAAAAAGGCATTGGTAGATAATGGTTTGGCTTTAAAAGAACATGGTGTTATAGTTGCTACAAAAAAAGAAGCTGTTCAAGCTCTTTCAAAAATGAAGAAAGATGATGATGTTGACCTTGTAATTCTCTATTCAGGTACTTGGGTATGGGCTGCACATATGGTTGCCGCTATAAGAGATTTTGCCGCGACCGGTAAGGGAGTTCTAATATGGACACACCCCGGTTCTCAAGGCTGGCGTCCTGTAGGAGGATTGGTTTTACACGGCGGATTAAAAGAAATAGGATTGGTTCATAAATTCGTATACGGGTCATATAACGATCCGGCTGAAATAAAAAAAATATTATCATATGCAAAAGCATGTACTTTGAAAAATATGCTGAATATGTCCACAATAGGAGCTTTTGGCGGCAGGGGAATGGGACAAACCTGTGGTGTGGCGGATCCTTCCCAATGGATGAAAGTTTTCGGAATTGACATAGATTCAAGGGATACAACGGCACTGCTACGTACCGCACGTGAAGTAACCGAAGAAGAAATTTTGGAAGTTGAGAAAAAACTTGAAAGTTTATTCGCTGAAAAACCAAAGAGGGATGCTGCAGCCGAGCGTTCAATAAGACTATATATTGCTATAAAGAAGACATTGAAAAAAGAGAATTGGGACTTTTACACTGTTCAATCTTTCCCGGGATTAGGGGATGATTACTCAGCTACTTGTTTTGCTCAGAGTATGATGCTTGAAGATAGGATCCCAACTTCAACTCTTTCGGATTTTAATACTGCAATGACAGTTTACCTTTTAACACACCTTAGTAATGAACCCGTATATTACGGTGATTTACAGCATATAGACAAAAAAAACAATGAAATAAAAATAATTGGAGACGGAGCCGTACCACCTTCACTGGCATCTGAGATCGGACCTGCAGGGTTTGCCGAACACGGTATACCCACTGAAGGTGAAGCCGGAGGTTTGTCCGTTCAATTGGTTTGTAAAGAAGGAAAAGGTGTATTGGCACGATTCGGAAGAAATAACGGTGAGTTTGAACTGGTAGTTACCAAATGCACAATAAAAGAACCCGATAGAGCCGACATTGAAAAGAGAAGACTTGAATGTGGAATTCCGTTTTGGCCGCATGCGTTTGTTACAGCGGAATGTGACATAGAAGCTTTGGTACAAAACTGGTCTAATGAATATGCATGCTTAGGTTATGGATATGAACTGTACGATGTGCTAGAAGACTTTTGTATGATAACAGGAGTGAAAGCTATAATGTTATAAAGCCGGTTATAGTTAAATATACCGAATAAAGTAATCGGATATTAAATATAAAAAAACATGCAGATCAATAAGATTTGCATGTTTTTTGCTATTTAGACTATCATTTAAAAATTTAATATCATGATCGCTAGCATTCCGGCAAACATTCCGGCATAACCTTTAACCGAGAGTTTTTCCTTAAATATAAACAGTGAAGCTAAAGTCACTATAATCAAAGATCCGGTGTTTGATACGGGAAAAACAATTATCGAAGGCAAGCGGGAAACAACCATAAGTAATGTAAGATTAGGTATACATATTGACAGTGCAAGCCCTATTTCCATAAAAAGATATTTTACTTTATTTAGAGGAATAAAACTATCACTCAACGACACATGTTCAGATTTTAATACACCTTTTAGTATGATAAAACATACAATTGCCGCAATACCCATAGCAATCCAAATAAATTCTTTTTGATCTTTTCCAGGAACAGTCACCTGATGCATTTTTGAAAAAGTTAATAAAGCACCGTTAGTAAAAGTTGATCCTAGAGAGTATATAAACCATTTTTTGCGGTTTTTAGATGTTCCGTTACCCGAACTGTTATCAGATCCTATCAAGCCGCAAGCGGTCATAATCAATATGAAACCTAAAAGCTTCAACCACGTGATCGGTTCGTTGAAAAAAATTGTGCCGATGGCAATAGGAATTATAACTCCCGTTGACATAATCAATGATGTAGTACCGGCATTTCCTAAAGACATAGCAACAGAATAAATATATATGGATATTACAAACAAAGCACCGAATAATCCTCCGTATATCAAAGTAGCACCGGAAACGGAAGAAACAGCCGGTCTTGTTAAAGTTAATGTTAAAAAAGCAACAGTAAATGCTATAAAAAAGAAAGAAAAACGATTAGAAACACTTTTACAGAAGTATTTTGAAAAAGCTTTCACTATAATACTTTGAATCGCATATCCTATGGTTGTTATCAATAAAAGTATGTACATATTATACCTGTCCTATCTGAATTTTTGCATCATAAGTCGCAATTCTAGCATGTAGGAGTATTAAATACAATACTTATTTTACTTTGTTCTTGTAAAAAATAATGAATCTTAAATGAATATACCACAGTAAAAATGTCTATTATTATTAAGTAACTATAAAAAGTAAATATATGATTAAATTATATCATTTTCTGATAATTTAAAAGACAATTTATTAATAATGTATGAATCTTACAAAATAAATATTGAATTTTTTAAATAAATGTGTATAATAATGTATGGTTGAATAAAACATAGATATAAAGAATCAATTATAGTTTCATATTTATAAATTCACAGTACATAATAAGAGTAATAAGCTTGTGTATTTTATTGCTGAAAACTAATAAATGATTCTAAAAAACCAAATAATTTTTTTAGAAGGGATGGATTGTATTATGAAAGCAACCGGAATCGTAAGGAAAGTTGATGAGTTAGGTAGAGTGGTATTACCAATGGAGTTGAGGAAAACCTTTGACATTAAGATTAAAGACGCTATGGAGATTTATGTTGATGACGAAGCTATTATCCTTAAAAAATATGAACCTGCATGTATTTTTTGCGGTAGTGCACAGGATACCGTAAATTATTCAGGAAAAAACATTTGCAAAGAATGTGTTGGAAAATTATCCGACTCTATTAAGTAATTAAACTGATATAAAGGATGCTTAGGAAGTAAGCATCTTTTTTTTAAATTAAAAAGCCGGTTTAGTCCCGGCTTTTTAATTTATCCGTATTCAATT
Organism: uncultured Clostridiaceae bacterium; assembly: GCA_964547525.1. GTDB lineage: Bacteria > Bacillota > Clostridia > JAAYHZ01 > JAAYHZ01 > CAZJOD01. The sequence goes on from CAZJOD010000035.1 coordinate 10,550, forward strand.
ATAATTGTTCTTCCAATAACCTTTGACTGGCCCGATCCATTTTCCTATAATCGGGTATTTCGTATCTGTTATCATTTATATCTTTAATAACAATATAACCACCACCGAATGATTTAATGTCAACACTAGGTTGACGTACTTCAAATTTAACAATACCTTTATCGGTATTGGCTGTCCAAATATATACACCAAATTCATCGGTTATACTTACTATGTTTTTTATTTTAGGTATAACATAGTATCTGTCCAAAGCATCGGTAAGTATTCTTTTTGATTCTTTGTCCAAATTCTTCATGTTGTCAAGAATTAAAACTTCTTCTCCTTCAGAATTCAAAAAGTTGATATGTGTTGTTTTTCCTGTAAGTGGAAATAATCTGCGGGGTTTTATATTTTCAATGGTACTTTCATCCGCACATTTAACCGTTACAGCTCCGTTATTAGCGGGCAATATATTCTTTAATTCAGTTGCCGATACTATATTTCCATATTGCATAATAATCACCTCTTATTAATAATTATATCTGATAATGTCAGAACCTATATCGGTTTGCATTTGAACCAGATTATAAAAACGTCCTTTCTTTTCCATCAATTCACTTTGTGTACCAAACTCTAATATCTCACCGTTTTCTAAAACCAGGATCTTGTGTGCTTTACGTAATGTTGATAATCTGTGTGCTATTACTAATGTGGTCCTGCCTTTAATTAAACGGTCTATAGCTTCTTGTATCAATTTCTCCGTTTCGGTATCAACTGCCGAAGTTGCTTCGTCCAGTATCAATATTTTCGGATTCTTTATTAATGCTCTTGCTATTGATACCCTTTGTCTTTCGCCTCCGGACAGACCCGTTCCTCTTTCACCTAGAATGGTATCGTAGGCATCGGGAAATTTGATTATGAATCTGTGTGCATTTGCTATTTTTGCAGCTTCTATAATCTCTTCAATCGTGGCATCGGGTTTGCTATAACAAATATTATTCGCTATAGAATCTCTGAAAAGGAGAGGTTCCTGTAATACATAACCTATATTTTGTCTTAAAAAGTCGATATCAATATCAGAAACATCTTTATCATCAATTTTAATCTTTCCGTCCGTAGGTTCATAGAATCTTAATATAAGATTAACTAATGTGGACTTACCCGAACCGGTTGAACCGACTATGCCGATTGTTTGACCGGCCTCTACATTTAAATTTATATTTTTAAGGATATTTTTCCCTTTTTCATATGAAAAGAATACATTTTCAAAGGAAATTTTTCCTGTTAAATCTTTTATAATATTACCTTTTCCTAAATTAGGCTCAGGATCCGCATCAAGAATTTCAAATACTCTTTCAGCCGAAGTAGAAGCTTGTTGCAACTGATCATTAAATTGTGCAAAAAACTGAACGGGAGCATAGAATCTACCTGTATAATTGATAAATGCAATCAAACTACCTATTGATAATCTATCGGGTTGGGTTATAACCCAATACCCACCTAATCCCCAAATCAACAAACTGCCTAGTATAACGGCAAAGGTTATCAATGGTGAATATACACTGGATCTTGCTTCGGCGGACATGTGTTCTTCAAGTAAATCTTCACCTTGCTCGGTATATTTGTGGATGATCCTGTCTTCACCGGTGAAAGCTTTTATAACTCTAATGCCCGGAATTGAATCTCCCAGTATGGCATTCATTCTGGACATACGTCTCCATATTCTCCTATATCTAGGACGCATTTTTGTTGCGTATATCTGAGACCCGATTATTACAAAAGGTACCGGTATGATGGACAATAGTGTAAGTTTCCAATCCATTGATAACATAAAAGCCAATATACCGACTAATGTAAGGAATTGAATAATTACGTTCTGAGTCAGACTAACCATAAAAGCTTGAAGTCGCTGAGTATCATTGCTAACACGAGACATGATTGAGCCTGTACTTCTTTTATCGTAATACTTCAAAGTAAGTTTTTGTACACTGGAAAAAGCTTGTGTCCTGAGCTTGAAAATTATTGTATTAGACAACTTGCTAAGATAGTAATGTCTGAAACCGCTGAAAACCGAGTTGAACAAATATATACAGAATAATGTGAAAACTATTCTCCACAAACCCTGAATATTTTTATTAACGATAACATCATCAATTAATGTTTTTGTTAACATTGGCGGAATCAGAGGTAACACAGTTACGAATAATGAGAGCAACAAAACAAAAGCGGTTAATTTCTTGTACGGTTTAATATATTCCATTAATCTTCGTACCACTTTGCGTTTATCTATACACTTGGAACAGATTGCGTTTTTCTCAGGCAAAATCCTCCCGCACTTCGGACATCGATACCTTTTTTCGGTATCGGCATCATTTTGCACATTATTTATCTCATCATATCTACCCTGTATTTCTAGTATTTTTAAAACAAACTCATTAAAAAAATCTTCCCTTGCGTTAGTGAAACGATTTACATCTATCGTCACACTATCCAAAACAACTTGGAAGATACTGTTCCCATACATTTTTTCAATTGTTGTTTTTTCAATTTCATTTATCTCCACTTCATATACACCTTTATGGTGTTTCGGATCGAATGAAATTAATCTTTTATTTGTAAGAACCAGCCCCGCCTCTTCATACAAGCCCTCTAAAGTCATATCAGACATAGCCTCGCATAAAATATTCTCATCCGCAGCGAGAATATTTTTTAGTCGGTTCTTCAAGTTCTCTGTCAAATCTCTTTTGTTCAAATCTAAGTGTTGTGCTTCAACATCATTTTCTTTCTTCATAAATTTCCAACATATGCGAGCATATGTTGATAACCTCACATCCTTTCATAATATATCAGTTAAGGAAATTGATTTTTAAATCTTATAGGTCGATTACGCTTCACCTTACTGACACCCCTTAACAAGAACTTATACCTCCTGTATTTTATATTCGTGCCTATTATAAGTGGGATATAATGAGAAGTCAACAAGATAAAAGCCTGCAAACCCATATTTAAGCAATGTATATAAGTGAATTATAAAACTATCTCTTAGAATTTAAATAATCATCTATATATCGCTGTTTTCCTCAAGGATTCTCATAAAATACAATTATTCTGTAAAATATGCACTATTCAAAGTCCTTGATACAGGCGGTTTTTCGTCATATTAGATAAATAATTGTTCATTTAATATATTTATTGATATGCAATGAAAATTGCATACTTGGTACCGTTAAACACCATATTGTCGTAATGTATGAAAAATTCGTCAAAATTTATTATAATGATTTCACTGCAATAACTCATATACTGTGAACCGGCGTTCTAATCAATACGGTTTGGTTTGAATTTTTAATGTCGTGGCATATGGTATTTAGGTTTAATGATCGTTTATTACAATAAAATAAAGTTTATGCGGCAGAATCTTATAAAAGTAATTAATGTGGAATCAATAAAAAGAAACATGTATAATATAAATAGTAGATAAATTACTTTTATATAGTGCACAACGAATTTTTATATAAGAAGAAGGGGAAAAAAGATGGATGAATGTATCAATTCTTGCAGCCAAAGTATAATGGGATCGGTATTATCAAAGGGGGACTCAATATCCTGCGGTATAATATATAATGAAATAAATAAATATAAAAATGATATCGTACGAGATATTGTAAAGTTAGTCAGATGCAAAAGTGTTGCTGAGTTACCCAAACCCGGGATGCCTTTTGGAGCGGGACCGTATAACGCATTGCAATGTGCATTGGGCATATCACGGGATTTAGGTTTAAAAGCGGTAGATGTGGACGGATACGCCGGATATGCTGAATATGGAGAAGGTGATGAATACATAGGTGTTCTTGTTCATTTGGATGTTGTTCCCGAAGGAATGGGATGGACTTTTGATCCTTACGAAGGTGTGGTAAATGACGGAATTATTTACGGTAGGGGGGCAGGTGACAATAAAGCTTCAGCTGTTGTCGCCGTTTATACTTTGAAAGTATTAAAGGATTTAGGAGTAAAAACAAAGAGAAAAGTAAGGGTAATATTCGGAACCAACGAAGAAACCGGTATGGAATGTATGGATTATTATTTTAAAAAAGAGCCTCTACCCTTATACGGTTTTTCTCCTGACGCAGGTTATCCCGCATATAACCGGGAAAAAGGGATATTCAGCATATATTTAAATAAAAAGACTAATGAATTAAAATATACAGATATTAATTATATAGAAGCAGGTACGGCATTTAATGTTGTACCGGAGTTTTGTCGGGTATGTTTGAAAAAACCTGTGAATTTGGATTTGGAATTGTTAACCGACATAACAAAGGGAGAACCCGGTAAAGTATATTATGAAGGCCGGCTTAACGGCAACATGATTGTTGCAAAAGGTAAACCCGCTCACGGTAGCACACCTGAAGACGGAATGAATGCTGTTTCTGTTATGTCGGAGTATTTGTTCAAAACCGGTTTGGGATGTGAAAATAGTGATATTTTGAAGCTTGTAAGAGAAAATATCGGTTTTGAACCTGATGGCAAGTCACTAGGTATATACTTACAGGATGAGCAATCGGGATCACTTTCTAATAATTTGGGATTGTTTAAAATGGATGAAAATAACGTATCTATAGGATTAAACATAAGGTATCCTGTAACATTTAGTGGCGACTTAGTATTGGAGTTACTAAAACAAAAACTGTACGGAAAGGGAATAGATATTATTGTTGACAGTCATTCCGCCCCTTTATACGTGCCTGAAAACCATCCTCTGATTATAAAACTGATGTCGGCTTATGAAAAAGTTACAGGTGAAAAGGGGGAACTAAAGTCAATGGGTGGAGGAACATATGCCAGAAAACTTCAAAACAGAGGTGTCGCTTTCGGAGGTACGGGGCATAACATACATAAAGCGGACGAATATGTAGTAATAGAAGAATTGATGCGGCATGCCGGAATATGTACACAAGCGGTTTACGAATTGGTTATATAGATTTTAATATGTAAGTGCAGGCACCGGGTAACACCGTGCCTGTTTTTTATACAAAAAAAAGTAAGACGTTTTGGTGGGGGATACCGGGATCGAACCGATGACCTCTTGCGTGTCGAGCAAGCGCTCTAGCCTGCTGAGCTAACCCCCCATAAGTCTTACTTATGTATATGTATTTTAAAACACATTTTATAAAAAGTCAAATTTTTTTTAGTACTTTAATCGTTTATAAGTTTTTGCAGTGAAATATTTAAATTTTTCAGTAATGCTTTAAGCTTCAATAAAAATGGGTGTGTTACCCGGGTAAAAAGTAAAATACGTAAACATTGCAACTAATAATATTATAACCGGTATGCTTAATTTATCAAAAACTTTACATTTCCCGGCTGTATATAGTTCAGGTATGTACTTGATAAATAACCGGTCTGCCAAAGCGATTATTAGGACTATTACCAAATGAACTATGAAAGGGGTTCGTCCGAATATAGCTTCAAAAGTATAGTGAATGGCAGGTACCAAGAAGATCCCCGTTATTAATCCTAATAATGTTGAAAACCAAAAACAATCTAAGCTTAAGGCTTTGTTTTTTCTTATGAAATATTCAATAACCGACCATATCAGTATTGCATAAAACATCATTTTCATATGTTCCCATATGCTTTCGTTGATAGGGCTTATGATTTTAAACGGTTCGAATTGTGTAATATCGAACAGAGAATGCAAGACGCCGGCTAATAAAAATATTGCGGTTGTTCCAATTATAAATAACATATTCATATTCCTTTTATGTTTTTGCTACAATGTATGATTTTTTAACTATAAATATACACAAACTATGAATTCATATTATAGATTATTTTAAGTTGCTTGTTATTTCGGTATTAAGTATACTTTTAAAGCTTATATCTTTTTTAAGGTATGATATAATACTTGTAATTTAGTATCCTAAGTATATAAAAGGAGACGATGAAAATGGAATTTAAATATATTAATACCAACAATGATATTTGCTCTGATGATATAAACACTTTGTTTCCTAATTGGGAAGCCGGTAAGGAAAATTTATGTGTTTTCAGCCCCCATGACGATGATGCGTTAATAGGTGCGGGTTATGCAATAAAAGCGGCACAAAAAAACGGTGCCGAAGTTTATGTTTTTATTTTTTGCAGTGGAAATGCAGGATATAGCAAGCCCGAACAAAGGGAAAGTATAGTTGATATAAGAAAAGATGAAACCGTTAAAGCATATGCGGAATTAGGAGTGAAAGAAGAGAATATAATAAGATTTGATTTTTGTGATTTCACCGCTTTACGTTATATAGGATGGAAACTGGATGAAGATAGAGACGGAAGTTTTAAATTGATTATAACGGCACTGAGAAAATTTAAAATTACAAGAGTATTGGTACCAAATCATTACAGGGAGCATATCGACCATACGGCGGTTTATTGTATAGGAGCGTATGATTCACCTCAAGCAGGAGATCCTGTTGTTGTTGATTGGGGCGAACCTAATGCTGTAAAATCTGTTGCCGAGTACTCGGTGTGGGCGGATTTTTCTCCGGAAGACGCTTTAGTGGAGGGAAGGCCGGTGAGAGCGAATCGAATTGTTGTTACCGATGAACAGTGTGAGGGAATAATCCAAAAAGCCATAAAACATTATGAATCACAGGGTGAAATTATAAAAGGATTAGTGAAATCCAGACAAGACAGAAGAATACAAAACGGTATGTACATGGAATTATATATACTCTTTGATCCTAGACCAAAATTGGATTTTAAGCAGTATAAAAATTATTTATCAGAAAGAAATCTATTATAATCATAATATCTGTAAACCCGATAAACAATGTATAAACAGTAGTTAAACGGAGGCAAATATGCAAAGTAATATTAAAGAAACAATAGTTTTGGAAATGAGCAAAGGAATAAATAATCACCCGGTTAATTTTGATTTTGAAATGGAATTTCATGATTTAAATGGGAATAAGGTTGAGGGAAAAAAACTAAATGTAATAACCGGAACTGCAGGCAGTTGGATTTTTAAAATAGTTAATAACCAAAAGGATTATTATCCGGGAACTAATTTTATTGTCCTGGGAACCAATTATAATTTTTCTCACAAATGTCAGACTCAAAAGCCTAAGGGCAGAGATTACACGACACTAAAGACCATCTCCCAAGCAAAACTTAAAATAAATCCGGGATCACAGGTAGGATTTACTTGCCCGTTTACGGTTTCTGTTGAACAAGGAGTTTTTAAAAAAGGTGATTCGTTTGAAGTTACGGTTGGAGATACAAGCGAAGGGTCTAAAGGAAGTGAAACATATTGGACGGTTTCAGAAGCAAAAATATTTTTAATTGCCGAGTATGATCAGCAAATTGATATCTGTGACAAAGAACCTGTAACCATATTAGGATTGCCTCACCATGAAGTGACATATATTCGTGTTTTACTGCCTACGGTAGTAAAACCGCAGGAAAAGTTTGATGTTTTGATATCTGTCTACGATAGAAATTCAAATATAATAGAAGATTTCACAGATATTGTTTTGTTGGAAGACACAACGGGGTTTGAAAATATTTGTTCTGTAACGGATTTTAAAACTAATGGTGAAAAAGGTGTGATTATACAGCCGGATGTTTTTTGTTCAGTGGAAGGTGTATACCGAATAAAAGCAAGGCTTAAAGATTCCAACGAATGTTTTGTCTCCAATCCTGTGAAAGTGCTTGAGCATCCTAAAAATAGAGTATTTTGGGGAGATCTTCATGCTCATGGCTGGGGAGACCGGTCTATGTATATAATGTCAGGAAATACCGAGAAAATGAATCCCTTCGGTCGGCACTACCAGGCGCATAAACAATGCAGATTGGATTTTTGTGCAATAGGGCCTATGTCTATGCCGAAGATAAATGCACAAGAAATATGGGATACCTATAAACAAGCGTGTATTTCATATGACATACAAAACAAATATGTTCCGTTCTTGTCGTATGAATCACACCCGGGTCAACGTGAAGGTGATAGAAATATTTTCTTTAAACATTTGGATGAACAGCTTCCTCCCGTTTACGAGACTTCGTTATATGAAGTTGAAGGGTTATATGGAAAACGTGACGATGTTATAATGGAAGTGCATATAGGAGGCAGCACCCCGAAATGGGATGTTTATCAATGCCAAAGTGACAGAATGGTTGAAGTCATAAGTGCTTTTGGAAATGCAGAATGGTTAATGCAAAAAGCTTTAGGCTTAGGTATGAAATTTGCTGTTTGTGGATGTACAGACTTGCATGCAGGTCTTCAAGGAGGACCACGAGCAGTGGAAACTGGTAGAGGTAGAAATGGAAAAATTCTGTTTCAAAGAGATTGTGCATACGGAAGCGGACCTTTAACCGCATCAGTTACCGACGGTCTGACCAGAAACAAGATATGGAACAGCTTTACTACAGGATCAACGTATGCGACATCCGGTGCGCGAATGTATGTAGATTTTACTTTTAACGGAGCTTCTATGGGAGAGACCGTCAAAGTAACAGATAAAATGTCATATTCATTATGTTGTCACGGGACTGATATAATTCAAAAAATCGATTTGATATGTGGAAGGAATGTAGTTGCTACACATCAACCGGGCACTGCGGATTTTGAAATTTCCGGCACTGTCCATGCAAAAAATTTAAATGGCGAGTGGGTATATCTAAGAATAAAACAAGTTGATGAGCATTATGCATTTACAACTCCCGTTTGGCTAAATAACGGTAATGAGAAATGGAATAAAGCCGTAGACCGTTACGATGAAGCCGATACCAAAGCTGCCGAAAAATACTTGCCCCACTTATTAGATTATTTAGAATGTAATGAGGACATACTAAAATTTAAAGAATTAAAGCCGGTGGCTGTAGTAAAACAAGAAAATGCAAAATGTGTACTGTTTACTGGAAAATACGAAAACACACCTATTGTTATAAGGTGGTTTTATGAGTTTGAAGTACCCAAAATAAGAATAGATTGGGGTATGTCTGATAACGGTATATGGGATGATGAAGCTGTAAGAAGGTATGATTTATAAAGCTAAAGCGCAATAAACAAAACAAAGTGCTTAAAAAGCCATAAAAAACGGTGTAGTTGGTGTTTAAAAGGCTTAGAAACTTAAAATTTTAAAAAAATTAAAAAAATCATTGACATTTGGTAATAATTACTGTAGACTGCATAATTGTTAGCAAGATATATGATAAATATGTCTGCCAACATAAATGATAATAAAATACTTATCAAGAGAGGCGGAGGGACGTGGCCCGATGAAACCCGGCAACCGATATTTAATATCATGGTGCCAATTCCCGCAGGTTAATCCTGAAAGATGAGTAAGAAAATAATTCTCTTCCTTCAGGGGAGAGATTTTTTATTTTTATGGAATCTACAATTCAGGGAAACCTACTACTATATTTTATATAATGGAGGGTTTTATATGACAGTAAAATTTTTTACATCCGAGTCGGTGACCGAAGGACATCCCGACAAAATATGCGATCAAATATCGGATAATGTTTTAGACGCCATTTTGGCGTGTGATCCAAACGGCAGGGTTGCATGCGAAACAGCCGTTACTACAGGATTAGTGCTTGTAATGGGAGAGATAACAACTGATTGTTATGTTGATATTCCGAAAATTGCCCGTAATGTGGTAAAAAATATTGGGTACGATAATGCTGAATACGGTTTTGACGGCAATACCTGTGCAGTTTTAACAGCCATTGACGAGCAATCACCGGATATAGCTATGGGCGTAAATCAATCGTTTGAACAAAAAACCGGTCAATCGGACGATTTACAAAACGGTGCGGGAGACCAAGGAATGATGTTCGGTTACGCCTGCAACGAATCAAAAGAACTTATGCCCGCGCCCATTACATTTGCACATAATATAACTCGCGAATTGGCTAGAGTAAGAAAAGAAAAAATTCTTCCTTATCTTAGACCGGATGGTAAATCTCAGGTTACTTTCCGATACGTTGACGGAGTACCTGACAGAATTGACACCATTGTGGTTTCAACCCAACATGCTCCTGATGTTTCACAAAACAAAATACATGATGATGTTTATGAGACTGTGATAAAGCAAGTTATACCAAACCGGTTACTTGATAATAACACAAAAATATACATTAACCCCACAGGGCGATTTGTAACAGGAGGCCCTCAAGGGGATTCGGGTCTTACCGGCAGAAAAATCATAGTCGACACATACGGTGGAATGGGACGTCACGGAGGAGGCGCATTCTCGGGTAAAGATCCTACCAAGGTAGACCGTTCGGCGGCTTATGCGGCACGACATGTAGCAAAAAATATTGTTGCGGCGAAACTAGCCGACAGATGTGAGGTTGAATTGGCATATGCTATAGGAGTTGCACGTCCGGTGTCTATATTAGTTGATACATTCGGAACCGGAGTAGTTGACGATGAAAAGATTGCAAATGCGGTTAATAAATTATTTGATCTTCGTCCCACTGCAATAATTAAATACTATGATTTAAGAAGGCCTATTTATGCACAAGTTGCGACTTACGGTCATTTTGGAAGGTTAGATCTTGATTTAACCTGGGAAAGATTAGATAAAACCGAGCAGTTAAAAGATTATTTCAATATTAAATAGAAGATTTACACTTAGAAAAAAGGTTCAAATACAAAAACACCGTTTGAGTATTTGAACCTTTTATGTTATATAAAATCAATGGAAATGTCTTTGATACCTGTAATTACCGCAGTGAAACCATAGATTTATTATATTCCGGGTTTTAAGGTATGCTGTTCCTAAGCAGCCAATAACATACTCTTGTATTGCCGCCTAATGCTGTTTATGTTATGCTTTACTTGATCAAACAAGGCGGAGGTTTAAAACGGTGAAAAAATTCATATGTGGTTTGTTTTTCATTTTCATTTTGTCAGGTTGTACATCAAATCGGTTACCAGGATCTAATAATGTGGAGCATGGTGGAACCGAACAGGATGAAAACATAAAAATTTTTGAAAAAAGCGACTCTTCAAATGCTGTTACTACAGTATCGGAAAAAATCACCTCTACAATGGAAAGTGGTATGAATGAGTCCGGGAAGTCCGGTACCGGGACTACTCCAAAAAGCCAATCCGATGAAGAAACGAAAAAAGATGAAGAATACACAAAAGAATCAAATTATATGGATTCAAATGATGCTGATAATTTATTTTACGTAGAACCTTCTGCAAAAAGCGAGAATGTCCGGATTGAAATATATAAACAAAGAAGACATCTGGAACTTTTTGATGCCGGAAATCTCATCGGACGGTTTAAAATTGCTTTAGGATTCAATCCTATAGGACACAAAGAAAAAGAAGGAGATGGAAAAACACCTGAAGGTGAGTACTATATATGTTATATAAACAGTAACAGTCAGTTTCATTTATTTTATGGTTTGAGCTATCCGAATGTGATTGACGCTCAAAAAGCGCTTTCACAAAATCGGATTTCTCAAACGCAATTTAATAATATAAAGGATGCCATAGATAAAAGAAATAGACCCGACTGGTATACCGCCTTAGGGGGTGAAGTAGGTATTCACGGAGGAGGAAATTCAAGGGATTGGACATGGGGCTGTATCGCTTTAACCGACGATGACATTGACATACTGGCAAAGCATATCGGTATAGGTACGGAAGTTATTATTTATCCGTAAATATATTGAATTACATATATTAAGTCAGTAACGGGGTCGGTCTGTCAATAAACAACAAGTGCAGATCATAAATCGGGCGAGTCATTGCCACATACAATAATTTAGCGTCATCTTCGTTCATATGATAAGTATTATGATCTGCATCCGCAATAATGACACTGTCGAATTCCAATCCCTTTGCCAGATATATGGGTATTATAACCGGGCCGCCTTTATATTCCGCTTCGTTTCCTGTAATCAGGGTAAAAGAAATATTTTTCTTCTTTTTTAACATATCATAGATTTTTTTACAAGCTTTTATATTTTTACAGATAATCGCTACTGATTTTTTATCATTTTCATAGTAACCTGATACAATTTCATAAATTATGTTGCATATGTCTTCGGTTGTTTGTGCTTTTCGCCAACAAGGTTTATTTCCATGACGTATAACAGGTTTGGCCAAATAATTTTTGTAAGCGGGAAACTTAGCCAATACCTTTACGGCTTCGGTCATAACCTCAACGGTATTCCTATAACTTTGATTCAATATTTCATATTTACAACCATGGTTTGTAGTAAATATCTCTGTGAGAGCCGACCAGTCCGAAACACCTCTATAGGAATATATTCCTTGGCATATATCACCCAGTATGGTAAACGAACTGTTCGGAGAAGTCATTTTAAGGACATACAACTGAAAAAGGCTTAAATCCTGAGCTTCGTCAATAATAATATGTTTTATTTCGTTATGATCTTCGGAACCGTACATATACCGTTTAATAAACATAAGAGGTGCCAAATCGTCAAGCTCATATACACCTTCTTTTATGCTTTTTAATGTAGTCTCGGCCGTTCTTTTTACTATACCTTCAAAATTATTGACAATGTAATTTAAGAATTGATCATAGTATTGCCAACACGATGTTTTAACAATACGATCAAAAAATTTATTTACCAATGCTCTGTGGTTTTTCTTCAAGTATTCAATTGTCTTATCTCTGTAATCAAGCTCTTTAATTATACGTGACTGTCTTAACTTCGGGTCGAATATTTCTCTTTTTGCCGTTAAAACATTATTGTTGCATTGAATCTCCAGCTGTTCGGATACACTTTGTATTACAGACTTTGCCAACTGTCTTACATGATCCTTAATTAACGGTATCCGCTTATAAGGAGGAAGGTAGTTCAAATATGAATGGAAAAGCCAACTAATTTTTTCACTATTAATTATTGTAAATTTGTCAATGTTCAAATCACCTGCAGGAAGTAGACTTCCGGTTTTATCATCTAAAAAATCTTTTATAAGATCTCTATATTTTAAAGAAGCTTTAAATCTTTTTTGCTTTTTAATATCATCATCCTTTTCGTAATTCTCTAAAATGTTGTTTTTATCCTGCAATTTAAGTTTTTTTCCTAGAAATTTCATAGCCGTCTCTTCATATGTGGATTGGGTCACTCGGGAAACACCTAATTCCGGTAAAACCTCGGATATATAGTCTAGAAAAAACTTATTGGGTCCTATGATTATAAATTGATCCGGTTCGAATTTTTCTCCGTAATTATATATCATATATGCCATACGATGTAGTGCGGCGGTTGTTTTTCCACTACCTGCAGCCCCTTGAACTATGATCGGAATCCACATATCGGAACGTATAATTCTGTTTTGTTCGGCTTGAATTGTTGCGGCGATATCTTTTAATTTTCTATCGGTATTTGCAGTTATGGCATTTTGTAAAAGCTCGTCATTTGTAGTCAGATCAATATCGTAGAATTTCTCTAAAATTCTTTTATTAATTACAAATTGTCTTTTTAATGAAAGATCACCTTGTATATATCCTTCGGGACATTCGTATCCGGTTTGCCCTAACCTGGATTCATAATATAAATTGGATACAGGTGCACGCCAATCTACGATAAGCGGATGATCGCCGGGTTTTTCAATAAAATTCATTTTCCCTATATATATTGACGAATGACTTGGTTCGCCTTCTTCTTTAAAATCTATACGTGCGAAATAGGGTTTTTGAGATGATAATGTTAAACCGGTAAGGATTTTTGACGCCGTATCCAATAATGCTTGATTTACCGCCAAGTCTATATCGTTTTGAAAATTATCCCCGTTGAAATGAGCTTGTAAATAACTTATCTCACTTTGGAGACGTATTTGATCCAGTTTTCGTTTTTCAAAAGCCAAATCTATTTTTTGTAGTACCTCGTCCAGTCTTTCCTTTTCATATGATAAGCTTTTATTATCGATTATTTTGGACACGACATTATCCTCCTGATACTTAGTTTGTGTGTAATATAAAGCTCGTTAAGGTGAGTTTTATCAGTATAATGGATTTTTGCCGCATATACAAATATTATTTACAATATTTCAATGCATTTCAAAATAGATATGGTAAGCATACATGATTTTTCTCCGGAAATGTCAAAATTACTTTACAATATTGTGTTTTTGTGATATCGTATTATAAAAGTGTGTCTAGAAATAAGGGTAATACCCTTTTATATCATACCTAAAGAGTGCGGATGATGTAATATAGGTGACATAATAACAAACAACTGAAAGGTTGTATTTTTTTATAGCTGAAGAGATTGATAAATTGTTAACAATTAGTTTTTATACAATAATAATTTGTCAGGCTATAATAATTGTTTATTTAATTTGCGTGTCTTTTAATAACATGCAATATTGATGCTATATATAAGAAAGGCTATTCAAATATGAAGTTAAGTGATATTGTAAAGATATTAGACGGGGAAATGTTATGTCATGATGTTGATGAGGATCCTGAAATTTCATCGGCATGCGGAAGTGATTTAATGAGTGATGTGATGGCGTTTGTAAAAAACGGATCCATGCTACTGACCGGTTTGGTTAATCCGCAGGTCATTAGGACGGCTGAAATGATGGATATACGCCTAATAGTATTTGTGCGCGGGAAAAAGCCTGACAGCTCGGTTTTAGATATGGCAATACAAAAATCCGTAACTGTTGTATGTACAAAGCATTCAATGTTCGTAGCATGCGGTTTATTATATAAAAACGGCTTAACGGAGGGGGGTAATCATACTTGAACAAGGGTGTCATTCAATTGCATTATGAAATATCCGCCGATGATTTCCAAGCTGCGGGTGAGGCTTCTTCTAATGTCAAAAAGAAACTTAAGCAATTGGGTGTGTCCGTTGATGCTGTAAAAAGGGTGTCTATCGCCATGTATGAAGCTGAAATGAATGTGGTAATTCATGGGAACGGTGGAAGCATGGATGTAGAGATTGATAAAGAAAAGATTAAGTTGGTGTTTCAGGATCAAGGTCCGGGCATACCGGACGTGGAGTTGGCTATGCAAGAAGGTTATTCTACCGCTCCCGACAGAATTCGTGAGCTTGGGTTCGGTGCGGGGATGGGACTGCCTAATATAAAACGAAATTCCGATAGATTTGAAATTGAAACTAAGGTCGGCGAGGGTACAAAATTGACAATTGAGGTAAATATGTGATGAAAGAGTATTTTCATTCGGTTACATTGGATAGTGAAAAGTGTAGAGGTTGTACCAATTGTATAAAACACTGCCCTACCGAAGCGATTAGGGTAAGAGGATCCAAGGCGAAAATCATCAATGAAAGATGTATAGATTGCGGAGAATGTATCCGTGTATGCCCATATCACGCAAAACAGGCAATATCGGATAAGCTCGATGAAATTTCTAAGTATAAATACAAAATTGCCTTACCTGCACCTTCTTTATACGGTCAATATGAGTTTAGTCGTGCAAAAATTTTAAACGGTTTAATAAAGCTCGGGTTTAATATGGTGTATGAAGTGGCAAAAGGTGCGGAAGTTGTAACATACGCAACTAATGTTTTGCTGGATAAGAAGGGGAATCGTTCCCCGTTAATTTCTTCCGCTTGCCCTGCTGTTGTAAAATTAATACAAGTTAGATTTCCGGAGTTAATTGATCGTATTATAAAAATCGAATCACCTATGGAAGTAAGTGCGGCTATGGCTATTCAAAAAGCAAAAGATTTGACAGGATTATCTGATAATGATATAGGTGTTTTCTTTATATCTCCTTGTGCCGCAAAAATTACCAACGTAAAAGCTCCATACGAAAAAAATCGATCAGGTGTGGACGGTGTTATAGCTATCAGTGATATTTACTTAAAATTATTAGAAGCTTGTAATCAAGTCGATAATACCAATCCCGATACGGATTTGGCAAGTTTGAAAGGAATTGTATGGGCGGATTTCGGAGGAGAGAGTTCAGCCATAAAAAACCGGAATATTTTAGCGGTAGACGGTATTCACAACGTAATTAAAATATTTGAAAAAATTGAAAACGGTGAATTAAACGATATTGAATTCATTGAGGCGCTAGCATGTACAGGCGGTTGCTTGGGAGGACCTTTGACAGTTGAAAATCCTTTTGTTGCCAAAATACGATTGCGGAATAAAAAAGACGTTTTGACCGATTCGCTTAACATAGAGTATACCGAAGAAGAATTAAACAAGTTTGTTTGGACAAAAGATATACAATATAAACCTATATTGAAGCTTGACGATGATTTCGGAAAAGCTATGGAAAAGCTGGAAAAGTTGGAG
>CAZJOD010000036.1:0-19790 GCA_964547525.1 uncultured Clostridiaceae bacterium
TTCTAAAAACGAAGGCAAAAAAATCATCTCCATAGAAGTGATTTTTTTAGCCTTCGTTTTTTATGTAATAGATTTAGAACCGGGATGTATGCTTATGCTAATTGTTGCATTCTAACAATTATTTTTACCTTTTTCGATACTCAAACCAATTTATTATATATGGTTAATTGTACCGAATCAGGATAGCATTTATTTTTATATCCTGTAAAACCATATAACTCATACCGTAAATTTAATTTGGCTGTGGGGTTAATAACAGACCTGTAACATCATATATATGACAGTTAGGACAATCATGACACATTTCTATCTTTTCTGAGAATATTTCTTTTAATATACCAACAGTTTGAACTGTCATTAAATTATCCTTGTCATGTATTATAATTTTTTTAGGTAAAAGTGACATCAGCATACCTATTAATATATCTTCCGCTTCTTTACGTAGTGTAATATGTTCTGTAATCGCTGTATTTTCATGTAAGAAATATCGGTTACCCAACTCATCATATAACATATAACCCGAGTCGGGTGATGTTATTATGTGGGTTGTATCCGTACGACTTTCTTGCATATCTACAAAATATGCAAGCATTCTCATAAATTCTTTATGTTCTTTTTCACTTAGGAAGTCATCTAATGCTTCCTCTACTATTTTTCGTAAGAAAAATATATACTCTTTCAGCCTAAAGACTATAAAACCTTCTATGTTAAAAATATTTTGTGTTCTTAACAAATCTAATATTTTTACATATGCCGATTTTTTAGAATCTTCGATTTGCTTATCATAATCGGATATCTTATTTTTTGTTTTATTAAATATATCGTATCTTTCGGAATAATCATAAAAATCACTTAAATTCCCAATAAGACCTCCGATTATTTCAGGTTCATAAATACTAAAAATATATTGAACCAATATATTAGATAAAATGTCTATATTTTCATTTTGCATATCTTCATATATCACATATTCATCTTGATTTTGATTATTTCTGTCTATATAAATACCGGGTTGTTCACGCTCCGCTTTTTGAAACTCAATAAGTATATATCTGAAAAGGAACATTCCATAAGGTCCGGCATTAATATATATACGCCTCATTTATTCACATCCTTCCGCATTTTATTATCCCGGTTATTGATTAAAACTATACAATGGTACGCACATTAGTATATGTATGTCATGTTAATTTGTTTCCCTTTGAATAAATTGATATGTTTTAATCAAAATAATCACAATTAGAGAAATTATACATATTATGTTATTGGCATTAATGCGATCGACTATCAATGTTACATTAAGATCGAATTAGATATATAGATCATGCGTTCGTTTTGTACATTGAGAGTTGTTTATATAAAAGGGCTTTTAAAGCCCTTTTTTTTCGTTTTTTATCATTTTTGGAACGAATAAAAAGTATTTTTTATATTGATTTGGTTAAAATATAAACAGAAATGAGCAATTTGAATTGCAAAAATACGTTTTAAAGGAGATTTGTAATATGAGTAGAACGCCTTTAGATAGAGTCGCATTGGTTTTCGTGATCCTTGGAGCCATAAACTGGCTGCTTGTGGGATTGTTTCAATTTGACCTCGTTGCGGCGGTATTCGGACAGGCATCGTTTGTCAGCAACGCCATATACACCATTATAGGTATCGCCGGACTTTATTCTATAAGCTTATTATTCAGAGATGAGACTGTGGAAGTACACGATCGATGAAAAGCAGGCAACCTTTTGAAAAGCATCAAGAAACGATCCATACAGAACAAAATATTTCCACCGCTCATGAAAGAAATAATACATCCGCACAAATGTTGATGCAGGATATGAACAAAACTGATTATAAAATTTATAATACTTCCAAAAAAGTAAAATGAACAGTGGTTAAAAGACCTTTCATTTCAGGCTTCGTCAAAAAGGACGATTCCTGTCTACACAGCAAATAACAGGAGACTTGAATCTTAAATCTCCTGTTATTTTTTGATACCGTTTAATTTTAATTATTAAATATTTTATACCGTAATTGTAACTTTATTTAAATCTCTAGGTTTATCAGGATTTAACCTTTTGGACAACGATAATTTACATGCAAACATTTGTGCAAACGCCGCACATAAAAATGGAGCCACCGATACGTGACATTTCGGTATTTTAAAACTTTCTGCACCTTTATTTAATGAATCTTGATCATTACTTACAACAATAACTTCTAAATTTTTATCAGCCAGTTTGTCCAACATGTTGTTTGCATCACCAAGCAAAGGCCCTTCTGTCGCATACATAATCACCGGGATCTGTGGTGTTAGCATTGCAAACGGTCCGTGATAGAAATCCGATACCGCATATGCTTTGGCACGAATATATGTGGTTTCTTGTATTTTAAGACCCGATTCCAATGCGATGGCATAATTAAATCCTCTGGCTAAAATAAAAAACTCCTGTGCATATGTGTATCTATTAACAAATCCGTTAATTTTCTCATGATCGTCTAAAGTTGTTTTTATAAGATCGGGAACCTTCTTCAACTCGTCAAATACTGCGTTACTTTCGCTTAACGCCCCTGCCAGCATACCCAAAATCATCATTTGTGCAGTAAAAGTTTTAGTTGCCGCCACACTTTTTTCCGGACCGGCATTACACCATAAATGGAAGTTTGCTTCCTTTGCTATGGGTGAATCCACATAATTAGTTATCCCTACCGTTACCGCTCCCTTTTTATTAGCAGCTTTTAATACCGATAAAACGTCTTTAGCTTCTCCGGATTGGGAAATTCCAATAACCATACCTGATGAAAAATTGATATCGGCTCCATACATTGATGTAACTGACGGCGCCGCAAGACCCACAGGAATACCCGCATATGTTTCCATCATATATTTACCGTAAATACCGGCATGATCGGATGTTCCTCTGGCAGCGATAACACCGTATCGAATGTTTTGGCTTTTTACCGTATCGGCGATTTTTAAAACGGTATCGTAATTTTCATCGAAGCAATTCTTTAAAACCGCAGGCTGCTCCATGATTTCTTTCCACATTAAAGTCATTTTTTACTCCTAACCGGGCGAAAAAACCCATTCAAATTATCCGGGAAAACCGATGATTATCTGTTTGCATGTAATCACCTTCAATATAAGTGTTGCCTAATACTAGAAAATCCAACATATATAAATAAATAACCAGTAACATTTCACTGCAATAACTCACTTACTGTGAACCATAAAAAATACCTTTGCGTATAAATAAGCAATTATTTATTGGTGAAATAACCATATCCCGGTATATAAACATAATATATTTTCTATATATAATAAAGAATTACACTTTTGCAATATGATTAATTTAGTAAAAAGGCTGATAAAACTCGTTATAAAAGAATTCTCGTGAATTCACAAAAGTAATTATCAGCCGGTTTTAATTTTCTAATGGTTATGTACCGATTATCAATCGATTATTCCATTTCTTCCGGTGCGTCCACCGGGCAAACATCCGCACATGATCCGCAATCTATGCACGCATCAGCGTCTATTACATATATTCCGTCACCTTCACTTATGCAAGAAACCGGACATTCCGATTCACAAGCACCACAACTAATACAAGTATCTTTAATAAAATAAGCCATATGTTATACCTCCGCTATTTATTCGTTTTACGGTAATTAACGTTTATTGTATTGTGTATACAATCTTATATAATATAATACGCCTATACCGATATATATTTTACCACTAAAATCATAAAAAGCAAATATAAAATCATAAAAAGATTCTGCTGCAAAAACCCGATTTTATGCAATAAACGAACGAACATTGAACCGGAGTTGTAAAACCAAAATCGTGTTGATTTCTACACCGGTTCACAAGTAAGTGATTATTATATTGAAATCATAAAAAGCATTTTATAAATCATCTGCAAAAATAATAGTTTTTTATTATATTAATACACTTAAATGCTTTTAATGACTGTTTTTGAAGGTTAGTCATTATTTTATTGAGAAACGTATTATAAGTCCGTCTTGCTCCAAACAGAATTTATGCAAGATTAATTCTTCAACAAGAAAAAATCGTGATACATCATTATAATCAGCTGAAAATTCCAATCTTTCCCCTATTATTCGAGACATTACACTTTCCGGTATTTGCTGATCGGCAGGTTTTATAACCGGATTATAAACCAATAATATAACTGTAGATTCACTTGAATCTAAAGAAAACTCCGCTTGTATTTCAATAGGGATATTCCATATCATAAAAACGATTTTTATTGTACGGCCGATCATATCTAAAGAGAAATCAGATATTATCGGTGAATCTTCATTTATTAAAAATTTTAAGTCCTCGGTTATATCCGATCTGTTAATTAAGGAGTTTATACCCGATTGAATTAAACTTGCATTTATATACTCCGCAACCGATTCATTTAAATCGGATATAGGTACAAAATACTCAAAATATGCATTTTCATCTTTTACACCCGGCCCTAGTAAAAACTCCAGCTGTTCTATCTTAAGGGGTTCCCGATTTAACATATCCAAAGATATGTTTATAACAATCTCGCTATTCTCTATATAAATATTTTTAACCGAAATAAATGAGGGGATTCCCGCTTTTATTAAATCGAATCTGATTTCTTTAGTAAAGTCGGTTAAAATGTTTTTTATCACCGAAGGTAGTTGCCGGCCTTCCAAATACATCTCCCCCATGTCTATCCCGACTATGTTATCTAAACAGAAAATTTCAAACTCCGCTTGTACCTCAATAGGATAACCCATATAACTTAACAATGCTCCTATTAATTTATCCTTTAAAGAAATCTTTACATCGGATATACTTAAACCTTCTTGAATAACCGTATCGCCGGATTCAATATATTTTTGCAATTGCTCATTAAAAATTCGGTTAACAGTTTCCTCGTTTATATAAAATTTTATATCCTTTAAAGAAGACAAATCAACAGTATCAGAAATTCTTTTATCTTTTAACAATTCGATACGGCTTCCGGGTATAAAATTTTTCAAAGTATTTACAAATATTTCTTCGGAAATAGACATACAAATAACACAGTTACCTTCAGTTAAGTTTATCTTTTCGAGCTTTGCGAATGAACTGACATCATTCATCTGTTCATAACTCATTTTATACGGAAGGATATCTTTTGTTATTACTCTAGTTATAAATTTCGGCAATCGTATTCCAATTATCCTAATATCCGGGTCTCCGAAGGATATGTAATCATCCGATTCCGTATCAAGAACAATCGACAAATCGCACCCTATACGAAATTTTCCCAATCTCATCGATATATTTAAAGTACGTTTATTAATATTAAACTTTGCAGATCTATAATACATATTATCCGGGAGTATTTCCGGGTGGCTATCCAAGTACCCGGAAAAAAATTTATCGATTAATATTTCATTTATTTCTTTCTCGCTTACCGATATATTTATTTGATTCCATTTTTCAAATTGTACCTTTTCACCTTGACTAATTTCTATCATTAATTCATCGGTAATAACATCCTTAAATTCGAACATGTTTTGAGCTTCCACACCGGAGGGCATAGTTATGCCTATCACCGTTACTATAATAGCTAAAACACTCGATATGATTTTCCTCATGCCGGCTCCTCCGTAATGTACACCTTTAAGTATATTATACTCAAAATTTTACTTGCAAATACTTGTTTTGTTATCATTATTTTACATAATGCAATGGCAACCATTTATATTGTAACATAAACTTCCCTGTTAGGCTAACATGACGGAAATTATTTTATCTATAATTTACATTTAACATATAACATATGATATAATAAATTTATTAATTTACTAAGCACATAACGGTATTAACCTTTCATTAATTACCTCCAAAATCAAGAGAGCGGCCATTAATAAAGGCCGCTTCTCTGTTTTATAATTAAAAAAATGGGTCTTTATCATTACGGTATTATACTATAGATTTTTTTTAGAATATTAGATATAATATAAATATGATTTCACTGCAATAACTCACTTACTGTGAACCGGCGATGAAATTAAAAACGGTTTAGCTTGGATTTTCGATCTCGCGGTATACCGTATTATGTTACCGATACCGCTTAGTTATTGAAAATACCTTCCTCTTCACCAATTGATTTTACAACTCCGATTCAATGTTCGTTTATTTCAATAAAATAAAGTTTTTGCAGTAGAATCAAATATAAAATAATTCATAAATTGTTATTATTTTATTCAAAAAAGGTTAATATAATATTAACTGATAACATTACGAAAGGGGACTGTTAACATGAGATTTAATTACACCAAAAAAAATGTTGAATTAAGTCAATCGGTCAGAGAAAATGTAGAGAAGAAACTTTCAAAGCTTGAAAAATTCTTTAAAGACGATACTGAGATACATATTACTGTATCAAAAATCAGATCCCAAATCAATCTTGAAGTAACCATTCCCTACAGAGACATCATTTTTAGGGCTGAAACTCTGGAGCATGATGTACTTACCGCCATTGACAGAGCATCGGACATTTTAGTGAGGCAAATAAGAAGAAACAAAACCAGACTGGAAAAACGTCTCCATGAAGCTTCATTTGCCGTAAACACTCTACCGGTTACAGTTAACGGAGAAATGGAAGCAGTTGATGAGGAAGTGGAATTTAGGGTTGTAAAGAGCAAAAAGTTCGCTATCAAACCTATGTCTGTGGAAGAAGCCATACTTCAAATGAATTTGCTTGGACACCAATTTTTTATGTTTAAAAACGCCGAAACCAATCAAGCAAATGTGGTATATGTGAGAAAGGATAGGAATTACGGTTTAATCGAACCTGAAATATAATCATAAGTAGAGTTTGAGGGCTGTCATTACTGACAGCCCTTTTAAAATGTAAATTAATTCCACTATGATAACTAATTTTGCTACAAAAAGCAATAAAAATTCGCGTTGTAATATCTATAAACGGAACTCCCTGAGTATTGAGCACCTCGATGTTAGTTCGTTACTTATAGCAGTTCATATATTTTACCCTTTTGTAAAGTTTCAATATGTTTATAATTTAGTGCCGCCTCATTCACCTTACCTGCTTCAATGAGCCTAAAAAAAGTTTTGTTTAAGTCATTATGTGCCTCACACGTGAATAAATTTCGTATGGTCAACAAAGTTCTAAAATCAAGTTCATTACTTCTTTCAGCCGGGTAACGAATATTTTTAAAATAATTTGCCATACCGGGTCCTTTAACTGCACACCAAGCTTCCCATAACTTTCTTTGTTCATTAAGATTTACCACTAAATCGGATATAAACTGAATATAGCGATAAAATTCTGTTGCCACTTCATCTTTAAAAACAGAGAATTTTGTACCGTCAGGTCCGAAAGTATACGGTAACAGATCCATTGATATTGCATTACCACCAAAATCAAAGTCTATGGCAACCAAGTAACCTTTCCACCATAAGTCTTCCGGGTCATATGGAGCACTAATTTTAGAAAACAAAAAGTTGCCCATACTGTAAACTATGGGCACACCGTTATAAATTTCCACACCTTGTGGACAGTGTGTGTGCATAGCAATTACAGCCGAAGCGCCTGCAGCGGCATAAGCTTTATACAGCTGAGTAATTCTTGGATTTGGTACAGGTAGGTATTCGGTTCCTCCGTGTATATATACGATTGTCAAATCCGTCTCTTTTGAAACTTCTTTTATTTGCGCTATATTGTCAACCGGATCAATAGGCGCACCCCCGGGAAATTCCTCGCCCGCATTTCCAAACTCGTTTTCAGATATTGCTATCACTGCTATCTTTAAACCGTTTTTATTTATAAACAATGGTTTTTTAGATTCCTCCAAATTCTTTCCTGCACCTGTAGTCTTTAATCCGCAACCCTCCAGTGTCTTAATAGTTTCAAGTACCGGTTGATCTCCAAAATCTCGAATATGATTATTTGAAAGCCCCACAATGTCAAACCCCGCTTTTATAACAAAGTCTTGTGTGCCCGGTGCCGCCTTCAAATTCGGACCTGTTTTTAATATGGCATCATTGCTGTTTGTAATGGGTGCTTCATAATTTACCATTGATAAATCTTTATTATAAAGAAAAGGTTTGATAGGTTGTATCATATCATCGGTTTTACCTGATAAAATCATATCCACACTATTACCACGAGGAAAATAATCCCCGGCAAAAACAAATCTTAAACCGGTTTTTCCTTTGCGTATGTTTATATGTCCTGTTCTAACGTCAATAAGCAATGTAACTCTCCCCTTTCGCCATTATACAAAAATATTTTTGAATGCACTAAAATCTCAAATATATACCATATTTCATTCAGTAGCTTAATTATATTGTAGTTTAACGTTTTTTGAAAGTATTTCTTTAAGATATGGGATTAAATGAATAAATTATTTATTTATACTAAAAATACTACATAAGGCAGATCTGATCTTATAAAAAATAAGAATTATAAGAAAGGGAAAACACATGACAACAAAAACTCCTAGAGATCTTTTAAATGAATTTAATGACGGATTAAAAAACGTTTCCAAATCAAACCCGGATAATATGAAAGCTTTCATGAGCTTGCTGCAAGAATCATATAAACCGGCTGCACTTGATACTAAAACAAAGGAAATAATCAGCTGTGCCATTGCTGTTTATAATCGTTGCGAGTACTGTATAGTGTTTCATGTTTACAGTGCACTGAAAGCAGGAGCTAAAAGAGCAGAGATTATGGATTCCGCAATGACCGCTGTTGCATTCGGAGGTGGCCCTTCAATGGCATTTGCCGTCACGTTATTGAAAGATTCAATTGATGAATTCGAAAAAGATTTTGTATAACTCTTATCTTAAGAAGAAAAATCCGATAATAATTCTTATCGGATTTTTCTTCTTTGACCATATTTAAAAATTACAAATTAACCTCAAAATCTCTTTCATCCTCATTTCCCATATGGTATGTATATATATCCGAATGGGTTTCATCGAAAGATTTCGTTTCGTTCATTACTCCCTCTACCAAACCGGATATCCCGGGTAATTGTTTTGTACTAACCGAAATCCGGTCCTTTTCTATCTCGATTTCTCTGTAACATACGGTTGCTTGAGTTAATGTACCGGTTTCAACCTGCCAGCGTTTCCCATCACCCTTGGTAGCGTAGTTTATATTAAGTTCCGGTTTACCGTCCGAATCCATATTCATAGGAACTTTACTGTTTATATGCTGATGTCCACAGAAATAAAATAAAACATCATGTTGTTCATCTGCTAAAAGAGATGCGATTTTTTCTCTTGATTTTCCTATCCTATTGTAATCCCAACCTGCACAAAATCCTCCACTTCTGGTTTGAAAAACAGGATAATGAGAAAAAACAATTTTTTTGCCCGATTTCTTTAGTTCTTTCTCCAGCCAAACCAATTGATCATCCGGATCTTCGTTTCTAATTGCAAATGCAATTAATCGTATATCTTCAAAAACTTCTGAATAGCGAAGCCCCGCTTCGCCGAAGACTTTACTAAAATTTACATTGTCTAATTCGGTATACTCGTATTCCTCAACTCCGGGATACGTTTTTTCCATTCCTTTTATAGGGCACAAATCATGGTTTCCCGGTGTTGCTATATAATCTGACGTAATATTTTCCACTTTTTGTTTGAACCCATAAAGTTCTTCTATGCATGCAGGTCCCTTTACAGTTAAGTCACCACCGGCTACAAATAAATCATACCTATTTATATTTTCTTTCAAAAAACTCCAAAAAGCCTCTTGATACTTTACCGCATACTTATAATGTGGTTTATCGGGAGTAGAATCGTAATGTATATCCGTCACATATAATATTCTCATTGATATATCTCCAAAACATAATTCAACAAAAGCTTCGCGCGCTTTGTAGTTTAAGGTACAGGCCTGAAAATTTTTTTATTATATAACCGAGGGCATAACGCCCTCGATTTTTTGGCATTACACTTACAATGCCCTTATATCCTCTTTATTTTATATCTATAAGCCTGCCTCCTGAAGCTGACTCATAAATAGCATCTAATATCTTCATTATAGTAACCCCGTCACTCGCAGGGCATATACATTCTGTGTCAGTCAATATGCAATCGATAAAATGATTTATTTCAGCGGCAAAAGCACCGTCAAAATCAAATTCGCCTCCTTTTAAAACAGGCTTGATATCGGTAGGGTAATTATTCTGAACACCGTATATTTCTACTTCAGGTTCTAATACGGCTCCACCTTTAGATCCGAAAATCTGCATATAAGTTATATCTTTCTTAATATGAGCCGTCCAACTCGTTTCAACGAATATACTCGCTCCGTTTTCGAATTTAATCATTCCGTTTGCCATATCTTCCACTTCGTTATGATCGATATTATAATCCGCAGCTTTATGCACGGGACTACCCTTAACATCCGCCATATTACCAACTTTGTCGAATGTATTGCCAAAAACTGAAACAGGTTTGGGCTTTCCCATCAGGTACATTGCCAAATCTATCATATGAACTCCTAAGTCTATGAGCGGTCCCCCTCCGGATATCTCTTTTTTCGCAAACCATCCACCCGGATTTCCACACCGTCTCAAACAACCTGTTTTTATATAATATATTTCACCTAATTTGTTATTGGAAATGACTTCCTTCAAAAGTCTCGCCCTTTCCTCAAACCTTCTGATAAACCCGAACATTAGAAGTTTTCCGGCAGTCTTTGCCGTTTGTTCCATTAAGATTGCCTGCCGAGCATTAATAGCCGGCGGTTTTTCACACAAAGTATGTTTACCCGCATTAAGAGAATCAACAGTGATTTGTGCATGAGTATTATTCCAGGTTATAATGCTTACCGCATCAATATCACTGTTTTTCAACATATCTTTATAATCCTTGTAAACTTCCTTAGCGCCGTATTCAACCGCTTTTTGCCTTGCTCTTTCCTCGTTAAAATCACAAACCGCCGTTATTTCAACAAAGGGATTTTTTTTGTAGGCCTCCATATGATATACCGCAAGACTACCGGTGCCGATAATTCCAACTTTTAACTTTTTCATAAAACTCCTCCTTTAATCGGTTATCTATATATCCCGGTATTCTTGTACTTTCCGGTCTCTTTACATCAGATAATTTCATCGACATTTTCAACTACTTTTATTATGGCGTCAGCAATTTGATCCATATCTTCTTTTTCAGCCAAAAGTACGTTTTGTGTCATCCACATGCCTTGTTTTTCAGTAAGTTTTTCTGAAACATCAAGATAAAGCTTTGAATAATCAATTTTAGAACCGGTCATTCTCTTCATTTCTTCTGTTTCAAACAAAGGCATCTTATACAAACAAACATATCCTGATGATATGGGTACACCTTCCGCACTTAATGCTTTTAAGAACTTGGCTCTAGGCAACCCCTTCAAATTTTCTTCAATGTATTTCAATAAGAATAAATGATAGGAATTTCTTGTTATTCTGTTGTCTTCTTTAACTGTTTTTATACAATCTATCTCGTTGAGCCTTTTTGTAAGATACTCCGCGTTTTCCATTCTCTTTGATATCTGCGAATCCAAACGATCCATTTGGGCATTTAAAATAACAGCCTGCCATTCGGTCATTCTTGCATTGGTGCCGACAAAAGGATGTCCGTACCAAACGGTTCCATGATAATCTCTACCACAATGATGAATAGCCCAACATTTCTCAAATAAAGAAGTGTCGTTAGTAGATATAAAGCCGCCTTCGCCTGATGTTAAATTTTTACTTGCTTGAAAACTGAACGAGCCTGCCGTTCCTATAGAACCACTTTTTTTGCCATCCCATTCAGAACCGTGTGCATGAGCTGTATCCTCGATTACAAATAAATTGTGTTTTTGAGCCACAGCCATGATCTTATCCATATCACAAGATCTTCCACCGACATGCACCGGAATTATCGCTTTAGTAGCCGGAGTGATGCAAGCTTCCAGTTTGTCGGCATCCATATTAAATGTGTCTTCTTCTATATCAACAAACACAGGAGTCGCTCCCGCCGATATAACCGCCGATACAGTTGCTACAAACGTATACGGTGGTATAATAACTTCGTCCCCATATCCTACACCTAAAGCTTTAAGCAAAACTTCCATGGTTACGGTACCGTTTGTTACCGCCACACCGTGTTTTACATCCAGGTATTTTGTAAACTTTTCAGTAAACTTTGCAGCCTCGGGACCTAACGTTCCCCATTTTAAACTTTTTAAAACTCGTTCCAATCCTTCAGATTCTTCTTTACCATATACAGGCCAACTCGGAAACCCTTTTGTTCTAAGTTTTGCTCCGCCGGTTATTGCTAATTTACCCATAAAACCATACCCCTTTCGAATTGTTTTAGATTTGATACAATCTCCATGTATTTTTACCGATTATCAATATTATATTGACAAAACTAGATTTTTACATTAATATATTTGTTATATTATAGCACAATCTTGCGTAATAGGAGACATAAATGAAAGAACCTTCTTTATATGAAAAGGCTTACATACAAGACAGTCGGTTTCCCATACAAGTATCTTTAAAGCAGTTTTTTTATACCGGAAATATTTTTAATTGCCATTGGCATGAAGCTTTGGAAATATTATATTTTACCAAAGGTTCCGCTATGATTGAATGTGCCGCCAATAAGTTTACAGTAAGCCCCGGAGATATAGTAATAATTAATGCTAACGAATTGCATAGCGGGAACAACTTAGGCACAGAAATCGAGTATTATTGTATAGATATGTGTACAGCTTTGCTGCAAAGCGGTTCGGCCGATGTATGTGACATTAAATATATAGAACCTATCGCCCAAAACATAATAGCCTTTAATAATAAAATAAAAAATGACATCGAGGTCATCAATTGCATAAGTAATATAATAAAGGAATTCGAATCTTGTGAACCGGGGTATGAATTATCGGTTAAAGCGTCTGCGTACAGCTTGCTGGTAATCTTGCTTAGAAAACATATATATAATATTTTGACACCGAAAGAGTTCGACCTAAAGCAAAAATCCTTTTCAAAGATAAAAAATGCATTAATATATATTGAAAATAATTATACCGAAAAATTAACTTTGGAAAAACTTGCAGATAGTTGTGGGTTCAGTGTATTTCATTTTTGTCATGAATTTAAAAGAGTCACGGGAAAATCACCCGGAGAGTATATCAATCAATACAGAATAAACAAGGCTGAAAGTCTTTTAATCGGCTCAAATATGAATGTTACCGAAATTGCCATGGCAACCGGTTTTAACGATGCCAATTATTTTTGCAGACTATTCAAAAAATATAAAGAAGATTCTCCCACCGCTTTTAGGAAGAAGAATCTATAAAAAGAATTATCTGTGTTATATTAGTAATACGTCTTCTATATAAAAAGCCTGTTATTTAATCTTTTATATACTAATACCAGCCGTATTTATCAATGGCTTGAATCATCGCCTTTATATTTTCCGGTTTCATATCGTCGGTCAGACTGTTGCTTGAGGATATTATATATCTTCCGTCTTTACCAATTTCTCTTATTCTGATTTCCACTTGCTTATCAATATCCTCAGGAGTCTTATGCACCAAATCATCCATGAATATATTACCCGCCAACACTACCTTATCACCGTATTTTTCTTTAACAATATTAATATCCATTACGTCCGGTTGTAAAGGATGAATTGCGTCTTGTCCTAAAGTCAGCCATATATCCAATACAGGAGTCATATCTCCGTCACTGTGAGTGATAATCGGTATATCCAACTTATCTATTATCTTTTTTTCTCTAGGTACTATTTCATCTTTATAAAACTTGGGCGAAAATATAGGTCCGCTGTTAAAGGCAATATCGTCAAAAGCCCACACTATATCAAAATTGCATTCGGAGACAACCTCTAAAACCTCTTCGGTCCAGGATGCATAATCATTATGGACGGCATGTATTAAAGCGGGATCGTCAGCCATAGCATAAGAAAATCCTTCAATACCCATCGATAATAATGTGGCACCTATACCCAACCTGATACAGGCTACGGTACAATAATCTTCGCTATATTTAACAAACTCTTTTGCTTTATCTACAAAATCTTTATCTTTAGGCGAAGGTAGTTTAAATATTTTTTTATAATCTTCGTACGAACGTATCATTCCGTCTCCTATTAACACATTACTCCCATCTGTGGTTTTTTCCATTCTGTGAGCAAAAATCGGTGCAAAAGCGGAAAATTGTATATTATCTTTTCCAAATACTTTATTAACTTTTATCTGTTCTTTAGCCAAGTCCATACCGGATTGTACAGGAAATCCCGTAGGACTTACTTCCCATTTTACATTAATCGGTTCATTACATACGATAGATGCAATTTTGTTTTGTGTTATACCTTCCATCCACGGTACCCGATCCGGTATTTGTCCCGACAGTACCGCCAATACTCTTTCTCTTGATGTCATTTTACTTTTCATAAAATTTTTTATACCTCCGATACTTTTATTACATTGTCACCGTACCTGTGCCAAACAAACATGATTTGAACCGTGCAGATCCAAGCTATAAATTTCCATCCAGACTTGTGTATTATTTTTTATATCATATTTTAGAATTATTTCGTCCTTTACCTTTGAAAATCCTCTAACTTTGATAATAGAGTGTTGAATTTGTTTTACCGTCATGGGAGGCATCTTTTCTCCACCCGGTCCGACGACAGGGACACGGGGGTTACCGTTATATAATGTAACCAATGTCCTGTCACTGTCAAAAACACCCATGTTCTCAATGGTAAATTTACAAATATTATTTTCAATAAATGCATCCCTGATAACAACTTTTTTACACAAACTATCGTTTTCAATAGAAACCGCTTTGTATGCGTTTATAATTCCGAATCCTAACAGATCATTTCGACCTATTTCGTCAACAGGTAATTCTTCAGGCATAAATGCGGTATTAGCCATAATTTGTTTGATTTGTTTACATTTTAAATCAGGATACTTTGATCGGACTAATGCGGCTGTACCCGCGGCAAACCCGCAAGCCATACAACCTCCTGTAAAATATATATAATTTTGATCGCCTCCGTATCCGTAAACATGGTCTGTCTCTTTTATCCCCTTACGTTCTCCCGAAGGTGCTGCAAAAACCGTATAATCAGAACTGTCACATATGTCCGCAGGCATATTGAACCGATTGGTAGATCCTACAGCTATCACCGAATCCAAAGCGGTATAATATGCAACTCTACGTCCACGATTGTCACACGTACCGGAAAAAATCATACAATCTTTCTCACACGCATAGTCCAATGCTTCCAACAATTCAACATTATCATACGGATATGCAAAGTCTCCACCCGACTCGAAAAGACTTTTACCATATTGTCTTTCACCATTTAAATATCCATGAGGCATAGCAATAATTTTCGCACCGTTATCGACGGCATATCTTACCGCCTTACTCCAGCAATCGGGATTGCCGTAACCTATCCGTACAATCATTATTTTGCATTTTGGAGCGGTAACCGCAACTTCACCGGCTACGAATGTATGATGTCCTTTATGGTAGTCGTTTAACGGATTATCATATGCCAAAGTATAATCATCCGAAAAGGCATCATAACCGTTTACAACCCTTGATCCCGGAACTTCCTTTTCCCATAAATGTCCTTCCATGTCCGGATGCCGGCTATATCCCAAATCAATAACCGCAACAATAATATCTTTGGAAGACTGTGTTATTTTATGAGCCTTATAAGCTTGTATACACTCTAATGCCCATTCATATGGCTTTGGTTTTAGATTTTTATCATTACTCATTACATACCCACTCCTTGTTATGATATTAAATTAATAATCATATTATTACGACATATATTTCATAATCCTACCATATGATCTCTACCCTCTTACCCGGTGCCACCTGCATCGTAATCAACGTATCATTATCTTTAACCTTTATACTTTCCACTTCTTTATGTCCTGTATAACCACCCTGAGTTAAGGAAAAAGTTTGTTTAACGGTTGCTTTTTCAGGATTTACTTTAACACCATACAATTTTACAGTTACAGTCGAATTCATGATCCCTACAGGCCAATTCCCTTTTATATCGAATTTAACTTTGTTATGCTCATACTCTACATTACAAACACTCATGTTTCTTCGAATATATTCGTAATCTATCGCATCATCAGGCTTTACCGCCCAGAAATCTCCCCCGGATATTTCATAAAGTTTCTCAAAGTAACGCGTCAAATATTCCGGCGTTACACATTTATGTGACTGTGGTACATCCCACATTATAAGATGACTAGTAAGCAGCAACCAGGAATCTTTTATAAAATCCGCACTAAGATTTTCCAACCTTAATTCCGGTGCCCAGCCTGGACGTTCTTTGAACCCACCGGATGCCATCATACAGTTACCAATTTTATAAAAGTCAAACCCCTCCCTGTTAGGTGCGTCTTCTACCGATACACACCCCATATAGTGCTGTTTAACAAGCTCAATTGTATCGCTATAATTATACATATCATTACATATTGTAAATATTCTTACAGGCCAATCCAAATCATCTTCCAATCTATATTTACTCCATACTATTTCCCTGAACATATTAAGTCCCGGTGAAGCAGGATAACAATAGTGACTAAAACTGTGGTTACCCACACCCCACCCCTTATTAATGAGAAATTTCAGCTCATCGGCACTCATATGTATATACCCGTTAAGTGAGCTTAAAAAGCAATTTCTTTTTTTACCTAATTGCCCTGAAACAACATCAACATGCCCCGGAATATTATATTTTTCATGTATCGGAAGAGCATTTGCCAAGCAATCTACCGTACCTTCGTCATATGTCATTGAAAACGCAAATAATGCGTCGTTTTTAAATTTGCAAATACAGGCATCCATTTGGGTTCCTCCTCTAATTATTTTATAAGCTTAAATTAAACTATAACACGCATACCGGTCTGTGCAGCTTCTGTAGCCATTACCGCTAATCGATTAGCCCTTAAAGATTCTTGTGTGCCGACTATCGGATCTTTTAAGAGCCACTTTTCAACTACACTTACCTTTGCAGGCGGAGTTACTTCAATATTTAATCCTTTTGAATTTGTGCAAACCACTTTACCTGAAACCATATCCATATCTAAATATCCTTCGGTCCCTGCAATCATAATTCTGTAATCGCTCCCCTTAACGGACGGCAACATACGTTGTCCTTCGATAACCGCTGTACCTCCATTGCTTAATTCACAAAACAAAGAAGCATGGTTTCTCAAATTTATATCCTGTTCGTGACCTATATTGCCTGTATTTGAAACCATACTTTTTATTTTATATCCTGTTATCCATTCCAAGACATCAATACCGTGAATAAGTAAATCCAAAAACAGCCCGCCGGATCTGTTAACATCTAAAAACCACGGGGGCCGCTGTTCTTTTTTTAATTGTACGGACATACGTATATGGCTGAAAACAGGCGCTCCGATTATATTATTATCTATGCATCGCTTCACTGCCATATATGGGGGATTTCCCCTCAATGTTAATAGCATAAGAATATCTCTTTTAGTTTCATCAGCCTTTTTTTCAAGCAGAATCTGTTCTTTCATGGTAATACAAAGAGGTTTGTCAACAATTACATCTAAGCCGTTGTTCAGACACTTCATGACAGATTCAAACTTTTTATCGTTTTCGTTGGCGATCCCTACTACATCACACTTATTTTCAGCCAACATTTTTTCATCATCGGTATAATTAGGTATACCGTATTTAACAAAAAACTTATTGTACACATCATCATTGACGCAGACCGCTAAAAGCTCCATTCCCTTACCCAGACAACTTATAATTTCTCCGATATGTGTTTCTCCACCGATAATACATACTTTTTTAACCATGATAACCACCTGTCAACATATTTATAACATTGAATCTACTGCAAAAACTTTATTTTATTGTAGTAGATTCAACATCTTAATTATATCACTCATATGTTAAAGAATAAAAATAATTAAGAATTTAATGCAAATACTTTATTTCATAACAGTAAACGAACGAGTATTGAACCGGAGTTGAAAAATTAATTAATGAAGGTGAAGATGACCGGTACACTATGGTCCACAGTGAGTGAGTTGCTGCAGTAAAATCATTGATAGAAATAAAAAGGATATCATCGTATATGATAATACCCTTTTTTGGTCCCCTTATTATAAACCGCCAATATATCCGGCCTTTTTTATCTTAATACATTGTATTACTTATGCATTCATACCTGCAAACGAAATAAAATATTTCCCGTCCTTTTCAATTATCTCGAAGTCTATTTGGTAGTCGGCTTCACCGTCCGAGGAGTCGTTAAGCCTTAAAAATACCAGGTAGACACCGTCTTCAGTTCTAGCTATATTAGTTATCTGTGTAAATACGACGGCATTATCTTTCCTCATTATAATATACTGCGGGTTTGCTTTTACTTCAACAGCGAAGCTTGTGGTACAAAATTTTGCCGCTTCGTTATAATCGGCTCTATACATAGCCTTTACAAAGTTAACAACCAAAGTTTGCAGCTGTATATTTAAAGCTTCATCGGTGTTATCCGAGGTTATAACTTCGGTAATTTCTTCTTTGGATATTTCCTTTATTTTTATTTCCAATTCTTTTAATTGAGCTTCCAAGTATAAAATAGCACTTTCTTTTTCTGATATCTGATCTTGCATATCATCCAATCTACCTGTCAGCTCGTTTACATCATCGTCTTTTTCCGCTAATTCTCTTACTATCGGTAAAGCACTTGCATACTTAACCGCTACATCCGGAAAAACAAGTACCGATACCGATAAAACCGCAATCAGTAGTATAATTGTTGTTGCAAACGACGGTATAAACGCGATTTTTGTTTTTGGTTTTCTTTTTGTAGTATTATTAATTATTCTTTTTGCTGCCATTTCTCTTACACCTTCCTTAAGTTGAAAATTCTTCCCATATTCAGTCAATCGGTTTACGGTTTGGAGCTCCTTGTTTTCAAAGTCAAACTTATCTTTAATTTTCATAACCTTCCATCAATCCTTTCATTGCGCTTAATGCATACCTTAGCCTTGATTTGACAGTATTAACCGGTGTTCCTGTCAATCTTGCAATTTCTTTTATCTGCAGGTCTTGAAAATACCTTAATACTAAGACTTCTCTATATTCGTCCTTAAGCTTCAACAGATACTTATAAATATCCATTTTTTCAGCGGTATCTTCATTAACAAACCCTTCAATTTCTAATGTTTCCTCAAAATCCGGGTCGTTTTTCTTTTTTATGTACATATCCTTTGATATGTTTCGGATGATTCTTGACAACCAACTTTTAAACTTATCATTGTCCCTCAACATCCATATCTTACGATATGCTTTAATAAACCCTTCCTGGCAAACATCATACGCATCGTAGGGGTTTTTCATAATACTTAGTGACAATAAAAACATTTGGTCATAATACATTTCAACAAGTTGCGCGAATGCTTCTTTGTCACCTTTCTTACTTTTTATTACCAGCTCACTAACCATAACCTTTCCTTCCGTTGACTCAATTGAGTATTTATACCTTATAGACGCTATCAACCCGTCAAAAGGTTTTAAATTTCTAAAAATTTCTTAATTTTTTATTCTATATAAATATAGATTGGAGGACAAGCGACTTATTAGCCGGTTATCCTCCAATCTATATCTATACACTCTGATATAAAAACGATAAAAAATAATTATAATTCTACTGCAAAAACTTTATTTTATTACAATAGTTATTACATTAG
>CAZJOD010000036.1:19890-26622 GCA_964547525.1 uncultured Clostridiaceae bacterium
ATAATTATAATTCTACTGCAAAAACTTTATTTTATTACAATAGTTATTACATTAGAATCAATTATTTAAATTTTACCGCTGTGCCATATGCCAATATTTCCGCCGCACCTTGCATTACCGTAGATGAAGTATAACGGATATTTACGATGGCATCGGCACCTAGAGCGACAGCCTTATCAACCATTCTTTTAGTCGCTTGAGCTCTTGCATCGTTTAGCATATCGGAATAAGCCGTAAGCTCGCCACCAACCAACGTTTTAAGACCACTTAATATGTCTTTCCCAATATGTCTGGATTGTACGGTTGATCCTTGAACCATACCCAGCATGGTAAGTTCTTTTCCTGCAACATAATCAGTATTTACTAAAATCATCATCTTCACCTCTTTTTATTTCTTTAAGCCGTTGTATAAAAACAGCTGTAAATGCAATTATAAATATTAATCCCGGAATAGCTACAACGAGTTTCAATCCGGTTGATGCGTTTTGTGCAAACACCGGTAAAAAAAA
This sequence comes from uncultured Clostridiaceae bacterium, assembly GCA_964547525.1. Lineage (GTDB taxonomy): Bacteria > Bacillota > Clostridia > JAAYHZ01 > JAAYHZ01 > CAZJOD01. The sequence goes on from CAZJOD010000036.1 coordinate 20,400, forward strand.
TAAAATTACATATATAATTATTACTATAAATATAATTATTGGAGCTATGAACTTCTTCATTTTACACCTCTTAATACACTTTGAACATAAATAATTATATCATTTATGTTTTTTCATTACAATATCTATAAAAATTATACAAAACATTTAAAAAAAGATTATATGCTTGCGGCAACAAAGTTATTACAAACCCAATAATCTTTTAGCTGTTTTTACAGCATCGGCGGCATTTTCACCATAACCGTCCGCTCCTATGGCCTTTGCATATTCCTCGGTTACACATGCACCACCGACCATAACTTTAACATCAGGGCATATTTGGTTTTTCAGTTCTATAACTTCTTCCATATTTCTCATAGTAACGGTCATCAAAGCTGATAAACCTATTAACTTTGCATTATTCGTCACAGCGGCATCTATGATATTCCGGGCATTTACATCTTTACCTAAGTCCACAGGCATTATGCCGTTATTTTCTAACATAAGACATACTATATTTTTACCTATATCATGTATATCACCTTTAACAGTTGCCATAATACATATCGGCTTTTCTTGTATATAGTTTTCCTTTTTCAAAAACGGTTTTAACTTTTCAAATGACTTTTTGAAAGCATTTGAAGATGCAATCAATTGAGGAAGATAATAAACACCTTTTTCATACAAGCTGCCGACTTTTTCAATTGCAGGTATTAAAATTTTGTTCTGCATGTCTTCCGCTTTAATTCCTGAATCCAAACCCTTATCTATTTCATCACCCACAGAGCCGTACAAGCCTTTGAGAACACACTTGTATATAGGATTATTCTCATAATCTTTCAATGTCTCTGTAATCCTTTGAGTATCTTTATTGTTGCTTTGTTCATGCTCTTTGTCCACATGAATCTTTCCGGCTTTAACACCCGAAGACATTAAGACATCTCGCCTTATATTTTCTATATATTTTAAACCGTTATCATCACGATTTAATAAAAGATTGGCCGATAATATCGAATTCATAACAACATCATTCAACGGATCGGATATAGCAAAATTTAAACCTTTTTGAATACACAATGTCATCATTGCTCCGTTGATAAATTGACGTTCCGGCATGCCAAAGGATATGTTTGACAACCCCGATAATGTAAACAAGCCCAAATCGTTTTTACAGAATTCTATTGTTTCCAATACATTATAAGCGGCACCCGGATCCGAGGCCACACTCATGGTCAGTGCATCGACTATGATATCATTCTCAGATAAGCCGTATTTTTGAGCCTCCGCATATAATTCTTTCAATATATAATGTTTTTCATCATTATTTTTAGGCATGCTTGTACCGTTTAAAGGTAATAATATTACCATTGCACCATATTTTTTAGCCACGGAAAATACCTTATCCGATTTTTCCTTATCTAACGATACCGAATTTACTAAAGCTCTTCCGGGATAAATCCTCAGTGACCTTTCAAAAACTTCAGCATCTGCAGAATCAAGACATAACGGTATATTAACCGTACCTGATAGTCTTTCAACTATGTCACACATTATTTTTTTCTCATCGGTTCCAGGTACAGCAACATTGACATCCAAAATTGCCGCGCCGGCTTTTTGTTGATCATAAGCCGATTTTAACAAATTATCGTAAATTCCGTTAGTCAGCTCCTGCTGAAGCTGTTTTTTACCTGTCGGATTAATCCGTTCTCCTATTATGTTAACAGTATCGTTAAATCCGTAAATAAATGCATCTGTAGCTGAAGATAGTAAACATACTCTGCTGTCGTTCGAAAATTTCGGTTTTTTATGTGGCAGGATCGTTCCAAGCTTTTGTATGTGTGAAAAGTCAGTGCCACAACATCCTCCAATAATACTCACTCCTGAATTTATAAGTTTATTACAGTGCGTAGAAAATTCATCGGCTTTCATTTCAAATACAGTCTTGCCGTTAATCAACTTTGGAATACCCGCATTAGGTTTTACAATCACAGGAACCCTCGCTACACCAATCATCTCGTTAATAATCGCTTCTACGGTATCCGGACCGTATCCGCAATTTGCACCTACGGCATCCGCACCAAGACTCTGTAATGTAATAATTGCCGCAGCCGGACTTGTTCCAGAAATAGTTCTGTTATTTTTTTCAAATGCCATTGTCACCATAACCGGCAGTGAACATGCTTCTTTTACTGCAATCAATGCCGCGCGTGCTTCTTGTATATCAATCATAGTTTCGATAACAAACAGATCGACATCATTATTCAATAAAACCGAAACCTGTTTTTTATATATGTCAACCGCGTCTTCAAACGTCAATGCACCAAGCGGTTTTATCCCTATCCCTGTAGGACCTATATCACCTGCTACCAAAACCTTCCCTGCAGCCGCTTCTTTGGCCGCCATAGCCATAGTACTGTTTATAAACTCCATATTATGTGCCATATCAAAATTTTTGAGCTTAGCTCCGTTTGCCCCCAATGTAAAAGTATATATGATATCCGAACCTGCATCTATATACCCGGTATGAATATTTTTTATAATGTCCGGGTTTAGACAAGCCCAATACTCCGGACATACATTATCAGGCATTCCCGATTCACTCATTAAAGTACCTGAACCCCCATCCAAAAGAACACATCTGTTATTTATAAAATCTTTGAATTCCTTTTTGTTCATAATTTCCTCAATTCCTTTATTATCTCTGCAATCATCTCTACTCTGTTAAAAGGAGGCATAAAATAATACCCATCCAAACCTTCGACTTTTTTTGCACAGTCCAGTGCTACTTTAATACCCGTATATAACGATTCTTCCTTACTCTCGCATTTTGCAAACATATTAACATATTCTTGCGGTACCGTTATTCCCGGTACTTCGTTGTTCAAAAATATTGCATTATTATAGTTGGCAACAGGCATGATTCCTGCAATTATTTTGGCATCGATCTCGCGTTTTACCCGTTGTAAGTTTTCTACCGCTTCATCGGTATAGACAGGTTGTGTCAAGAAAAACCTCGCTCCGGCTTTAACCTTATCTTCAGTCTTTTTTAGCTGTGCGTTAAAATTAGGCACATTAGGGTTCAATGCACCACCTATATATACTTCGGAGTTATAAAAAGTTTGTTTGTTCAAATCGTTTATCATTTCCATTAAGCCTTTTGAATTTAAGTTGAAAACACTTTTTGCTGTTGCACGATCATTTCCGGGTAACGGATCTCCGGTTATAACTAAAATATTACGTATATCTTCGGTATGCGCTCCTAAAACAGAAGCTTTAAGGCCAACCACATTTTTATCTCGGCAGCAAATATGTGGAATAACCGTAGTGTTGGTCTCTCTTTTTATTCTACCCGATATTATTACCGAATCAACTCTAACTTTACCTAAAGGTGAGTCGGCTATAGTAATTGCGTCGGTATAATCTTTAATGAATTTGGCAGCTTTAATTAAACTTGAGAGATCGGACGAAAAAGGCGGATCCAATTCCACCAGTATAACTTTTTTTCCCGACTCAAGCTTTTCGCGAAAAAAATTTTTTACATGCGTTCCTACTGTCTTGTCCGGCTTTTTTTCATATGATTGGTTTATTATTTGATAGTTTTTTTGATATATTTTCTTCGCGGCTATCTGTATATGTTCAGGTGTTGTTCCGCAACATCCACCTACTATCTTGGCACCCTCCTCCACCATCTTTACCAGTAAGCCGGCATAATATTCGGCATTACCCGGATATACGGTTTGCCGGTCTTCGATAACCGGGTATCCTGCATTAGGTAGTGCTGATAAAATAAAGTCCCGGCGTAAAGGTAAGTTTTGGATCATTGATAACATATGTAAAGGTCCCACTATACAATTAAATCCGCAAGCATCTATTTTTGCATTTTGCCTTACCTTCAAAAAAATTGTTTCCAATGATATACCTGCTCTGGTAAATCCGGTCTCATCAAATGCAAATTGAGCTATAACAAATGCATCAGGGCGGATACTCTTAATATATTCCGCTCCCTTTTCAATATAATCTGTCTTATCAAATGTTTCAAATAAGAATATATCAGCGCCTTCCTCCAAAAATGCTTTAATAATCATTTTATATTCTTCATCTTTGTCTTGTGATGTATTACCGAATAAATCCGTAACATCGGGTATCGGTCCTATGTCTGCGGCAATAAATACATTTTTATCACCTACCGCATCTTTAGCAATTCTATAACCCGCTTTTACAATCTCTTTTATTTTTTGTGTATTTGTTTTTAAAACTTCCGCATTAGCAGAAAAGGTATTTGTGCGTATGAGCTTAGCCCCCGCTTTAATATATTGGTTATGTATATTATATATATTTTTTGGATTTAAAATATTATCTTCTTCAGGTATCAATTGTCTACCATATTGAGTCGCATAATATGTTCCCATTGCACCGTCTGTCAATAATATGTTATTTTTTAAATAATCTTTTATCTTGTTATGCAAAAATTACCACATCCGATCAAATATTTTAAAAAACAGTATACTTCATATATTAAAGTTAATCAACCGGGAACAGGGACGCTTTTCATCTTGTTGGCGTTAACTTGTCGGCAGAGACAGGTCATTCAGGGACATTTATCAACTTATTAGCGTTTAACTAATCAATCGATTTGTTTAATTAAATGTCCCTTTTCAGCCATAAGCGTCCCCTTTCATTTAGCGATAAGTTTAATAATTTGATACATGTCCCTGTTCAGCCTTTCCCTGTTCGGTATCAGTTGACAGGTGTCCCATTTCGAATAGTGTCTCAAATGTTTGAGGACCTACAAGAACATCACGTCCTATAAATAATGAATTATCAAGTCTGTTTTTTACACTCCATTTAATCAGTGCCATAGTGCCGTCTTTTATCTCAATGCCTGTAACAGATCTTGGATGCACACAACTTCCGTCATTAAAATACAATGTCTTACCTTTTTCAGGGAAAAAAGGTCTATGGCTGTGTCCCGTAATAACCGCAATATTATTCTTTTCAGCCCACTTAATGATATTTGTTTCATTTTTTTCTCTACCCTCATAATTTACACCCGGCCCGGTGGGGTCTTTAAAACCGAATAGTTCAAGCCGTCTCCAAAAGTTTCTAACTAGGAATTTATTTACCCACCATAATCTATCATTAAAAATCTGTCCCTGGTGGCCGTGCACCGCCAGCATTTTTGTATCAAAATTATCAAAATCCAATATAAGCCCCTCATACGGTTTAATACCCGGAAATAAAGGTATATTAGCCTTTAATCTATTATCATGAAAAAAATATAAGTATTTTTGATTAAATGAGGCACTTTTTTTCATGATATCATGATTGCCGTAAATCATGTATAACCTATTACGTTCATAAAATTTGCTTAACAACCAAAAAACATGATCATGTGCTTCTCGAATAACAGGAAATTTTTTGTTTTCCCACAACTCGTCTCCGTCCCCTATCTCTATATATGTATATCCTTCAAGATAATAGTACTGCATAGCAGCGAAAAATAAATTTTGGTTTCGTGCAAAATTATCAGACCAACTGTTATTACCTCTGTGACAATCACTGAAAAAAATTATTCTAGATTGTTTGTTAACATGAATAATTTCACTTTTTTCATATATCTCATCAAGTCGTTTTTCAGTAGACATAATAAACACCTTAAAAATATCTTCTATAAAATATATGCTTGTTTAGATGTTCAGTGAAAATATTTTATCTTTTACCTAAAAACGTGTAATTGTTGGTATTTCCTTATACTGTAAATAATAAAATAGAGTATATGAATAACTAAAAGGGGCGAATTTGATGTATGATATCACATCAAAAATAAGTTTTATTATGCAAAAGAAAAAAGATAAAATACTGGAATTAAAAAATGATAAAGACAAGTTGAAACGAAAAATGTATTTATCATTTTTATCCTTTGCCATACCCTTTTTATGGATCATTCAATATATGGAGCGTTTTATTCCCTCTTTCACGGGTTCAAGCAAGCTTTTTCCGGACATAAAACCTATCGACTATATAGCATTACTATTGACAGTAACAGCAGCTATGTTTTTATATTTTTACACTCAAAGATATATTAAGACCAAAGGTAAATTCGATACACTGAGACATTCCATTATGGATGACATCGGTTCAATGATATGCAATTGCCATGAACAGTGTACTTGCCGAGAAGACTTTATAAAAGAAATGGACGAAAAAGGAATAGATTTGATTATGAGATAATAACCAAAACATA
>CAZJOD010000037.1:0-26556 GCA_964547525.1 uncultured Clostridiaceae bacterium
ATTCTTTACCGGATTCAACCGAAGAATTTTTTGAACTCATAACATACTCCATAAAAGAATGGATAAATAACAAAATAGAGGTGGTTTGGTTAACAATACCCGAAAAAAAATCATTTCTGATACAAACAGCTCTTTCCGAGGGATTCACATTTCATCATACCGAAAAGGAAAAGCTTGTACTGGTAAGAAAGATGCACCCTGAAGCCTTCGTAGTTCCATACGCCACACACTATATAGGAACCGGCGGAATAGTTATCGATCAAAACAATAGGATATTGGTAGTCCGTGAAAATTATGGGAACAAGGCTGCAGTACATTATAAGCTTCCCGGGGGAACCGTAGAGGAAAACGAGCATATAAAAGACTGTGTAATCAGGGAAGTCTTTGAAGAAACAGGTATTAAGACAGAGTTCGTCTCATTAATTTGCTTCAGACATAAACATGATTACAGATTCGGTAAGTCTGACATTTACTTTTTATGTCTGTTAAAACCCATAAGTATAGATATAATAGTCAAAAGTGAAGAAATAGCCGAGTCTTTATGGATGGATTTAGATACATACCTAAGCCACAAAAATGTACATGCTTTAAATAAAGAAATTGTCCGAGCCGCATTGACAAAAAAAGTTTTATTAAATAAAGATATTGAAGGCTACGAGGTGGATAAATCGATTTTTGAAATTTATTTACCCTGCCAAAACTCCGCCGATTAAAAAAAGACCCGCGGCCGCATCGAGCATCCCCGGGCCGGCGTACATTTTTAAAATCGAGTTTTAAAAGTGTACCTATAAAAAAAGGGCTGCGCGGGGGATCAGAACCGCGCAACCTTAAAGAAACGAAGGGTGGAATTACATACTTTTCAATGTCGGGGGCGTTGGTATACCTCCCGTATACATTTCATTTGATTCCACCGGTAAAGCGGGCATTTTTCCACCTTCTTCGTAATACATACACATTCTATAATGATATTGAGCCATCATCATGCAATGTTCATACATTTTTCTATAACAATCGGACATATTTTTATAATGCATAAACTTTTCATAATGGTATACATACATTCTATCTTTATCATCATCCGGTAAACCGGGAGCCATAGCTATACTTTCGAATTCCATCCGACCACCTCTTGTTAAAACCGCAACTTTTATTATGTTAACAGTATATGAAAAGTTCGACATCTAAGTTACAAACATAAGTTATTAATTGAATTAAAGATTTCACTGTAAAAACTCATAAACTGAACTGTAATTGAAATCTGTAACGGCTCAACTTGCTTTTTTTTAACTGTCGTGGTCAACGCGACGTCCTGTCGCTGACCACTCAAAACGACGTCCTATCGTTTTGCCAGTTTAAATACTGCATTTTCACCAACAGATTTTGCAATTACAGTCCAATGTTTATTCGCTCTTTTGCAGTAAAAATAGTTAATGCAATAGAATCATTAAATAATTTGGGAATAGTTCGGGAAATATGTAGAAATATTTAACTTTACATATATACATATGATTTTCAGGTAAAAATTAATACTGTAAACGGGGGTTATAAATATTCTCAATATATCGTATAATGTTATTACATGAACAACATGGGAGGGGAAAATGACTAAAGGGGAAAATGTAAAAGAAGTTGTTAATGAAAATCAAATAACAACACAAAAACAAAATAATAAAACGCAGAAAGGTCGGTTTACTGTTATAAAGCTGCTTTTATTATTTGTTATTGTCGGATGTATAGCAGTTGTAGGATATATCTGCTATTTTATCCGCGGGCTCTTATAGTAAATACATATGTACTCTATCTTAATTCAGACCTGTTTTGTTCAATAATTTTAATGTTCTGTTTTAATGTTTGTTCGATTCCGGCTAAAAGGTTATCCGCATATTCTCTCGAACTCAAGCGTATTTCCCTGGCATGTTTTTGTGATTCGGCAATTGTTTGATTTGCTTGCTCGTAGGCTTTTTTGGTTATTTCGTGTTCATTAATCAAAGATAATACTTTATTTTCAGCGTCTTCAACTATTTTTTCAGCTTCTGACCTAGCTTCGGTCAAAATACGCTCACGTTCTTCTTTAACCCATTTCGCTTGTTTTATATCATCCGGTACTCTTTCTTTTAACTCACTGATATAATCCAAAATCTCATCCCTATCAACCAGGCACTTACCTGAAAGTGGAACCGAAGTACTGTTTGTCACAATTTCCTCTAGTGTATCCAATATTTTTAAAATTTCCATGTTTTTTCTCCCTTCTTTCATATGTCATCGATTTCCTATTCTTTTTTCTTCACATAATGAAATAATATCGTTTTTAATACAATCAGGAACCATCCCTGTAATATCTCCGTTATTTAGTAAAAGCTCTCTCACCGCTGCAGAACTAATATAAGAATAATCCGCATTTGTCATAATAAATAATGTTTCAAGGTTAGGATTTAGTTTTCTATTTAATAAAGCCATCTGAAACTCAAATTCAAAATCCGATAAAGCTCTCAGACCTCTAACTAATGCTGTTGCGTTTTTACTTCTGGCAAATTCTTCGGTAAGCCCGGTAAAACTTTCTATCTTAATAGATTTATAGTCCATAAAAACTTTATTTAACAGCATTATTTTTTCTTCTAAAGTAAAAAACGATTTTTTAGCCTTATTATCCCCAACTGCAACAATCAAGTTGTCACAATGAACCAACGCTCTTAAAATAATATCATAATGCCCGTTTGTAATAGGATCAAAGCTTCCCGGACACACAAATGTGGCCATAAATTCATCCTTTCCATAATTATTTATCTTGTATTATATACAGTTATTTTGCTGCCGCCATATAAATACTCTTTTCGTATATGGATGCAGTTGTAATCATCTTTTAAAATATCTTCCCTGCTACTTTCACAAACAATTACACCTTTTTTGGTAATTATATCATTAACATCAATAATTGATAAACATTTTTGTATAAAATTTCTATCATACGGAGGATCAATTAATATTATATCAAACTTATCATGAGTTTGCTCTAAATAAGATAATGAATCCATACAAATAATTTCACTTTTTTCAAGTAAACCGGTTTTCTCTAAATTTTTTTTAGTTACATCCAATGATGATCTTTTATTATCAATAAAGACACATCGGGCTGCTCCCCTGCTTAGTGCCTCTATACCCAAAGCTCCCGTTCCGGAAAAAAGGTCCAAAACATTGGCCATGATGACTTTGTCATATAAAATAGAAAAAACCGCTTCTTTTATCCTATCTGTTGTAGGTCTGATTTCATCACCTTTTATAGGGAGTAACTTAAGCCCTTTTGCCGAACCTGATATAACTCTCATACTTGCCCCTTTAAATGACCGTGCTTTGTAAAACCTTTAAAATCCATTTGTCTATATGCTTCATATAAAACTATAGATACGGAATTGGCAAGATTCAAAGAACGGATATCGCCAATCATTGGAATTCTAATACATGACCCATAATTTTCTTTTAATAAATCTTCCGGTAAGCCTTTTGTTTCTTTACCAAAAACAAAAAATGATCCGGGTTCATATTTTATTTCATAATAATTTTTAGAAGCTTTTGTAGTACAATAGTAAAAAGTATCTAAAATATATTTTTCTCTTAATTGTTGAAAATTATCATAATATCTTATATCCACTTCATTCCAATAATCTAAACCTGCGCGTTTTAAATATCTGTCACTTACAGAAAATCCAAGTGGTTTTACCAAATGTAATATACTACCGGTTGCAGCACATGTTCTGACTATATTACCTGTATTCTGCGGTATTTCAGGTTCAACCAGCACAACATTTAACTTTTTTTTATCATCGTGCAATTCCTTCATACTCCTTAACCTAATTATTATTTTTCTATACTACCTTAATCACCTGCTATAGATCCGGTTTTTAATAAACCATATCTAATATATAACTTAATTTGCCTTTTTACCATTTAAAAAGCTGCCTGCTAAAAAGCGTCTTTTTATAGTTACCGCTCCTTCCGGGCATAACTCCTGGCAACAAAAGCATCGTATACATTTACTCAAATCAACATCAGGCAGATTTTCGTTCATACATATGACTTTTGGAGGACAATTCTTTGCACATATACCACACCCTATACATTTATCCATATGAAACCTAGGATACGGAGTAAACATTTTAAATATTCTACCATATACTGTTTTTTTGGTAAAATCCGATCTGTGGATGCTGTCATAAGGTGGTGTTTTAAAATCTTTAACTATATTAGATTTTAAATTTAATCCGATTATATCAATCTCGTTAATGTCCTTTTTACATAAACCCCTTTCCATTCCACAATTTAATATAGGAATATAGTCGGGTTTTATACCCACAAGTGAAGCTGCAACCATATCAACATCAAAACCATTATCTGCTCCAATGACAAAACCTATATCTCTAGGAGTTCCATTGGCAGGTCCCATACCTTCCATAGCTGTTATCGCATCCATTATTATAAGACCCGGTTTGACACTTAAGTAAATATCAATTAAAGTATTTGCAAAATCCATATATTGAGCCATTCTAAGATGGTATTCGGCCTTTTGTGTTCCGGGAATTGCTCCAAACATATTTTTTACGGCACCGGTATAAAACATTTGACCGTGAGTTTTCAGTTTAGGTATATCAATAATTAAATCCGACTCAACCAAAGGCTTTAAAACCGTAAGCTTTTTTAAAAACATACCGTCCTTGTTATCTATATCTGTTATGGCTGTATCGTAATTTAGTTCTATACCGGCTTCCTCGGCAATACGGGTCATTCCACATCCTGAATAGACGGCCTTTAGCATTGCAACAGAATACGGTCCACCCGGGCTTTCAACAATTTTTACCGTCGCTCCCGCTTCCTTTACAATCGAGGCTATGGCATACACTATTTCAGGGTGTGTTGCAGCTGCTGTTTCCGGTGCCTTCCTGGTTAACAAATTAGGTTTTAAAGCAACTTTCATTCCGGGTTTTATAAATTTATTCACACCACCCAAATTGTCAAACGTTTTTCTAATTGTTTTTACTACTTGTTCTCTATCGTATGACGCACATCCTAATAATGAAACTCTATTCAAATCCATCATCCTTTCAGGTTTGAACTATACACTTTTAAAAGCATTTAATTCAATTTCATTATAAACTTCATTTTACTTTATATTTATATCAACCTATATAAAAATATATCTGTATAAATTTTTTTCATTCTTAATACATTTTCAAATCATTCAAATATTTCATATTATAACATATAGAAAATATTGTGTCGAGTAACATAAAAGTTGCATATTTCGCTTTTGTTATGCTTTTACTATGCAGCTTTTATAAGTAAAGTTTGTGTGGTCTAATAATAATAAATAAAAATCCCTAAGAAGAAATTAAAGAAACTTTAATTATGACTTAACTGAAATAAAATAAAATATTTACAGTTGGATCCAATTATGACTTATGTAAAAAAAGTATGTTTGTAAAAACATACTTTTTTTATTTTATTGATCAAATCCTATTTTACTAATATGATCGGTGACGTCGGCTAATATTTTATCCGCTTTTTCTTGTGTTATTACTCCGTTTTCAACTTTTTCTTTCAACCTCATGGCGGTATCGTTAATTACCGCTTCTTTAAATTCATTTAAAACACCTTCACTATATGCAAGCTGCCATATGGTTTTATCTTGTTGTTCACATTTTGTTTTAACTTCATCAATACTCAAACTTGTAATGCTTGCATATAATCTAATTAATCTTTCCTGTCTTTCCTGCATCATTCTGACTTTTTCATCTCTTCTTTTTTCCTGTGCATCTACCTTTTTTCGAGTAAATTTTTTATAGATAATATCTTCATCACTATCTTTTATTTGCTTTTCCAATTCTTTTATTTTGACCTTCGCTTGTTCTTTGGTTACATCACCGTCTTTTACTCTTTGCTCCATTAAGGCTTTATAAAAATCCAGCCATTCCTTTTCAACCTTCGACATATTTCCCGCCGCATATACTACAGTATTTACTGTAAAAAATATTACTAATAAAAATATAAAAAGTTTAAACTTCTTAGTCATTGTTTACCTCCGATATAACTATTTTTATTATTATTAACTTTTGTTCAATATCTTATATGGTCTTTTTTTTGGTAATTAAAAATATTTTTTTATAACATAAAAATAGTTATATCGTCTAAATCATTTTAACTTTTATAGAATTTTCGGCAAAAAAACCATAGCTGATATTACAATAATTATTAAAACCACTCCGATACGAATTTTTCTATTTGATATTGCTGCAAAAAACAGGGCGACGGCTAATACTATAATTATAACCGGAGTTAATAGTCTTCTATTATGTCTAAACATACTACCAATATCTCCGGTGTTTACAATTTGAGTTTTAAATTCTTGAAATGTGTCGACAAAATAAAATTTCCATATGTCCAATTGGTTTCCCGGGCTTCTTTTATAAAATGTCTGTTTGTTAAAGGTGTCGTCATTTAATGGTTCGGTTAAACCGGTTTTTATATTTAATATGCTTTTATTCTTAACCGATATTATTTCGGTGGTAATGTCTTGTTCATGTAATGAAATAAAAGCTTCTCCTGACAGACATGCTATTTTAGGTTCCACTTCGGTATATACCAGGCAAGATGAATTTTGTAATGAAATTTTATGACTACCCGCACTACATGTAAAAAATATAACATTACGAATTGATTTTCCGGTATTTTTAACATACACATTTCCTTTTTTTATATGTCCGTATATAATACCGTCACAATAACCGCCGGGTGTAAAGGAAGAATATTCATCCAAAAACACTTCACTTACTAATAACGAATCAAGGTATATCTGTACTATAGCTTTCCCTTCATATGTATTGATCGAGTTGTCATTATCTATTATATATGGAAGTTTAATATTCGGTGAATCCAAATTTATTCCGCTTGTATCGGTAGGTCCGCTTACTGTTACTGTTCCGGAAACTTTTGATACTAAAACCTTCATATGGCGAAGTCGACCCGGTGTAATGTCTTGAGATAAGTACATAAGAATATCCGAATGCACTTCTTCGGTTTTTAAGATCGCCGAAACAGAACCGGCCAGGTCCTCCGAGTGAGCTAATTGCCAATATGTTTTATGCTCAACTCCGTTCATGTAAGCTGATTCTAATGACACAACCCCGTCTCCTTCCATAAAAAAGGGTTTCCCTGAGTAAGCCGACAAGTTGGCATATTGAATCATAGCATTGATATGACCTGCATAATACTCACCGCTATTAAGTTTATTTAAAAAGTCACTACCCTTTTCAAGTTGCTTTTTCAAAGTAGTGTTCATTCCGTCCCATCTTTTGGTATTGAGTTGATTCTCATTAAAACCGTGATTAGGGACGGCTACTAATATTAATTTACGAACGTTATTACGGTAAAGTGCCGATGTATTAATATAATTTCTAACTGTAACACCTGATACACCATATGCAATAACATCGGTTGCCGACATTTTTATACCCATATGATTCCATTGGTCTATAATGGTTTGTAAATAAGCCGCTGTTTTTTCGCCGGTTATTTCAAAAGGATCATTAAAACCTTCGTCATTATATTGATATACAGCGAAATTCTTACTTTTTAAGTAATCGGCAAGCGGGTCGGTTTCCCGCAAATCTTTATCAGTGGATGCCATGATTATTACAGGTGGTTTATAAACTTTTAAATCAATGGTCAAATTTACAGGCACTCCGTTATCAGGAGAATATTTAAATTCCAAGTGAACACTTTTGTAATATATACTTGTGCCCGAAATAGTCTCATTTTCCAGCTCCCCATCTATGTATTTCGGCGGAAAATATTCTAACTCGATTGTATCACCAGGGTTTCGTATTTTTTTATTCTGTAAAAAATTGCGGCTTTTAATTTTTCCGATTTCAGGCTGTAATATTTCTAAAGTACCGTTATTCATTCCTGAAAGGTGTAATTTTATTTTTATTGTTTGATAGCCGTCTGATACTACACCCTTGTATAGTATATCGTTGAGTTTATTGTATTCGGTTTCTATTCCGGTTACCAAAACCGGAATTTCAATATCTTTAATATAATCACCACATATTATAGTATAATAATACTTACTCTCTTCAGGATCGGGCATAAATATTGAAAACTCGGCTGATCCTGTACCAAATAGCTTAGTATCTATTTGTTTATTGGTTTTGGTATTTAGTAAAATAAACTTTTCCAGCGGTTTTTTCCCCTTATAATTATCCGGATTAAATACAGTCACTTTAATTGTTACCGTATCGCTTTGATCAGAAAAACATGAGGGGGTATAAAGGACTTCCATATATGTTCTGCCGGTGTTTTTCGCATCTTGAACCGAAACTTGACCTAACGCTTTGCTTAATGCAATAATTATCGTTTCGGCGTCAGTTGACATTGATAGGGGGTAGGATAAAACAATTAGATAGTTGTATTGTGTTAATGCGACTGTCAACAAGTCTTCACCGTCAATTGAATACTTCAATAATTTACAGGGTATTTCAGTTATGTATATATCCTCTTTTTTTACATTAAAATTTCTGCCTAAAACCAAACCCGATACACCGGCTAAATGCTTTGAGTATCCATCACTAAAGTATTCTATTGATTTTTGGGCTTCTTCATCATCATAAAAAGATATTACTTCTATACCTATTGAACCGAGTTTCGAAACGGCATCACATTCATATCCGTAATACGGTTTATTTATATCTTTTCCGGAAAGGCCGTATCTGATTAAAATATCGTTTATACTTACTTCATCCTTTTTATTTACAGAATTCTCGACTTTAAAATTACCCGGTATCGAATTTTTTATCACTTCCGCAACCCCGGTGGATTCATTTTTGCCCCATCCGGTTAAAGTGAGAATTATTGTCAAAACTAAAAATAATACTCTTTTCATTGTTTACACTCCTTGAAGCAAATATAACTTTCATCATAAGTCCTATAAATATTGCTATTATAATATTATAAACATACCTCGGTTTGCTTTAACACACTATAGAGCAATTATACCATATAATAATATATTCAAGCATAATTTTACTTAATTCCATAATATACTCACATTGCTTCAACATTATTTTTTCCTGACAGATGTTTTCTCGCCCACACTAAAAAAATGCTAATTGGTATGATTGGAACTAAAGGAAGAATTAACAACCCTTTTTTTATGTCGGATGTAATATCCGCCACATATCCGCAGAATACGGGAAACAACATGCTGCCCGAACTTGCAAAGGCGGTAAAAAGGCCTGCAAGCATTCCTTTTTTATTCGGATACATTTTACCGGCTAACGCAATTGTTATTGGAAAAAACGGTGACATAAACATTCCTGCAAAAATAAACGCTACCATGCTGACAATGGGATTGCGTGCAAAAAGGGTTATAAAACCCGCCACACAAGTTCCACACATGCCTATTATTAAAATTCTGTCATATCCGGCTTTTTCTGAAATAATACTGCATATGAACCGGCCTAGCATCACTCCACCGTTAGAGAATGCCAATACCGACGAAGCCACCAATGAAGTTACCGCAAACTTATATTCCATAAATGTATTTATCCATGTTTTAAATGCATTTGTACTACCGACCATAATAAGCATCATAAAACATAAATAAATTATAATGCCGTCAATACCTCGCTTACGAACAGCAGCCGACTTGTTCTTAACTGTATGTATCTGATCAAATTTTAAGATCATAATAACCGCCAAAACAAAAATTCCAACAAAAGCAATAAATAAAAACGGAAATTTCCAATTATCATATTTTTGAATTAATAAACCGTATACAAGAGGTCCTATCATTCCCCCGGCACCAAAAGACATATGTAAGAGATTTAAAACACCTCCCGGTTTTTCCGGATACAAATCTATCATCATACCGTTAGCCGCACCATCCATAAACGCGTGACCTATACCGAATAGAATCATACATAAATAAAAAGTAATCCCATACGGCACAAATCCTATTATTGCCGCACCTAACAAAATTGCAGTCGTACCAAGCCTTAAAACATTTGCCCGTGATCTGTTGTCGGCTATAATACCCGCCGGAATAACAGCTATTAATCGTGCACCGGAGACGATTGTTGCAGCAAGACCTAACCCTACCAATGAAACGTTTAACCTTGTTTTCATCAAAGGAATTACAGGAGCTAAAACGGTATTCATCATGCCGGATAGAAAAAACGTTAGGAGAATACCTGTGGTTTTCCAAATCCTTCTATTTTTTGACATAAAACCTCTCAACAAGTTTTTTAATACATTATAGCATATCATAATAATCTTCAACCAAAGTTTTCATTTAGTCTAAAAATGATTTAACGATAAAAATAATAAACCGGTTTCACGTCTAAATTTAGAAAAATTGCATGTAGGAGCATTACCATTTATTACACCTTGAAAGGAATGTACCGGTATATTATAATGTTATAAACAATTATATTTATAGGTGAACAAAAATGAAAAAAAAGTACATATTGCTTATGTCATTAGTGTTTACACTACTTTTTACATCCGGTGTAAGTGCAAGTCCGTTTCGGTATTATACCGTAAAAGAAGGTGACAGTTTATACAAACTGTCCAAGCAATTCGGTGTGACAGTTGATTATTTAATAAATGCTAATAATCTAAACTCCTCGGTCATTAAGGCCGGTTCTTCTTTGATCATAGGTCAAAATGACAATGCGG
The DNA here is from genome assembly GCA_964547525.1 of uncultured Clostridiaceae bacterium. Lineage (GTDB taxonomy): Bacteria > Bacillota > Clostridia > JAAYHZ01 > JAAYHZ01 > CAZJOD01. The sequence continues at coordinate 10,726 of CAZJOD010000037.1, forward strand.
TAAAAATAACGGTTAACAATCAACCTGTCAACTCATCCGCAGGATTTATTCAGGACGGACGAACCTTGGTTCCGATACGTTTTGTCAGTGAAATGCTAGGCGCTGAAGTAGATTGGTTGCCTACGGAACAATGTGCGGTGGTTATATTCAATCAAAAAGCTTTTTTATTCAAATCCAATTCCAAAAACGTCTATATTAATGGTGCATATAAATCAATTGATGTTCCGGCGAAGAATATTAACGGGAGAATTTATGTTCCTCTAAGATTCATAGCGGAGAATCATAATATAAGTGTTGAGTGGGACGGTACCTCTAAAACCGTTCATTTGATCAATAACAAATCATCCGAATTAACCCGAAAGTATACCGATGAGGATGTATATTGGCTCGCTCGTGTTATATATTCCGAATCGGAAGATCAACCGTTACACGGTCAATTGGCGGTGGGAGCGGTAGTCATGAACAGAGTCGCATCACCTTTATTTCCGAACACCGTTAAAGACGTAATTTTTCAACACAAACAATTTACACCTGTAATGAACGGAACTATATATAAAACACCTCCCGCACAATACTACTCAATAGCAAAAATGGTTTTAAACGGTTATAATGTCGATAAAAATACATTATTCTTTTTAAACCCGGTTAAGTCTACAAGCTTTTGGATAGTTAATAACAGAAATTATATTATGACCATAGGAGACCACGATTTTTACAGATAAACTGATATATCATAATTTGTAAACAACATAATAAAGAAAAGGGCTGTTGCACTAAATTTAAAATATATAGTGAGCAGCCTCTTTTTTTGATATTTTTTTAAGCAAAAGGATTTTCGGTAGGATAACGCTCCCATTTAGGTTGATTATATGAAATATCTGTTATTCCCAGTAATTTTACCGCGTCGAACAAAGTTTTACCTATATGTGCAAATCCCACCGCCGAATGATGTGGAAATTGTTTTTCCAATAATACATGTCTGTAAAAACGGTGCATCTCTTTAACACCTATTATTCCTATACCACCAAAAGAACATGGATCCACACCTAATATTTCACCATGGGCCGCATAACTTTTTAGTTTGCAATCCGATGACGACTGTAATCTGAACAATGTTACGGGACCTTCTTTTAAAGAACCGTCCAAACAACCTCTTGACATATAAGGTTCTTTATCTCCTTCCAATAAACGATGCATTATTAATTGGTAGCTCATGACAGGTTTATTAACAAAACATGCCGGTGTGTTTCCGCAGTGGAAACCCATGAACAATTCATTTGCCGCATAATCATAGGTACCTTTAATATATTTTTGATACATATCCGCAGGGACGGTATTATTTATATCCAAAAGTGTGGGTGGTATCATGCTTGCACAAACAAGCATATATTCACTTAACGCTCCGTAAATATCGGTTTCACAAGATATTGGTATCCCACGGCTTGCAAACCTTCCGTTTATGTAACAAGGAACGAAATGAAACTGTGTTTGAAATGCAGGCCAGCATTTATTTGCAAATACAACATGTTCACATGCACCTTTGTTAGCTTCCATCAGATCGATGAGAGTCAACTCATATTGTGCCAACTTAACCGCCAAATCCGGATAAACTGTTCTTCCTTCCAGTTCTTCTTCGTATTCTTTTATTAATGCGGGAATTCTTGTATCATCTTTATGTTTATTATATGCTTCGAATAAATCAAGCTCCGAATTTTCCATTATTTCAACCCCTAAATCATATAAAGGTTGAATAGGTGCGTTACATGCAAGAAAATCTTGAGGTCTAGGTCCGTATGAAATAATTTTTAAGTTTTTAACACCAATTATTATTCTCGCTACAGCCTGAAACTCTTTTATCATATCTGCAACTTCGTCTTTAGTACCTACCGGATATTCCGGTAAGTAAACCCGAGTGTTTCTGAGCTTTAGATTATATGACGCACTTAACATACCACAATAAGCATCACCTCTATCGTTTGAGAGAACGGATATATTTTCTTCGGAGGCTGCGACAAACATGACCGGACCGTTAAAACGTTGTGCTAACATAGTTTCCGGTCCTTCGGGTCCGAAGTTACCAAGGTATACCGTTAACGCGTTGACACCCATTTGTTGTAATTCTTTTAACACCTCGACTGTATCTTTTTCATTTTCAATGACTTTTTCTATATTGACAATATCAATTCCTTTTTTCTTACACGAATCAACCACCGCATTTCTTCTGTTTCTCGACAGTGTTAAAGGAAAACAATCCCTACTTACTGCAACAATGGCATTTTTTATAACAGGTACGTTTTTCATTTTCATTCCTCCCGTTTACATTATGGTTTAGGCTTATTTTATCATGTAAGATTTATGTTCTCAAGTTATTTTCTTAAGTTACAAGGTTCAATTACCTAAAATTACACCTTAAACAAAACATTTAAATATATATTTCCATACAGGTGTCAATGCTATAATCCAAACGATATTATTCGAGTTTGACAAATACGTCCGGATTGAATAGAATAAGCAATGCAAAATAAGTTATACGAGGTTATTATGTTTATTGATGTTCATGCACATTATGATGATGAAAAGTTTACGAAAGATATTCATGAAGTCTTAACCGGACTCAAAGAAAAAAATATAAATACTGTTATCAATGCGGGAACAAATGCGGTTTCTTCGCAGAAATCTATCGATCTGGCCAAGAAATACGATTTTCTTTATGGGTGTTGCGGAATTCATCCTCATGATTCTCATAGCTATAAAGATGATTTGCCTGTAATAGAAAAATTACTGACAAATGAAAAATGTGTAGCTATAGGCGAAACCGGCTTGGATTATTACTATGAAAATACTCCTAGAGACATTCAACAAGAATCTTTCAGAGCACATATGGAGCTTGCCGTAAAGTATAAATTACCTATAGTGATCCATAATAGAGATTCCACAAGGGACTGCATTGACATAATAAAAGAATATAAACAATTATCAGTACAAGGCCTTTTTCACTGCTTTTCCGGGGGGCCTGAAACTGCTAAAACTGTTCTTGATATCGGATATTATATCTCTATAGGCGGTCCGGTAACTTTCAAAAACGCCCGTAAAACAATAGAGACGGTAAAATACGTACCTTTAGACAGACTGTTGACCGAAACCGATTGCCCTTATCTTTCACCCGAACCGAAAAGAGGGACACGTAACGATTCCGGTAACATACCGTTAATAGTAAAAAAAATAGCTGAGATAAAATGTTTAAGTGAAGATACGGTCATTAATACGGTTTTACTAAATGCAAGAAATTTATTTAATAAGATCAATATTAAATAATGTTTATTTGTGCCAAATAATAAATTTTAAAATATGGAAAATAAATTCTTTAAATTAAAACTCCGTACCCTATTAAAAATCAATATGTTAATAGAGTACGGATGTATGAAATTCAAATTTATTTTTTCATTTTTAAAACATTAATAGCTTGGTCAACAATTTTTTCCGGAGTCAATCCGTAAATCTCAAACAGTTCTTCCGGTTTTCCCGATTTACCGAAAGTATCATTGACTGCTACCGCTTGCAAAGGAACAGGATAATTTTGTACCAGCACTTCGGATACCGCTCCGGTCAAACCGCCTATAATGCTGTGTTCTTCCGCTGTTACGATAGCTTTGGTTTCTTTTGCCGCACGTATGATAATATCTTTATCAATCGGCTTAACCGTATGAATATTAACAACTCTTGCGTCAATCCCTTTTGATTTTAACATTTCCGCCGCTTCTAAAGCTTTATAAACCATTAATCCGGTTGCTATAATGGTTACATCCGAACCGTCTTTTAATTGAACACCTTTACCAAGTTCAAAGTTGTAGCTTTCCGCGTCATTAACTTCCGGTAATGATAACCTACCTAATCTTAGGTAGACAGGGCCTTTCAATTCTATTGCCGCTTTTACGGCTTCCCTTGTTTCAATTCCGTCACAAGGGCTTATAACCGTCATGTTCGGTAAACTTCTCATAATAGCCATATCTTCTACTGTTTGATGAGAAGCACCGTCTTCTCCAACCGATATACCCGCATGAGTAGCACCGATTTTAACATTTAACGCAGGATAACATATAGAATTTCTTATTTGTTCACAAGCTCTCATAGATGCAAAAATCGCAAAGGTACTAGCAAAAACCGTTTTACCACAAGTTGCAAAACCTGCCGCTATAGCCATCATATTAGCTTCCGCTATACCTATGTTATAAAATCTTTCCGGATATACTTTTAAAAAGCTGTCGGTTTTTGTAGATTTCGATAAGTCCGCATCTAAAACAATTATATCGGGATTATTACCAAATTCTGCTAATGCATTGCCGTATGCTTCTCTGGTAGCCACCTTTTTTACCATATCATTCACCTCCCAAAAGCGCTAACGCATTATCCAATTCTGCAATCGCTTTATCGTGTTCATCTTTGCTCGGGGCTTTTCCATGCCAGCCGTATTGATCTTCCATAAAGGATACACCTTTACCCTTAATCGTATTGGCAACCACCATTGTAGGCATATTTAGGGTTACCTTCGCTTCTTCTACAGCTTTATCGATCGCCTCAATATCGTTTCCGTCAATTTCTATTACGTTCCAGCCGAAAGCTCTGAATTTATCTTCCACTTTTTCCGGTGACATTACTTCGGTTATTTTTCCGTCAATCTGTAATTTGTTATGGTCTATAAATGCGGTCAGATTATCCAGCTTATAATGAGCCGCAGCCATACAAGCTTCCCATACTTGGCCTTCCTGGCATTCTCCATCTCCTATAATCGTATAAACCCTATAGTCTTTTTTGTCGTTCTTTCCGGCTAAAGCCATACCTACCGCAACTGAAATACCCTGTCCTAAAGACCCGGTAGACATGTCTACACCCGGTACATCCTTCATACTCGGATGTCCCTGTAAAAAGCTATCGACTTTTCTCAATTTTTTTATTTCTTCTTTTGGGAAAAAACCTTTCTCAGCCAATGTGCCGTATAATGCGGGAGCACAATGCCCTTTAGATAATACAAATCTGTCTCTATCCGACATGCGTGGGTTGTTTGTATCAACGTTCATATGTTTAAAATATAACGTTGTTAATATATCGGTACACGATAAAGATCCACCCGGGTGACCTGATCCGGCATTGTAAACAGCTTCAATAATATGTTTTCTGATTTTTACAGCAGTTTTTTTCAATTCTGACAATTGCTGTTTTTCCATATCAACAACTCCTTTATAATAATTTTCTATATTGCTGTGAACTATTATTAAACAATAAATAAAAGTATACTATACACCGATAAAACAATCAATTAATATTCTTAAATCCTTCTCCCAAAATTTCTCTAACATCATTTATTATAACAAACGCACTCGAATCCACTTCTTTTATTATGCGAACAGCCTGCGATATCTGTTTACCGGTAACTACCACCAGTAGAACTCTTTTTTCGGTGCCACTATACATACCCGTACCATATAAAGCAGTCGCTCCTCTGTCCATTTCATTCATAACTCTTTCAGATATTTTTTCAAAATGATCGGATATTATATAAATGGCTTTAGAATAATCTACACCTTCTTGAATTGTGTCTATAACCTGTGTTTGTGCAATTAAAGTGATAATAGCATAAAGACCCAATCTTACACTTTGAAAAACAGTCATTGCCAAAATCACCACCGTGCAATCAATGAGAAATAACAGTTTGCCAAATGATACACGGGGTAAGAATTTTTTTAACAGAACTGCCGCCAAATCCGTACCACCTGTTGTCGACCCGGCTTTAACGGTAAGACCGAGACCAATACCTAAAAGTAAACCTCCTATCAGACAATTGATCAGCAAATCTCCCGAATCGTTCATCATTTCTTTAGTTAAAGCAGGAATTATAACACGATTTACAAATGGTGCCGAGATATCTGTAAAAATCGATAAAGATACGGTGGCAAATAATGTCTTTAGTATAAATACCTTGCCTTCCAACCTTAGAACTAATATAAACAGCGGTAGATTTAACATTAGCATTATTATACCCAAAGGGAATTTCTTACCGGAAATATGAAAAATGATTGTAGCCAATCCTGTAATACCCCCGGGTGCTATCTTATAAGGGACAACGAAAATATTAAGTGACAAAGCTACAATCATGGCACCCGATAAAATCAAAATAACTTGTACAAGATAAGTCGTTGTACTATCTTTTATAATCGGACGTTTCATCAATATTCACCTGAACATTTTCGTTTTTGCCGTCGGCACCTTTATTTTACCTGTGTGTCATCATTTTTATTCATTACCTTTTTTATACTCTTTTCAAGTTTTGTTCTAGGCAACATAATGTGCGCACCACATGTGGTACACACCAATTTAAAATCGGCACCTATACGTATTATTCTCCACGACTTTCCCCCGCACGGATGGCCTTTTTTTAATTCGACAATATCTCCGATATCAAGATTCATAAAGCTTTGGTCCCCTTTAATATTTACTTAAATACTCATCTAATTCCCATTGTGTGACTCTGCTACTGTAATCCTTCCACTCCGCTTCTTTAGCGGTAATATATTTATAAAAAATATGATCACCTAATGTTTCTTTCACAAAATGATCCGCTTTCATAGCCTCTATAGCTTCTTTTAAAGTTGAAGGTAATGACTTTATACCCATTTCTTCCATTTTTTTATCGCTTAATTCATATATATTATAATTAACCGGGGCCGGAGGTTGTATTTTATTCTCAATTCCGTCAAGCCCGGCCGCCAGAATAACAGCTATAGCAAGATAAGGATTACATGCCGGATCCGGTGATCTGATTTCAAGTCTTACCTCGTTTTGTCTTGCCGATGGAACTCTAATCAATGGACTTCTGTTTCTTACGGACCATGCCACATAACCCGGAGCTTCGTATCCTGTCACCAATCTTTTATATGAGTTGACAATAGGGTTCGTTATGGCTGTGAGGGATCTCATATGCTTTAATACTCCTCCCATAAAAAAGTACGCACTTTCACTTAAATTCATCCGGTCCTCCGCACTATAAAACACATTAGAACCGTCTTTATGAAGAGATACATTCGTATGCATTCCGGAACCACTGACACCAAATATGGGCTTAGGCATAAAAGTAGCATATAAACCGTGTCTTTGGGCTATTGTTTTTACCAAAAGCTTAAAAGTGACTATCGCATCCGCCGCATTAAGCGCGTCCGAATATTTAAAATCAATTTCATGTTGCCCGGGAGCGACTTCATGATGGGAAGCTTCAATTTCAAAGCCCATTTCTTGCAATGCAATAACTATTTCTCTTCTTGCATCTTCACCAAGATCAACCGGTCCCAAATCAAAATATCCCGCATCATCTTGCGTTTTTGTAGTAGGATTACCTTCTTGATCTGTCAAAAATAAAAAAAATTCACACTCAGGGCCTATATTACAGCTGTCAAAACCCATGCTTTTCGCCTTTTTTATTATTTTTTTTAAGACATACCTGGGGTCGCCCTCAAAGGGTGTAGTATCGGGATTCATAACATTACAGATTATCCTGGCTTCGCTTCCACCGTGATAATTCCAGGGTAATATATTGAATGTATTAAGATCCGGTTTTAAATACATGTCCGATTCTTCGATTCTCGCAAATCCTTCTATGGATGACCCGTCAAACATGCAATTGTCATTTAGAACTTTCTCCAGCCGATTGGGTGTTATTGCAACATTTTTTGGTATACCGAATATATCGGTAAACTGTAACCTTATAAATCTAACATCATTTTCACTGACAATTCTCTTTAGATCATCCCGTGTCATACTCTTCATGCTAACCTCCGAAATGTAAAAAATGAAGTTTTTAAACATTCACTTTTTTAATTTATGAAAAAAGCCCTTACTGCATGACTAAAAATCACGAGTATCCGGGCTTTATATCAATACAGAAACATAATTAATATATCCTAAAGTCTATTCTTCTTCTTCTTCTTCAAACATGTCTTTATCGGCTCCACATTCCGGACAAACCCAATCTTCAGGCAGATCTTCAAAAGCTGTTCCGGGTTCAATATCAAATTCCGGATCGCCGATTACAGGATCATATACATATCCACATACTGTACAAACATATTTTTTCATACTCATGTACCCTCCCGATTATATTTTTTAATAAAACTTACCATATAATATATATTAATTTAATTTAATTGTAAATGAATTTTCTGTAAACAAAAACAAATCCTTCGTCTTTGTTTTTGTTTACTAATTTAACATAAATACGGCACACATATATATTATAATCTTAATTCTATAATACAATACATAACATTTTCTAAGTCTCTAACAGATTGTTTTAATGTATATCCCTCATCTTCTTTTATTATACGGGTTTCTAAATATAGATTATACCCGTTAAGAGCTGATTTAAGATAATTTACACGTATTCTTTTTATCGGAAACTCAACGAATATTTCATATGGAATCTGTTGAACGGCCCATTCTACATACTTTTGATTATTTACGTGGTGGTTACTGTCAATATCATTTATATTTACTTTAACTTCAGTTAAAACCATACTGTCTGAATCATGTATATAATCTAATTTGTTTGTTTTTATCCAACTTTTTCTATCGGCTTTACCTCCGTATGCCGATAGGATATAATCCGGTACTTTTATTATTTTCATGCTGCTTTTTTGTAGCATCATCCATATACTTTCAGCCGAGGCAATAACTTTTCCTTCATCGTTTACTGCCTCGTAGATTCTTTTACAATATAATCCGTTACTGGAATGCTGCCTTGTTTTTACAGTAACAGTATCTGCAAAAGGCGCCTGATCAAATATACATATATCCCATTCCATTAATACCCAGAGCAAATCGTGTTCATCTAAAAACTTTAAGCCTCTGCCTACATGCTCACCATGCCATATTGCAGCATCTTGAAAATAATTCAACCATTGTGCAGGTTTTAATTTTTTGTCATATCCGGTCTCATAATACCCGATAACATATTTTTTAATGTAAGTATTCTCTGTCAAATCAACCCTCCACAGATAAATAGGTTTTCACTGAAATTAATAATTGGTCAAAACCACACTACACATTCATCATAATTCGTTCACTTGTAAAACATTTTCCTATCACAAAAACCAATACCGTTATTATAGCCAAAGAAGACAGACAAGCAACCAACATAGCCGTAGATGTCAGTTCGAAAATCAATAATGATTTTATAGCCATAATCATTCCGTATACAGGTATGGCATATCGATATAAAGCGGGTTCCCCGTTACCCGTAAACATTGTTAACATTCCCGCAATCATAACTATTATATATACAGGAGTAACCAACGCGGAAGCTTCCTTAATATTTTTTGCCATTACGGACAAAAGACAGATCAAACTCACATATATTCCGGTTAAAAAAATTAACAATAACGCCAATTGAAAAATATCTCCGGCACCATACCGTAGGTTTTCCAGATCAACTAAACCACCATACATATATGATGCATTAGGAAGTGAAATAATTATACCTATAAAAGATGAAAATGCACTGATTAAAGCGATAATTCCCAAACTGATTATTTTACCGGTGGCTATCGCACTTCTGTTAACAGGTGTCAGCAATAATAATGACATCGTTCCGCGTTCTTTCTCTCCGGCTACGGAATCTATACCGGTCTGCATAGCTCCGGCAAATAAAAATATAGAAATCATAAACGGTAAAAGCATACTTATTCCTTTTCCCGCTTCTTTTTGTTCATTTTTTATCTCAAAAACCTGCGAATCATATACATTAACAAATTCCTGATTACCCAACCTTTGACCGATAACCGTATACTTATATTCCTCCAGTATATTCTGCATTGTATAAAGTGCCCTGGAAGACACTTCATTGACCGGATTATAATACAATTCAATCGTAGGAAGTTTTCCATTCAATTGATAATTATTCAAACTTACATCAAATTGCGGATCAAATATAACATAAAGCTTAACATTTTCCGACAACAACCGATCATTCATTTCTGAATTATCAGGCTTTATATCTCCGTATTGAAGATCGAACTCTTCTTTATGTGTTTGCAAAACGTTTTCAAATGATTGGGGTGTATTTATAAAATATACATACGGAATCTCTTGTTGTGTTCTGTGCAACATATTATTTAAAGTGCTTCCCATAAGGGAATAGATTATAGCTATCAACATACCGGGCATTATAAATGCGGTGAATACCAACCTTTTATCAGTGAATATCCTTTTTAGTTCTTTATATATTATAATTTTTGCAGCAGCCATATTCAATTACCCCCTTTGACCAAGCGATGAATACAGATAAAAGAAAGCGTCGTCCAAGTCGTTAGTTTTTGTCATATTTAAAATTTCTTCCAAAGACCCTTGGGCTACTAATCGCCCTTCCATAATGATACCTATTTTATCGCATAATTTTTGAGCGACATTCATTATGTGTGTAGAAATAATGACGGTCCTGCCTTCATCTCTTAACTTCTTTAAATAATCGGTTACAGTACGAGCTGTGATTACATCCAAACCGTTTGTAGGTTCGTCAAATATAATAACGCCCGGTTTATGTATCAAACTTATGGCAATGGACAGCTTTTGCTTCATACCGGTGGATAAACTCTTAATTTTTGCGTTTTCATATTCTTTGATCCCAAAAATATCAAAAAGCTCTTCTTTAATTTTGCTTGTTTCGGTATCACTCAACCCGTATAATTTTGCCATATAATAAGCCGTATATTCCGGGGTTAGGTTTTCATCCGGTTTTAATTCGTTTGTCAACAAACAAATCTTTTTTCTGACTGTATTTAAATTGTCGTTAATATTCAAGCCGTCTACGAATATTTCTCCACTGTCAGGCTTGAGCAAAGTTGCTATGCATCTTAAAGTGGTAGTCTTGCCTGCACCGTTAGGCCCTAAAAGACCGTAAATATTACCCTTTTCAGCTGTAAAAGAGATATTGTCAACAGCTTGTTTGTATGATGTTTTTGTTTGCATAACACTTTTTTGTTTTGCAGACAATTTGAATCGTTTAGAAATCCCGTTTACTTCAATCATCAAATCAGCTCCTTAATTTCTACTTTTCTATTATATCCCAAATAAATAACCATTGCAGTTATTATCCAAAAGTATGTCACCATTGCAGGTACCTCAAATACATTTTCTACAAAATTATGCGCCATAACACCGATCATACCGGACAACATACCTATTATCATCAATTTATATCGCTTGTTCGGCTGATTCAGCAAAGCACCAAAACCACGCTTCAAAACAGATAACATTAAAAGCACAAAAGTTATCAGTGCCAATATGCCACCTTCTACTGCAAGTTTCAAATAATAATTGTCCATATAATATGTGTCCGGAAATAAATCTTTATGATTCATAGCTACGGCACCACCAAAACGGCCGATACCCGTTCCCAACCAAAAGTTATCCTTTAATAACTCCAAGCCGTTTTGCCATCTGACCAGCCTGCCGCCGGTCATGCTGCTTAACATATACTCTTGACTAAGCATATATGTTATACGATCGTATACTTGCGGAACCATAAAAAATACAAACAAACCGGCAAATACTAAAGGTAGAATGTACTTCCTGTCATAAATAAGAAAAAATACAAAAACGGCAACTCCAAAACCGATCCATGCTCCCCTCGACTGTGTAAAAACTAAACAAAGTGCCATCACAGCGGTTGCAAATGCATACATACTCTTTTTAAAGAAACTCTTGCTTTCAAAGAATAATGCGGTTGACATAGGTATTAACAAAGTCATGACACTACCCAAAATATTAGGACTTCCTATTATAGAAAACGATCTTGTTCTTACACCCTTTTCCGCCATATCAACCCATCCTGCCGGCATAGGTACATTTGTAACAAACTGGTATATTCCATGTAAAGCCAAAGCTGTACCCGTAAGTAAAAACCAGGTATATATCTTTTCTACATCGGCATATGATCCTATCAACATTATCGCTACAAAATACCATAACATATATTGTGTGACCGCACGCACTCCTTCTATACCTATTGATGTCAACGGACTGTTTATTAACATGAGTGATACGAAAAACATTATAAACAATATAATAGGAATTCCCACAGGTGTGGTTTTACCATATGCGCCTTCGGATTTAAATACAAATCTGAACAAACCCAAAAATAAACCTCCGGCTAGCATAACCTCATCCCAAACGGATGATATCATATCTACCATTATTATATTTCTGAGTACATAGTCTATTAAAAAGTAAAGTACAGGTAATATAAGGAACTTAGAACACTCTGTCCGGGTTATAAATATTGAGGACCTAAATATCGACTCATGATTAAGTCTGAATTCCGTGCATTTTTTGTCGGCGGTACCAATAATTTTATTAGCTGTCGATGTAACAAGTCCGGTTTCAAGGTTTCTTTCTTCACCGGGGAATTTCTTTAAAGACTTATAAACTATACTACATTTAAAAATATTCCCGAGCTTTTTAAAAGAATTTACAAGGATACTGTTTTGTTTATATGATATAGCTTTTTTATATAGACCGTACATATAGCTTCCGTCGGTAAAAGACATATTTTCCTCCTACTTTTGTACAATATCCAATACTACCCCTAAAACTTCCACTCTATTTGTTTTTACAGTTAAGCCTTTACCTATGTTGACCTGATATTTTCCTAACATAATCAAATTATCCGTTCCATCGTACAATATCTTCATTTCCACTATCACATCACTAAGGTTAGGTACGATTACTTCTTTAACCGTTCCGTCATCTAATACAACTGTTTGTTTTGCCGGAAATTTTTCAGCTGAAACAATATATCCGTTGACATATACATTTCCATATACAACCTGATCTCCCGGTTTGAGATTTTCCGCAACTTTTCCCTCTACATTTCTACATATGACAGTTGCTATAAATTCCTTGGATACTTTTCCCGTTTCTTTTTCAGTTGAACCGGTCTTAATGATAATACCTGTAACCAACACTGCTACTGCCAATAAAATCGCCAAATCAATTATATTTATTAACCCGAATAATTTACCTTTTTGATCAACTATTTTCATTTAAAACCTCCATACAATTATTAAAGATATCAACCAATTGCTTTGTTAAATTTTTTCTTTCAAACTTATTAATGACAGAATAATCAGGTTCATAAACCAAGCTATTATTATACCATAACTTATATATATTTGTTAACAGATGCAAAATTTGCTCCCTATTATCACAGTCGGCGACATAGCCTGTCCCGGACTGTTTAATTAGGTCCGCTGCGACCCCTTTCTCAGGAATTATTGCCACAATGGGTTTTTTAGCATTCATGTATTCAAATAGTTTACCGGTGTAAAAAGCCTCACCTCCCGGTCCGGCTCCTTCGATCAACAGTAGCACATCGGACATAAGAAGCTGCTTAATAGATTCCTTATGAGGAAGATAATCCGAAACCGAAATTATATCCTGCAGATTGAACCGTTCACATAATCCATTAAAATAACCGGGCGTAAATTTACCGATAAATTTTACTTTTATCTTATCCTTATCAATAATACCGGTATCTATCAGAGTTCTGATACAATCTAAAAATAAATCCGGTTTCCTTCTGCCGTATAACATACCCGTATATGTGAATGTCATTTTTTCATTACAAGCTTTATCTGCACTGACCTTATATTCGTTGAAATCATCCTTATCGAACCCGTTAGGAATACAAGAAAACTTGTATTCAAACTCGCCATAAGATCTTATAAAATTTTTCATCATCACCGGAGTATTTGCGATAACGGCATCAGCATTTGATATGGTTTCTCGCTCCATTTTACTTTCTATTCTCATCCTTAAAGTGTTATACGGTTTGTCCAATAAATACGGATTGTTCATCCACTCATCTCTAAAATCTGCTACCCATGGTATTTTAGGATATTTCTTCTTTAATCCTAACGCTAAAAGATGATCACTGTAAGGATAGGACGTAGAATAAATTATATCCGGTTTTTGCTCGCTAACATATTTAAAAGCCGCAGGACGGTTCATACATTTCCAAACAGCGGCACCATCGGGTATAAGTATCTTTCTAGATAGAAATTTACCGGGTTTTTTTAATATTCCGGTTAAGTCCTCGAAATCATACGCTTTGCCTCTAATAATATACATATTTTCGGGTATATCCTGAATCAATGTATCATCACAGATAAAACCGGCACTGTCTCTTGTGAAAACAACCGGCTCCCAATCAAAATCTTTTAAATATTTAGTAAATTTTAGGGTTCTTTGAACTCCCGGCCCACCCATCGGGGGATACTGATAAGCTATCATAAATACTTTATTCATGTTAATCCTGCTTTTTTTTATTTATTATATCATACAAAATAATAGCTTTAAACCGAATTTTAACATCAAAGATAATAATCAACACTTTTTAAACTCACTATGCATATTATGTTAATATAAAAAGCCGGATGCGCTTACATGGCATTAAATTTACATAGAGTATGAAAAACATACTCATTACCAGTATGAAATGGAGGTAAAAATTGAATGAACAATTCAGAAAACATTGTAGAAAGTATCATCAGACGTAACAATATCAGTCCGTATACTAACATAAACAATGTGAGCCCTGAAACAACCAACATCAGTCCTACAGCTAATGTTCGTCCCACAACACCCAATGTAAGTCCGACTACAACCAATGTCGCTCCGGCGGTTAATATTCGCCCTACGGCACCTAATGTAAGTCCGACTACTAACGTCGCTCCTACGGCTAACGTTCGCCCCGCAGTACCTAATGTCAGTCCTACTGCCAACGTCGCTCCTACGGCTAATGTTAGTCCCACTGCATCCAATGTAAGCCCGACTGCCAACGTCGCTCCTACGGCTAATGTTAGTCCTACAGCACCTAATGTAAGCCCGACTGCAAATGTTAGTCCTATAACAGCTAATGTATCTCCGGCAGCTGATAAAATAATCCCTGATAATATCAGCCCGGTTACCGATAAAGTTAGCCCTATACAAGATAAAATGCCGGCTATGAAATGTCCTGATATCGATTTCATGCCTAAAAATCCTAGATTGGCATTTGCATATGTTCCTTACCAAAAGTTTAAAACAACATATAGCGTGGAAGACTCACTTAAAAACGGAACGGCATTCCCGGAACTGCACCATCCATACCCCACTGATAAAAAACCATATATGTGCGGTCCTACCGGTTATTATGGAGGTGATATTCATGGATAGTAAGCAAGAAGCCATGTTAAAAGATATACAGGCTATAGATGTTTATTTGTATGATTTGGTCTTATTTTTGGACACACATCCGTGTGACAAAGAAGCATTGGCTGTCTACCGGAAGTATAACGAACAAGCGAAAGCCATGAGGAAACGTTATGAAGATTTATACGGACCTTTAACTATTACTTATGCCGAGGATGAAAATTATTGGCAATGGGTCGGTAGTCCATGGCCATGGGAAAGACAAGGAGGTTGAAGATATGTGGTATTATGACAGGAAGCTCCAATACCCGGTTAAAATTAAAAACTCAAATCCCAAGCTGGCAAAATATATTATAAGCCAATATGGTGGTCCGGACGGTGAGCTGGCTGCATCATTAAGGTATTTGAGCCAAAAATTCTGTATGCCAAGAAAAGAGGTTTCCGGTATACTTAACGACATTGGAACCGAAGAATTGGCACATTTAGAAATTGTTGGTACGATCGTAGGACAATTGATACGTGGTGTACCCGTTCATGAGTTGGAAAAAGCAGGCCTTGGAGATTATTATACCGACCACGGTTATAATGTATACCCCC
>CAZJOD010000038.1:0-26167 GCA_964547525.1 uncultured Clostridiaceae bacterium
GATAAAGAAAAAATCATTACTTTTATTATCGAGATCCGGCAATATACCATTGTTTATGTTATGTGCGTTAACTGTAATCATGCTGTTTTCATTTTGACGGTAAATTCTATTAAGTTTTACAGTATTAATGACGCCACCGGTTATTATATCTCTTAGAACATTTCCGGGTCCAACCGAGGGTAATTGATTGGCATCACCTACCATTATAAGGCGTGTACCTAAAGGTACGGCTTTTAACAAATTATTAAACAATAAAATATCAACCATAGACATCTCATCAATAATAACGGCGCTTACATTAAGCGGATTATT
Source organism: uncultured Clostridiaceae bacterium (assembly GCA_964547525.1). GTDB lineage: Bacteria > Bacillota > Clostridia > JAAYHZ01 > JAAYHZ01 > CAZJOD01. Next base: position 313 of record CAZJOD010000038.1, read on the forward strand.
TTCATCTCGGGTAAAAATTGCAGCCGAATCGTCATTTTCCATATAACCTATTTCCAACAATCTGTGTATGGTCTTAGCTTCGTATCCTGTTGCTTGTGTCATCCTTTTAGCCGCACGACCGGTAGGAGCTGTCAGACTGATTTCTTTTCCTTCATCTTTCAAAAGACATATTATTGTGTTTATAATGGTCGTTTTACCGGTACCCGGACCTCCTGTGATAACTGTTACGCCGTTTGTTACAGCTTGTTTCACTGCTTCTTTTTGTAAATCATCAAGTTGTATCTTATTCTTTTTTTCGAGTTTTACAATACGTTCGTCAAGTTCTTTTTGTTTATATCGGTATTGAGTTCGTGACAGATCCAACAATTTTATGGCGGCATTTTTTTCAGCGATATAAAATGCTGTTAAATAGACCTTCCTCCCTTCGTCGCTATGCTCAACTGTAATATGCATATCCATAGCCAAACCGGATAACAAATACTCTGTTTGATCCTGCATAACTCCTAACAATTCCGAAGCTTTTTCCACCAAGTATTGTTCCGGTAAGTAAGTATGTCCTGATGATGCGGCCTTTGACAGGATATATTTTATTCCTGCTGCGACTCGACTGTCCGATGACATATCCATACCTAATTTCATTGCTATTGCATCGGCAGTTTTAAATCCAATTCCGAACACCTCGTCGGTAAGACAGTACGGGTTCTCTTTCAAACGTTTAATAGATTCGTTACCGAACACGCTGTAAATTTTCATGGCATATCCGGGTGTAATTCCGTATTCTTGGAATGCTATAATCACCCTTTGAGCTTCGGCTTTTTCTTTATACGAATTCCCTATTTCTTTAGCTTTACTTAACGATATACCTTTTATATCAGATAGCTTGTCCGGATGGCTTTCTATAATTTGTAAAGTATCTATACCGAATCTTTCAACAATTTTCTTTGCAGTTATAGGTCCTATACCCTTAATTAAACCTGAAGCCAAACTTCTTTCAATACTTTCACAGGTGTCAGGTTCACATTTTTCAAAATAAGTCACCTTGAATTGATTACCGTAATCTTTGTGTAACACCCAATTACCGGAAAGTTTAAGCTTATCACCCGCATTAATGTACGGAATATTTCCCACTGCAGTCACTTCCTTGTCGGTTGTCTTTAAAACACAAACGGTATATCCGTTGGACTCATTCTTATAAATAATATCAACCACATCACCTGTCATTTCAATGAAATTTTCCACAAAAAACTCCTTTTTTCAAGCATATAGTCAATTATACCATACCTGAAAAAAACCTTGTATTATTTATACCACAGTTTTTAAACTTTCGAGGTTCATTTACTTAATCTACAATATTTACATTGTATTTTTCATGTAGTAAATGTAAAAACCGCTCATTGTCTTCTTTTGTCGTAACATTAATTTTAATATCAATGTACTTGTTAAATTTCATAGTATGTCGTATGAAATTTTCTAAAAGGTCATCATCCCACCGGGATATGGTAATCTGAATAAGTTCTCTTTTTTCATGGTTCTTTTTAACGACAAATAACTCATGAAACATAAAGACTGTTACAATTACAATAAATACCAACACTATACAAAATACAATTATCATAACGCTCCACCTCTATATATTATATGAGCTCTAAATGATAAATGTGTATTTTCCATTGATATCTTATTCCTAAGTAACCGGTGTTATAAATTTTTCACATATTTTTATTCATTTAATATTTTTTTCAGATTATCCCATTCCTCTTGATTTAAAGTAATACCTTTTCCGGCCTTTTCATGATCCGGGGCCCATTCTCTTATATCATACTTAGGGTCTCTTTTATTCCAACTGATAAAATTAACTTCTTTTGTCCATCCTTTTGAAGATTCGGATAATATTCCTATACGTTTGATAATTTCAAAAGTTATTTCTGACATAATCTATTACCTCCATAAAATATCTAACAATATTATACCCTCTAAATATAACAGATTTCAAACATATATTTGAATTTGTCGAAATAAGTCACTTATCATTTTTTATTCTTCAATTAAGGTTTAAATAAGGTTTATTAATTATAACTAAATGTATATTTGCTATGACGTTTGATATTTGATATAATGCAATACGCGCTTGTACCTAAAGCAATTATAAATATCGGTATTAATAAAAGACAATAAATTTAAAGGAATACTGGAAATTAATATGAAAAATGAAGATTGGATAAAAATTTATAAAAAAGCTTATAAAATTATCGGTAGAAATACCCCCCTTGCAGGTGATTGCGGTTTGTTGTGTAATAATGCGTGTTGCCAAGGAGATTCTACATCGGGTATGCTTTTGTTTCCGGGAGAAGAGAATATTTTTAAATCCCAAAAACATTCGGAAATCTTTTCGTTAACTCCTTTACACGTAGATAACCAATTAAATACATACCTTGTTGTCTGTCAAGGTGAATGTAAACGCAAATATAGACCTTTAGCATGCAGAATTTTTCCTTATCTACCTATAATAAATACGAACAATGAAATAGAAGTGATAAAAGATCCGAGAGCTTTCTCTGTATGCCCTTTGGTTCATCTTCAAAACGAGGACTTTCATGACGTTAAAAACGAAAGCTTTGAAAACAGCATATACGAAGCTTTTTCTTACCTAGTTCAATATGATTATGTACCGGAATTTTTAAATGAATTATATAAATCGGCTCGCGAATACAAGCTTACTCGAGACATATTTTTAGATAGTAAAAATACACCCGGATAAGATATTCCGACAGAATTAAGTTTAATATAAAAAAGAGGCTGCTCACTATAAAAGTGTAACAGCCTTCTTTATTCAAGCTTAAAATCTATTGATATTTTACGCGATACAGTTTGCTTCTATGTGCAAAGTATATATAATCGTCTTTATCGTTATGACAAAAAGAAGATGTGTGACCGGGTAGAATTATTTCTTTTATAATTTCCATGTTGGCCGGATTTATAACCAAAAGTGCATGTGCAGGTTTGTCATCGACTCTTTTACGTACATTATATAATAAGTTACCATCTTTCATATCTATTATTCTTTGTACCATATAGTTCAAACAAACCGCTTCTTTCTCTTGCATTGTGTCTGCATCATAAATATACAGTTTGCTTTCCCGTCCGTCCATAGTGTATAAAAAGACTTTTCCATTTATAAAATAAACACACGAGAGATGTACTCCCAAAGGAAATTTAATCTTATTTAAGATTTCACCGTTCTTATTCATTTTAACCAGATAAAATTCTTCAGCCTTGGTTTTTAAGCCGTTACCGGAACCGTTTGTGGTAAAGAAAATATTTTGTGAATCTCCCGCTATGGAACCTATTCCCTGCCCGGGAACCAAGTCTGTAAAGTTTCTGACTCCGTTGGTTTTTGTATTAATTTCAGATATTGCACAACCGTAAGAACCGTAAGCTGCAATCCAACCGGTCCATACATTGTTATCCGGTCCCAAGAATGACCTGGCTTGAGGACGTATATACGAAGGCCCAATCCTGTCCAAAGTATAGGGATTAACATTTTCATATTGATTCCATTCCTTTGAAGGATCATAAATCATGTGGTCCCCTCCTGCATAGGAAGTCATGTATATTTTACCTTCATATGACACTATTCCGTAAACCTCACCTCCACGTTCGGTCACTATATCTGAATTCCAGTATTGTCCCGTTACAGGATCATAGCTGAACATAGTTTGACCTAAACCTGTAGTTCCCCATAATATTCCGTTATCATCGCAAGTCATTGCGAAAATCTCCGTAGGAGGTGGATTACCCGGTATTTTATTAAATTCCGGTTCCTTTGAATCGGGTTTCAATATAAAATACCTTTGTCCGCAAACACCTATCTTGTTTCCGTTTTTCAAAGTCATTACATGTCCCGAAGGTGTCGGCAGTCTACTATCCTTTTCTGTCACTTCCTTTTGGTAAGTGTCGTTATTAATTTCTTCGAATGTCACAGGATCCACCAAAACGCTTCCTTTTGGCGTATTCAGATATAAATAATCTTTTGTGGCTTTTTGTATGCTGCAACCTTCCATCACTGTGGACATTTCATTATTTTTTATATCGTATACACCTATACATGTTGACGACATACCGCAATTTACATATACTTTCCCCGGTACAGGAGCAAAAACAAGTCTGCTGTATAAGTTTCCTTCGTCTTTAGTCATCGGCCCTAAATTTGTTAACGTATGAAGATCCGGATCATATTGAAGTAAAACGCATCCGGGATATGTCCCTCCGTAAACTTTCCCGTCCGATCCCAAATCAAGATCCCAAATATATGAAATACCGTCAACTCTCAGTGAAGGCTTCCACTCCCTGTTTGCCAGTTCCAGACAATGCAGATAACCGTATGTTCCGCATGTTCCAACCAAGAGCTTTTCGTCTTTGTAATTGTAAAGAGCCCAAGCCCCGTTATCTCCGGGGATTACCAGTGTTTCGCCCTCACCGGTTTCAGGATCAATAAAAACTATTTCACCTGTTCCACCTGCAACAAAGCTGGACAAAACAACTTTCTCTTTCCCGTCTTTCGGGTCATTCAGCAGGATTCCTTTAAAAAAGCAATAATTCCTACAAGGCTGTTCCAAATACTCAAAATCCATTTGATATACCTCCAAAATCCACTTATAAAGTAGTAAATCCTTTCGGATTTTTACCCATTATATCATATGACAACTCTATAGCAACATTTTTTTCCCATTCAATTTCGGGTTAAATTTTTTTTTGCATTTCCCAACATCAGGTGAATACGATTCAATTGATTGACTTCACTTGCACCCGGGTCATAATCTATCGCTACCAAATTAGCATTGGGAAATTTTTGTTTTATCACTTTAAAAGTAGCTTTTCCGGATATATGATTGGGCAAACAAGCAAAGGGCTGCGCACATATTATATTTTCGACACCTAAGCTCAACATTTCGGCTATTTCACCCGGAATGAGCCAGCCTTCTCCCGTCTGATGACCTAAAGACATGAATTCTTCGGCGAATTCGGCCTTTTCACTAATCTTTCCGGTGGGCATGAATCGTTTACTGTTTTTTATACCGTTTCTCATTTTTCTATCGTAAATTTCCATTAAATTAAGCATTAATTCCGAGGTTACTTTTTTCTTTAAGGTACACATAAGATTATTATATTTAATTTTAGGATTATATGCACAATAAGATAAAAAATCAAATATACCGGGTACGAACACTTCGGCACCTTCTCTTTCTAAAAACTCAATAAGATTATTATTTGACAAGGGATGGTACTTTGCAAATATTTCACCGGTTACACCGACTTTCGGCTTTATTTCACCTGTCACATCCAAATTGTCAAAATCGTTTACAATTGCTTTTATATTAGAGTTAAAGACCGTCAAATTTCCGCTGCGAATATTTTGCAAGGCCTTTTTACTCCACTTTTCATATAGGATGTGGGTTGAACCTTTTACTTTTTCAAAAGGCCGCGACCCGTGTAGCATCTTCATAAACAAATCACCATATACTAATGAAAGCATGGATTTATGTGCTAATATGGGAGTGATTACAAAACCGGAATGTGTTTCCAGCCCAGATGCATTTAAAGATATAACCGGTATATGTGGCAGACCGATGTCTTGTAATGCTTTTCGTATAAATGAAATATAATTGGACGCTCTGCAGCCACCGCCGGTTTGAGTTATAATTACCGATACATTATGCAAATCATACTTACCGGATTTTATAGCACTTATAATTTGTCCCACTATTATGATTGACGGATAGCAGGAATCATTATTAACATATTTTAAACCCTCTTCAACAATCGCCGGATTTTCAGCAGGCAACACATCCATATCATAACCGGAGCTCTTAAAAGCTTCCTGCAGCAAATTAAAATGAATCGATGACATTTGCGGTGCTAAAATAACATGAGACTTTTTCATCTGTTTTGTAAACTCAACTTTTTTGTAAGGTATTTTTTTAATAGCAGGTGTAATGTCTTTATATTCTTTCTGATCCATGGTTGCTTTTAATGAACGTAACCTGATTCTGACTGCTCCTAAATTAGAGCCTTCGTCTATCTTAATAAGTGTCAGATTTTTACCGTATTTACCTAATATCTCCGACGCTTGGTCAGCTGTAACAGAATCCAGACCGCATCCGAATGAAGTAAGCTGAACCAACTCCAAAAATGTGTTTTGACCTGTATACTCAGCCGAGGCATACAACCTGGAGTGATATGTCCACTGATCTAAAACTCTCAAAGGTCTTTCGACTTTAGCAAGATGAGCCACCGAGTCTTCGGTTAAAACAGCCAGCCCCATACCTGTAATTAGCTTATCGAGTCCATGATTTATTTCCGGGTCTATATGATAGGGACGACCTGATAATATTATGCCTTTTCCACCTGTTCTTTGTAGATATTCAATAACCTCTTCACCTTTTTTCCTTATATCGGATTTAGCGGATTTCATTTCTCTTCGTCCGGATTGAACAGCTTGCTTTATTTCCTTTTTCGATATACCAAAAGGTTTAAACTCTTTTGATAAGCTTTCAATAAGCAAGGCTGTGTTATGATAAGGCAAGTAAGGACACATGAATATTGTTTCGGACGAAAAATCCGTATTATTTTTAATTACTTGTGCATATGAGGTTACTATAGGACAGTTGTAACAATTATCAGCATCTTTTTGTTCTTTTTCTTCATATGGAATACAAGGATAAAAAATTATATCACATTTTTTATCAATCAGATCCGCAATGTGGCCGTGCATCAGCTTAGCCGGATAACAAACGGTTTCGGCCGGAATGGTTTCCAAACCCTTCTCATAAATCTTTTTTGACGATACGGAAGATAAAATCGTTTTAAATCCCAGTTCTGTGAAAAACGCGTGCCAGAAAGGATAATTTTCATATATATTCAGACCACGAGGTATCCCAACCTTTCCCCTTTTAAATTCTTTTTCATCCAAAGGCGCTTGAAAAAATCTCTTATAACGATATTCATACAAATTAGGCGGCTTTTTTTGATCGATAGGTGTTCTTAAACCTTTCTCACATCTGTTTCCGGATATATACTCTCTCCCGTCAGAAAATATATTGACTGTAAGTAAACAGTGGTTACCACAGTGTTTGCACCGTTGTGTTTGTGTTTTGAATGAAAAATCCTTCAATTCGCTTTTTCCTATCAACCCGGTTGATTGCCCTTCAACATACCTTTGTTTGGCAATCAACGCAGCTCCGAAAGCACCCATAACTGCGGCCGTTTCCGGACGGGTTACATTTTTCCCGGATATGATTTCAAAAGCTCTTAAGACCGCATTATTATTAAATGTACCACCTTGTACAATAATTTTTTCACCTAAATCGTCGGTACTTTTCATTTTAATCACTTTTTGTAACGCGTTTTTTATTACCGAATATGATAATCCTGCGGATATATCCTCAGGTGCTACACCTTCTTTAAGAGCTTGCTTGACTTTGGAGTTCATAAAAACCGTACAACGAGTACCTAAATCTACAGGTGCTTTTGAACGCAAAGCAGCGGCGGCAAAACTTTTTATATCCATACCTAATGATTGAGCGAAAGTTTCCAAAAAGGAACCGCAACCGGAGGAGCAGGCTTCATTTAACATTATATTATCAATAATACCGTCTTTTGTTTTTATGCACTTCATATCCTGACCACCGATATCTATTATGCAATCCACACCCGGGAGAAAAAATTGTGCAGCCTTGAAATGCGCAACAGTTTCTATTTCACTTGTATCTATCTTTAAAGCGGCTTTTATTAAATATTCTCCATAGCCTGTTACAGCCGAGTTAATAATATTAATACCCGGCAGCTCATTATAAATATTTTGTAATATTTGTACGGCTTGTTTCAAAGGATTTCCACCGTTAGAAACGTAGTACGACTTGACCAATTGCTCATCTTCATCAATAAGAACAGCTTTTGTGGTAGTTGAACCGGAATCGAGACCTAAAAAACATTTTTCATTGCCTGTAAGAATGTCTTTCTTTTTTACTTTACATTGAGAGTGTCTGTCCAAAAAGTCGTTCATTTGTTGTGTATCTGAAAACAAAGGATGTAAACCGTTTATTTCACGGACTTTTGTAATGGTAAATTTAGTAGTATTCATACGCAAACATTCCGAATCTATAGCTTTATTCTGAACGGATGCCATAGCGGCACCTATAGCCGTAAAAAGCCGTGCATTCTCCGGTACAATCACTTGCCCCGGTTTCAGTTTTAATGTTTCTATGAAACGATTTCTTAATTCGGATAAATAATGAAGAGGACCTCCTAGAAAAGCTACATTTCCTCTAATAGGCCTACCGCAAGCAAGTCCGCTTATTGTTCTGTTTACTACCGCTTGAAAAACCGAAGCGGCTATATCTTCTCTTCGTGCTCCCTCATTTAGCAACGGTTGGACATCGGTCTTTGCAAAAACACCACACCGTGATGCGATAGGCCGTATAGTTTGATAATCTTTTGCCATTTCATTCAATCCCTGTGCATCGGTTTGCAATAAGCTTGCCATTTCGTCTATAAAAGCACCTGTTCCACCGGCGCATGTGCCGTTCATCCGTTGTTCCACTCCACCTGAAAAGTATGTTATTTTGGCGTCTTCTCCACCTAGTTCGATAACAATGTCGGTTTGCGGTATAAGAGCTTCAACGGCACCGGTACAGGCTATAACTTCCTGAATGTACGGAATATCCATTCGTTCGGCTATACCCATACCTGCCGATCCGGTTACATTGACAGTAAAAATAACGTTACTTAATGAAGACAGTATGCTGTCAAACAAAGAAACCACCGTATCTTGTATGTTCGCATAATGCCGCTTGTAATATTGTAAAATTATCTCTCCGCTCAAGTTCAAAACGGCAGCCTTAACTGTGGTGGATCCTACATCCAATCCTATGTTAACTATATTGTTCATCAGGTGTTCCATGCTTTCATTTAAAGTATTTAAAATTTCATTACTTGATAGTATGGAACAATTATCGCAAATTTATTAGCTTTACAATAAAATATTGATGATTTCACTACAAAATGAGTTATTGCAAATCTTTATTTATTCGTTATAATATCACTTGTATTCCAAACAACGCTTCCTATAATGCAAATAGTTTTCAAAAGTAACTTCAGCGGGAACTCCGTGGTCACAAGTCGGTATATAACCACCGCGTTTTTTCATAACAGGGAGTAAATCTTCAAGATATCGATCTATAGCATCTTTTCCGGCGGCAAGTACCCTTTTATCAATACCACCGGACATAACCATGAACGGTCTTTCTACACCGGTTTTTCTTACGTCACAACCGGATGCAACTTCAAATGGTGACATTCTATCTACACCTATTGCACGGTATACATCAATAATTGAATCAAGATATCCGTCGGTAGCCACATGAATGTATATGTGTCTATTCTTATCTTGCTGCCTTTTCCTGATGTTTGTCACATATTGCTCGTAATAAGGCATTAAAAACTCTCTTATCATATCGGGAGATATGAGGGCGCCTTTGTTATAACATATATCTTCGTCAAATAATATCTCGTCTAAAGAAACGTATTTTTGATATTCAGCCGTCACGCGGTCGGCGACAGCCAGCCAGGATTGCATACAATCGTGAATTAAAGCAGGATTGTCATAAAACATATAAAGCAGTTCCAAAGGTCCTATTAGACTTCTCAAATACATATACCCGCCCACCGTGTATTGAGTAATCACTTGCCCCTCTTTTGCAGCTTTGATCGCTCTTTCCATGGAACCGTCCAAATTAACGAATCTCTCTTTAGAAGAAGGATCCATTCTCCATTTACAGTTTTCTTCCCAGCTTTTTTGGTCTTTTACGGGATGGTCCAGGTATTCCGGCATGAACCCGTCACGCCTGCCTTTGAAACACAGTACATGTCTACCTGTTTTGTCTTGTACCACCTCATACTCACCTCTATCCTCCAGAACCTTTTCATCATAAAAAGGATAAAACGGTGCGGCGGTTCCGCCTATTACCGGTAAAAAAAATTGTGCTTCATCATCATAACCGAACAATTCTTTTCTTTTTTCGGGATTCCTTATTGTTTTTTCATCGATTTCGCCACGTTCAATCCATTCATCCAGACAGTAATATCCGAATTCTCTTTGGTATATTCTTGCATCGGGCTTAAGTGCGTATACATCCCTTAATATGCGGGATGATTCGCTCATTTTTTCATAGGGTACCGGTTTTGTTATTCCTTGTTTATTTTCAATGGTAGAATCCATATGTTCATCTTCTCCTTATCATTCATAAAATACAAAAATCATTTTTGTTTACTCATTATAAAAACAAGCTCCCCGCCTTTTATAAATTCGTCAACGGTTATATATAGCCTGTCCAACTTCTTATTATTATAATAAATCTCTTTAACATAGATATTGTTTTTCGGATCGTTTTCCGCTCTAATGGTAAATTCGTTTCCACCGTTAGGAGCTATTACAGTCTTTTTATATACAGGACTGCCCAACAAAAATAACGGTTGACCGGTCACCGGAAAAATTCCTATACAATTCCACATATAACAAGAAGACAATCCTCCGGAATCGTTATTACCGGGAATGCCGCCTTCACCTTCCGTAAACATATATTTATATCCTGCTCTTGTCACCTCACATGTCCTATCATGTCTATCGGCGTATATGTATGCATAAGGTGTTTCCATATCAGGTTCGTTGTTGAATCCCTCGAAGGAATTCAAAGAAAAGCCCAGGTTCATATATTCTCTGTCTTTCGGATCTACAGGTTGCTTTACAGGTTCTCTTCCGTATCCGAAAAAAAGGTCAAGATTTTTAATAAATTTTTCTTTACCGCCGAAAATCTTTATTCGCTTTTCCATATCATGTTGTAGGCGAAAAGAATAGTTCCATAAACCCCCTTCATAATATTCCCCTTCTTTTAACAACCCCGTGTTTTTATCATAAGCGTTCACCCAGTTTCCCGCCGATTCATTCATTTGCCGCGCTAAATCATTCATACCGAAGTACTCGGCTAAAACAGCGGTACATTTACAAGCTCCGGCTAAATCCAGGGTATGGGTATAATTAGGTTTTATGCACCCTTGTGTAAAAAAAGGTTTATTTATTTCTCTGTCCAAATGCATTTTCATCAATTGCAATGCTCTCTTATAATCTATTCCGGGTATCTTTCTATAAAATGCATCCAAAATAGTATAAAAAGCAAGGCATCTGGCTTGCTTTTCTTCGGTATTTCCCACATCCCCCTCTAATAAAAGCGCATTTGGGAAAAAACCGAATTTTTCGGCGATATCTAAAAGCGAGTTCAACATAATCGAAGCTTTATCAGGATATAACGTTATTAACAAGGGCAATTGAGTCTTATATATATCCCACATAGTACTAAAATCACAAAAACTATCTTTTTTTTGCAATGTAAAGGGATTTTCACCGGGTATTAAACATGGTTTAATTATACTATGATAGTAGGCTGAATAAAACAACCTCTTATCCGACTCGTCCGAATCTACAAATATATTTTTCAATGCGTCGTTCCACCGGTCATTTGCAGCTTGAACCGTTTTATGGAATCCGTTTTCATATACCTCGTAAGCATTTTTTTTAGCCGTTTCTTTATCAATAAACGAATAACCGGTCGTAAGCTCCACCGTTTCATCCGGGTTATTTATATCAAAAAGCAAACCTAAGTCGTCACCGACAGATATATTTGTTTCGGTTAAAACACATCCTTGTATTTGTCCGTTTTTAAAAGTCTTACAAGTAATATTATCCCCTCTTATTATGAAGTGTACATATATCGGAACATCTTCCATAACCGCTACGCCGTAAGCTTCATTATTTGATAAAACATTCACAGTAATAAAAGACGGTTTTGTCAATCGGTCGCTAAAATCCAAACCTGCCATAGAGAAATTTACAAGTATTCTTTTTTCATTATTTTTAAATGTATGTCTTTCGATTGTACCTTTAGCACTTACCGTTATATCCGATTTAAACGAGTCGTAATCAACCGAATAAAACCCCGGTTTTGCATACTCCGACATCACATCATATAAAATACGGGGATTTAAACTTTTACAGGTACCGGGGCATGAAATAAAATAATTATAATATTTTCCTATTGCTCCGGTTCCTGAATGATGTAAGCGAGAAAAGCCCATGATAACTTTTTTATAGTATTTTTTGGCAGGTGCCCCGTGTGAATTTGGTGCGTTCATTCCATATCCGGTCGGATATGCTCCGTTATATGGTGCGATGGATACCATACTCATAGGCAAACATGCACCCGGATGTGTATTCCCGGTTTGTGCCTTTATAAAAAACCATGTTGCAGCTATACCATCGGGTTTTATTAGATTAATATCTTTGTTACCCCAAAAAGGATCTACATACTTACTATATTCCAATCTTATTATCCTCCAATATATTCCCTTTGCCACCTATCCCAAAATATATCTTTGCCTCTTTCCGACATAAGATTACCTATTTGTTCACGAGTCGCCCCTTGGGAGAGCATTTTATCCACTGTCTCACAAGCCTCAATAAAACCAAAAATAACATTAATCGAATTTTTATCCATATGCACAGCTTCTGAAAACACACCACTTGCTCCATCTCGGACCGATGCATAAACAAAGTCTTTCGCCAGATCTTTATCCAATAATCTGTGATATATACTGCACATCCTCCATATAAACGGTACTTTACAGTGCTCCGATATGATTTTAGGATTCAACTTCGGAGAAACCGACGGATCAAACCATGTTATACCCAATGTTTCAAGATGTTTGAGATGCTTGTTAATCATCCCTTCGGAATGTAAGCTTCTTCTATCCGAGCCCACATCGGAATATACAATATCCATATATGGTAATACAAATTCCTCCCACATATCAGGCGGAATTAGGGTTGCAACATCGTCGCACATTGACGAAGAATGCTTATAGTCTATTTCATTTACTTTGAAGTAGAATTTTTTAAATCTTACAACACTGTGTGCTATTTTTTCAAGCATAGTTTTTAACTGTTCAGGGTGGTCATACAAATCGTAATACAACCGCAAATCCAACATTGTGTAAGCTTCAGTCAACGGGCCTTCATATCCGTAATTGAATCCTATTCTTTGTCCCGGAAAAGCTTCCTGTAGTTTTTCTTTGTAGTCGAGAAAGTACGGTGCCATTCCTTCTTTGGAAAAATCACGCTCACGATCTAATATCTTAATCCATTCATCAAGCGAATAATCGGTTCTTTGATAATTCACCTCTCCGTCACCCTCAGGGTATATTAACGGTACCCCCACACCGTTCAAGTGCCCGTATGATACCGGCGGAGTGGATATTCCGGGTCTTTTGATGTTTGGATTGTTATTGAATATTTCAAAATATTTTGCAATATTTGCCGGGGAATACATCTTAATTGCAGCTTTATAATCGGTGAAAAGTTCATATAGCCTTACATCGGCCAGCTTGGCCAATGAATATACCGAAGAATTAACATACCAAACAAATTTTGTGTTTTCTCGCACACCGGTGTAATTAACTTTTTTCATAATTTTACCCCCCATTATTGTTAAAATATTATGCCTAACATATTGTATAATAATTCCGCAACAGGATGTTAATAAGCCAATTCATAAATATTTACAATGTCTTCATCCATTAATTTATATATGGTTCCTAAGTTTCCTCTTGAATTTGCCTTTTGTGCCATTTGTGTAAATTTTTCTTTTTCTACGCCGAAATTTTTTAAACGAGTTTTTAAACCTAAAGAAACAAAGAATTTTTCCAAACATTCTATTCCTGTAATAACGGTTTTTTCAGGATTAAAAAAATCATAATCAATATTAAATACACGATTAAAAAACTTGGCAAAAAGAACAACATCCTTTTCATAAACATATTTCATCCAAGCGGGAAACATTGCCGCCAAAGTCTCCCCATGAGTACTTCCGTACAATGCACTGATTTCATGACCCATCCTGTGAGCCGCCCACTCTTCAGTCCTGCCGGTTCCCATAAGGCCGTTATGTGCTAAAGCACCGGACCACATTATCTCTGCTCTGGCATTGTAATTATAAGGATTTTCCATAACCATCGGAGCGTTTAGCAATACAGTCTTTAACAAACCTTCACACAATCTGTCGGTTAATTCTACATTTTTTTCAACTGAAAAATATCTTTCCATCACATGTGCCATAATATCGGCTATACCGCATGCAGTTTGAAAAGGAGGAAGAGTAAAAGTCAATTCAGGATTTAAAACGGCAAAAACCGGTCTTAAGCATTCAAATGCAGCGCCACGTTTAATCAGACCTTCTTCATTTGTAATTACTGTGTTTTTACTTGTTTCGCTACCGGCTGCGGCAATAGTTAAAATAACTCCCACCGGTAAAGCTTTTTTAGGTGTTTGTCCCGAGAACAAATCCCAAACGTCATTTTCATAGAGTGTGCCCATTGCTATAGTTTTTGCACTGTCGATAACACTACCTCCCCCTACCGCAAGAATAAAGTCTACACTTTCTTTCTTACACAACCTGACTCCTTCACGAACGGTTGAAATCACAGGGTTCGGTTGTACACCGCCCAATTCAGTGTAATTTACACCTCGGCTTTTTAAAGACTCTATAACATCCGTATACAGCCCTGTTGTTTTGATATGACCTTTTCCATAATGAATAAGAACCTTTTTAAAACCATAAGATTGTATTACCATTCCTATATCCTTATGAGTATCTTTACCGAATATTATCTTAGTCGGACTGGAAAATTCAAAATTTAGCATTTTTGGTCTCCCTATTTATAATGATTTAACAATTAAAATATTGCATTGAAAACTTATAACGATTATATCATAACGTTTTTGTTTGAATAACTTATTATCAAATTTTATTTATATTTTTTATTAGATTATTTGGTACAGCTCATGCTTAACAACTGCTCCAACCATATTTAATTAATCGAAATACGCTTCATGCATATCTTTTTTTACAACCTCAAAGCAAAACCTGATTTGTTCCTCCGAGTTTCTAGGTGTTGAAAGCTCAGGAAGTTCATCCGGTCCGAAAAATCGGGCATCAGATGTTTCAAGGTTAGGTTTGTAAGTGCCACCGTTATATCTACACGCCACAACAACTTTATATATGGGATACGCCGTTGGTGGTTTATTACTCCTTTGCCGGTCATAAACCGCTATTATTCGTATGGGAGTTACATCCGCCCCGGATTCCTCCTTAGCTTCCTTTATTAGATTTTCTGCTAAAGAATATCCGGGTTCTGCCCACCCTCCTGGCATTGTCCATTTACCATCGGTATTTTCCTTTGCCAGTAATATTTTATTCTCATGTATTATTGCCGCTCGTATCTCAATCTTAGGTGTTTGGTATCCTTTTTCGTTTGCAAATAAATCAATAATTTTTTCAAACTCCATATTTGTGTATTCACTCATAATTTCAACAGAAATTTCTCGTATTCTTTTAAACCGCTCTATATCAAATTTATTAGTCGAATATGCCAGCCCGTCTTGTGCTAAAGATTGTAATTCCTTTGCTATTGTAAGCCATTTTGGTTCCATTAATCTCTCCCTATAATTTCTTTTTACTAATTATATCATAATATAGAAAGTCCTCATTCAACTTTCCGGAAAAGTTAGATTTAATTTGTTCAATTTGTTCTATACTGTTATCTGAATATAAACATTAAAAAAGCCGGCCTCTTTTTCCAATCGACCGGTTTTTTTAAGCATAATACTATTTTTTAAGAAACAATTCTATAACGGGTACCGTTACATTCGGTTTTTTAACAGGTAGATTTAATGTTAACAGGTTATCACCTTCAAACGCTTGTCCTGAATGACCATGTCCCGCCTTATTGCCTTTGGTCATAAATATTTCAGACGCATCGTTCAATAATTGCGCATATTCAACTTTGTCGGCCATATTTTCCAAAAATAAAGTCTTAAACGGCCAAGCAAAAACATGTAGATACAGAGTGTTTGTTTTTTCATTGTAAGTATATCGACAATCATTCGGACATATAAAATTATCAGGTGCTTGTGTACAACCGTAAATTGAACGTCCATGACGTTTCATCCATTCTCCCGTTCCTTGAAGCCGCTCTAACGCTCTGTCGTCAAATTCTCCCCGTGCAGTAGGACCGACATTAAGTAATAGATTACCACCTTTGCTTACACTGTCGATCAACATTTGTACAAGCATGTCTACACTTTTCCAAGTATCTTCATCTCTATGATATCCCCAAGAACCTGAGAAAGTTTGACACGCTTCCCAAACGACAGGCTTTCCGTTAACCTTTAACCATTCTCTTGGTTGATATTGTTCAGGAGTTTTAATATCCTGGTCTATTTGTAGTCTGTCATTTATAATTATACCGGGCTGATGCTTTCTAACCATTTCAATCAGTTTTTCACTTTTCCATTGATCTTTCCCTTTAGGACCGAATTTTTCACTTTGAGCGATTGAAAAATCATACCAAAGAATGTCTATATCACCAAATCCGGTCATCAGTTCTTCCGATTGCTTATAAAGGTAGTCTGCATATATATCTAAATTCCGGTCTTTATCACCTTCGATATATGCAATATTTTCACGCATAGGATGACACGGATCCACAGTATAATGAGGATGATGCCAATCTAAAAGCGAATGATAAAACCCTATTTTAAGACCTTCTTCTCTGAACGCCTCCACCATCGGCTTTAACAGGTCTTTTCCGTAGGGTGTGTTTGTTACCTTGTAATCCGTATATTTGGAATCCCATAAAGCAAATCCTTCATGATGCTTTGTAGTAATTACAAAGTATTTCATACCGGCTTGCTTTGCAGCTCTTGCCCAAGTTTTAGGATCATACAAGTCGGGATTGAAAAACTTAAAATACTTCTCATATTGTTCGTCGGACATTTTTTCACGGGACTTTACCCATTCATGTCGGGCTGCCAAGGCATAAAGCCCCCAATGTATAAACATACCGAATCTGTCGTGTACAAACCATTCGGTATTACCGGGTGTCTTATCAGGTTTCGGGATCATAATATCTCTCCTTTCGAAACGCTAAACGTATTATTACCAATAGTATAAAATATTGTATTTGATTAGTCAACGCATCTTATAATTTTTAATATATTGAAAATACCGATAAGTATCAGTTTTATGCATGTATCCATATATTACATACATATTTAATTACAATAACTCTGTTCTAAAAATGTATCGTGTGATATAATTTTTGTATGATTTAATAGTTCTTTCTCGTCTTAGGGGTGGCAGAATATGGATATGAACAAATATAAAAGAATGAAAAAATTTTTAATATTTACCGTAATACTGTTGATTATTTTTATGTCCGCAACAGGATTTTTAATCTATGCCAATTACGACTATTTAGCTTTCAAATATTTAATGACCAGGCAATACATATATACCGATACATTGGATAAAATCTATGATAAATACTTGAAAATAAACCCCGAAGGCAATTATATGAAGTATTTCGATGATTTGGTTATTGCTTTGTCAACTATCGGAATTACTTTTGAAAATAAAGATAAATACACTTACCTGTATATCCCCGAAACGTATGCCGCATATAAATCTTACACTAAAGACAAGGGGCTGCAAACAGAAACCTATGAGTTGGATGATAAAACCTTGTATATGTGTCTTACCAATTTTTCAACCTTTTCTTCCGACATGGTCAAGAAAAATCTAGATACAATGAAGCAATACGATAATATAATAATCGACCTTAGAAATAACAGCGGAGGTCGTGTTGATATAATGCAAAAAATTTCTTCTTACTTTTTACCAAAAGGAGATATCATCGCAAAGACACAATATAGGAATAAACTAACCGTTCAGAAGTCACGCACTAAACAGATTTTAACATACGATAATATAATAATATTGCAAAGCTCTTCCACTGCCAGTGCTTCCGAAAATCTTATCGTAGCTTTGAAAGAAAATCTTGACAATGTGACACTGATAGGTGAAACCACATTCGGCAAGGGAATAGGACAGATGACAATTCCATTGAAAGAAGGTTATGCCGTAAAAGCCACCACATTACAATGGTTATCTCCTAAAGGTAATAACATACACGAAACCGGAATAAATCCCGATATACCTTACACCGGTCCGAATTCTATAGATTTCGCATTAGAATACCTGAAAGAAAAATAAACTCTTAAATAAAAAATTTCGCTTATTACGATTTATAAAAAAGCTATAAAATGCATAAAATAATTTTCAAAAAAAAGCCTCTTTGTAATGTAAGAGGCTATTTTTATTGTATTTTATTCTACTGTAATATCTCTTTTTGATTGGACTGTAATCAGTTCAATTTATGAGTTTTTACAGTGATATCACGCTTTAATTATTCAACTTATATTCTATCATCCAATGTTACATAGCTTTTAGGTGTTACAACATTTTTGTAAGCCGGACGCATAATACGTCCTCCGTTAATCAATTCTTCGATACGATGTCCACACCAGCCGACGATTCGCGATGCTGCAAATAAAGGTGTAAACATATCTTTCGGTATACCCATCATATCCAGTAAGAAACCGGAATAAAAATCTACGTTTGCACTAACCGGTTTATTGTTTCCTTTAAATTCGTTAAATACAACCGGACTTAATCTTTCAACCGCATCGTACAGGGCAAACTCTTCGGTTCTACCTGTTTTTTCAGCCAGATATTTGACTTTTTCTTTTATGATATCGGTTCTAGGATCTGACAACGTATAGGCCGCATGACCTATCCCATATATCAATCCGGAACCGTCGTGAGCCTTTTTACTCAATATTTTTAGTAGATACTCTTTTATTTCACTCTCGTTGCCCCAATCTTTCACATTTGCTTTTATTTCTTCCATCATACCCATTACTTTAAGATTGGCACCGCCGTGTCTAGGACCTTTTAACGATCCGATAGCCGCTACAATAGAAGAGTAAATATCCGTACCGGAAGATGTAACAACATGAGTCGCAAAAGCGGAGTTATTTCCACCACCGTGCTCAGCATGCAATATTAAGAACAAATCAAGTATTTTAGCTTCTTCTTTAGTATAATGTCCGTCCGACCTTATTAATCGCAATATATTTTCTGCAGTACTCAATTCAGGTAAAGGATTTCTTATGTGTAAGGTTTTATTATTATAATTATATTCTTTTGCTTGATATCCATATGATATAAACGAAGGGAAAGCAGCTATAAGTAATATGCTTTGTAAAATATTGTTCTTTACTGACAAATCATCGGGATTATCGTCAAAAGAATATAGTGCCAATACATTACGAGAAAGCATATTCATAAGATCTTTGCTTGTGAACGCCAATATCACATCTTCTAAAAATCCGTCAGGCAACTTTCTTTGGCTTCCCAACAATTTTGTAAATTCATCAAGTTGGGCTTTATCCGGCAGCTTTCCGAAAAGTATAAGATAACAGCACTCCTCAAATCCGAAGCGATCTTCATTCATTATAGCTGCTACAATTTCTTTAACGTCAATCCCACGATAACGTAATCTCCCGTGAACAGGTACTTTTTCATTCTCATCAACGATATATCCGTGTACATCACCAATTTCGGTTAATCCGACCAATACGCCCGATCCGTCTTCATTTCGCAAACCTCGTTTTACATTGTATCTCCCATATAATTCCGGGGCAATGGTATTGATAGATACCGTTTCCGCTGTAATTTTGTCAATAAATTCATTATAATTTTTAACCATTTCCTTCGATCTCATATAATTTCCTCCTGTTCGTTTTCTTTATTTACATTAAGCCAATGTACCCTTGCGTTTTTAACATGAATGAACATCAATTCTTCGGCTTTTTTACAATTATGTTCGACCAACGCATGGTATATAGCCATATGCTCTTCATAAACTTTTTCCGCTCTCTCTTGTGTCGCTAAAGATTGACTTCGCGCACGTTGTACATATCTGTGAAACATACTCAGAACATGTAACAAGGGTCGACTGTCACAAGCGTTAAAGATAATATCGTGAAACATTGTATCTATTTTCATTAGCTGCTCAGAATCATTTTTTCGAGTAAAAAATTCTTCCAGTTCTATAGCTTTTTCCAATGCTTTCAATTCGTCTTCCGTAATACTTTGAGCCGCCCATCTAGCCGCTAATCCTTCTATCAACACTCTGATATCAAATATATCACCTATATCTTTTCGAGATATTCCTTTGACTATCGCTCCTTTATTAGGGATGTATTCGATTAAACCTTCCAACTCAAGTTGTCTTATGGCCTCGCGTACCGGTGTACGACTGACACCAAAATCAAGTGAAATTCTACTCTCGGTTAACCCCTCTCCTTTTTTGTAATGTCCTTCAATAATTGCATTTTGTAATTTTTCAAAAACTTTACTTCGTAAAGAGCCCATATTATCAGAGTTTAATTCATTTAAGATATTTGTCATAACGGTTACCTCGTTACATCTGTATTTTGTATAATTGTATACAATTATACACTGCTTTGTCAATACCTTTTTTTATAGATAATGAAATTTTTCTTTTTAAAATTTTCAAATCGAAATAAAGTGCCATTAATTATTATATGCAGATATGGTAAAAAAATCAGAAAATATAAAACAGCACCCGTCCCTATTGTTTATATAAGGAATGTGCCATTAATATTATTATCTTATTGATGTTCAAAGATTATTCATTATGTTCTTTGATTTTTTGACTATCAGATTCCTGCAAAGGCTGATAAACGGTATTATTGACATTTGATATTTCCATCTTTGTAATTGACACTTCGTATGCAATTTTATTTTCAATCGTACCGTCGGTATGCTTCTTTTGATACTCTCTACTTTGAATCCTACCCCAAACTCTGATATTATCTCCTATATTCAATCTTTTTGAATACCTTGCATTACGTCCCCACGCAATACATGGAATATAGTCCGATTTATTATATGCCCTATTTATGGCAAGTAATACATCGGTTATTTCTCTCCCGAAAGGTGTAGTTCTATATATAGGCGATTTACATATGTACCCGTCCAAATAAATTCTATTTGGATTTTTTATTTCAATTAAATTGCTTAAAAAATCAATCTCACGAGCAAATACGGTTAATAGTAACCTGTTTCCCTTATCCTCGTAATTATTATATGATCTGAATTGTCCGTCCACTAAAATAAGTTTGCCGATCTTTAATTCTTGTAAATCGGTAAGACGCTCGGAAACAGTTATTACAATTGTGTCGGAACTGTCGCTTAAACGTGGTACACATAAATAGAAATAATAAAAAGATTCACCGTATACTTCATGGCTGAACTTAAGCTCCGATGTGATTTCTCCGGCTATATTCGCAATATTGTTATCTATGGTAATTTCACTCATCATTTCCTCCTATGACTTTATACGTTATTTATCTATGGTGCCTGTAATTTTCCCTTAATCATATGTTAACATAATTATACAACATAATCAAATTAATTTCAAGAATATTACAAAATTTTTATATTTTTTATAAGTAATTCGTTTTTTTATAAAACATAGGTATTACAATTTGTATACATATATAATATTTATCATATATTTGCTTATACTTCAATGGCTTTTTGATAAAGAATAAATATATTTTTCTGAGTTAATAAATAGTACATTAACTTACCTATTTATTCTGTGATCTCATGTTTTCTCCACAAAAGCAAATAAATAAATATGTTAGCTATACATAAATCAGGATAGCCTGTAATAAGAATCTTATGTCTACCCGATCTTTCTTGTATACCCTTAAAATAAAAATATGGGTTTATGACATTTTTTATTTCTTCTGTTCTAAAACCTAATGTATTCATATCCCATAATATTCGAGATATTTCTTTAACAGGATGTTTATCCGAAGTATCATTTTTCAATTCTTTATATTTTTTCAATATGGTATCTACAAGGCTTTTTAATGTATAAACCTTCAATCTGTCTACCCGTAGAACATCAGCCGTAATTTCCATGGCAGCGATAAATCCGGCTTTCTCATCCATATCGTCTTCAGTATATTTTTTTAATCGTCTAATCATTCGGTAGAGAATTAATCTGTCGGGGTGACCCGGACGATCGGTAATATCTAAACCCTTAAGTAGTTGTTCGTACTCCTCTTTAGAGGGCAAACAACAAATATCACTGAAATCATTATCTTGATATGTTAAATAATACCTTATTCCTCTGACTTTATCAAATGCTTTAAGGCAATCTAAATGCCCAACCTTTATATTTACAGGAACAAGACGCTTTTGAAATTGCAATATTCTTCCAGGGAATTGTGAATTTCTAATATACGTAATATTTAAACCTGAGGTATCTACTTTCCTTACACGACCTATCGCAGAAAGGTCTACAGCAATCAGATCTTTTATTCCTTTATCGGCAAGAACAGAAACAGGCATGTTATCGTATACTCCCCCGTCCAAATAATGCTTATCATTGATAATATGATCTTGAAACAGAGGGAAAGCGGCACTGGCCATAATATAATCTATCAACTGGCCTTCAGGTATTTCATCTATATACTTAACTTCCGGCTTCATATCAGTCAATGAAAAGGTGGTTAATCCATAATATATATCAGATTTTCTAACCTTTTCCTCAGATATATACTTACTCAACAGTGTTCTCAAAGCATGGGTGTCTAAACCTCTTTTCCTAATCAAATCTAAAATATAATCCACTTTATCCTGGATAGTCATTTTTGCTCGTTCCTCGGTATCAAACAATGCAAAGTTAAAAATAACGTTATAATCGATTTCATTCCAGATTTTATACGCCGTGTCGTAATCACCTTGAACTATCATCGCACCGTTAATAGCACCTACAGAAGTTCCGGCAACAGCACAAATTTTAACGTCCATTTCTCGCAACGCTTTCCAAACACCTATTTGATATGAACCTTTCGCACCGCCACCGGCTAAAATCAATCCGTATTCAGTCATTATACACCTTTTTCAATACCGTTTATTATTTAATTTTTATAGTATTTATCTTGGATTTCATAGCCAAGTTCCTAAGAAACGGCTGATAATAAACAGAACTTTTTATAATCTTCCCATATATATTTAATATGATTTTCCTTACACTTTGTTCGTATATTTTACAAAAATTTATTTCGTCTTTTACAATTGCTTCATAAAGACTATATGAAGTTTTTAAAGCGTAGCTTATCCCTTCGGCAGAACTTGAGCTCATAAAACCTCCCGCTTCTCCTATTAAGGGAATACCACCCGATACCGGGCACGGCATACCATACAGTGAAGGACGTGCAATAAGCGTACTTCTTATATTTATTCCGGGACCTGTTTCAATACCGTACTCTCTAATCTTAGATATGTAACTGTCAAATGAATTGTTCCTGTAATCTTTCTCAGATACAGCAAATCCTGCAATGATACAATCTCCTTTAGGAATCACCCACCCGTAAAAATCCGTTAACCGTTTGTCGAAAAACGAGTAATACATAAAATATGGATTTTTTGCTTCAAAAGCACCTTGGACGGATATATATTTGGGAATTTGTTTATTTTTATTCAAACGAAAAATCTTTGATACGGCACCATCCGCACCTACGGGTATTTTGCATTTAACCTTTTGATCCTTACCGTTTTTATTAAATATTATGGTATAATAACCTTCACACTTTTCTATATTTTTAACAACGGCATTTTCAATGATATCCGCTTTCCCTTGAGATAGAGAAAACAACCACCTATCCAATCGTGCCCTATCGGTATTTATATAGAATCTTTGATATACGGCTTCGTTTTTTGATGCCAAATCCACCGCTTTAACAGCAAATATTTGAGGATCAATCAAGACACTAACAGGTATACTTAAACCTTGCACTGCAAATTCTTTTTGTGCATCGGGAGCTAACAGTCCGCCACATAACTTACCTTGTGATATCATATTATTTTGTGTACATATAGCCCTTTTATCTATGAGTAGTGTCTTATAATCGGACGAACACAGTCTTGAAAGGTTCAAACCCGCAATACCACCGCCTATAATACATATGTCGTACATACAAATCCCTTCCACCGTCAGACAAACAATAACCGATCGATAACTGTAGAATAATCAAGTTTACATGTCTATTATTAATGTTTTAAAAACGGCTAAAAATTCTCTTAAATAACAATTCATTCTAAGATACCATGGTGTTTCACCGGGTACACCGTACGGAACAAGCCCATAATGACGTGCCAAAAGTTTTGAACGAAACATATGAAAATCACTGGATACAATAGCTGTCCTTCTTCGTGTACCGGGATAATGCTGATCAATCATAGCTGAAGAAAACCCGATATTCTCATTTGTACTGGTTGATTTCGGCTCCGCTAAGATTCTGAACTCGGGTATACCCTTTGAAATAAGATAATCTTTCATTGCATATGCCTCAGGTCTAGGCTCTGTACGACCCTGACCGCCGGAAACAATATAAATCGCATTAGTATCGTTTTTGCCATACTCCATTGCTGCATCCAATCTGTTTTTAAGTGTTAAAGTTAATCTCCCGTCCGGATATATTCCACAACCCAATACCATTATAAAGTCAATATCCTCATCGGTTTCGGCGGGTTTATTCGCATGATATACGATCAACCCCTCTACAATAACAAATAGTAATATTCCCAAACAAATACAACCGGTTACTGTAAATCTTATAATTTTATTTTTTAAAATATACCCCGGTTTTAATAATTTTAAGCTTGCATAACCAACCAATAACACTCCGATTATTGCAGGCATGACAATACCCGAATCTATACCCGGAACGAAAGGGATTAACACTACTGTATCAATGATTCCTAAAACACCTATGATTCCAACAATGTAATACAGAATACGATTTATATTTTTATGGTTATTTCTCATATTTTTATGGTTATTTCTCATTTTTTTATGTTTAATGTTTTTTTTCATATTCAGGATATAATTCCTTCACAGTTTTACTACCAGGATCATCAAACGATTTTCCAAAATCGAACTGAAGCCAGTTTTCATAGTATTCATCAGACAAACTAATGATTTTGTCTTTAAAACGTCTTTCATAGTAATCTTCGATACCAATTACATAAAAACCAAGAGATACGGCATTTTTTATACTGTAATAAGCATCTTCAAATACAGCGGTCTCATGGGGTTTACTGTCAAACCTTCTTAAAACTTCATTGAATATTTCGGCATCTTGCTTCCCTTTAGGAAAGTCGTCGGTAGTTAAGATATATTCAAAATACTCACTTATGTTTGCAGTCTGCAAAGCAATATTAACTAATTTCCCGGGTGTTGCGGATACTATGCACATTTTAACACCCCGGCTTTTTAAATATTCCAGCAGTTCTATAACTCCCACTTTTAGTTGGGTATGATTTACATAATGATATTCCATTAATGATAATATATCTTCACGTGTGAAAACACATAAATCCTTATTCTCACACACAGATTTTATGTACTCAGCTCCGCTTGCACAAGTCATTTTTTGCAAATTTTCTTTAATATCTTCAGTGAGATCTGTGATCCCTTTTAGTTGTGCACACTCATACATTACATTTCGCCAATATTTCATCGTATCCACAAGTGTACCGTCCAGATCAAACATCGCATAGCGATATTGCAACATGCCCACACCCTTTTTTTTATTTTTTATTATAACATATATAACCGATATACCGCACATTTGGAAAATATTAAGGCGGATAATATAAAACGCTCCGGTTTTATTCGGAGCGTTTTGGTGGAGGGAGGTGGATTCGAACCACCGAAGGCACTGCCAACAGATTTACAG
>CAZJOD010000039.1:0-25832 GCA_964547525.1 uncultured Clostridiaceae bacterium
TGGCTAAAAGCATTATAATTAAGGGTGACTAAGCTTCAAAACAGAAGTATATTATACACCATGAGTTAATTATGGTATTATATGTATAGATATAATTCTGAGGAGGTAATTTAATGCAAAATTCAGAAAACCGGCAAATTGGATGGAAAGCTGTCAGTAAAAACGGCGTAGTCGCCGCCGGCGGTAAAAATGCGGTGGCTGCGGGAACAGATATTCTTGCCCGGGGGGGAAATGCGGCGGATGCGGCCGCTGCAACCATCTTTGCGCTTAATGTTACCGACCACGGTGCCTGTTCAATCGGAGGCGAGGTGCCAGTTCTAATATTTGATAAAAAGACAGATACAGTTAAAGCGCTGTGCGGGCAAGGTCGCGCACCGCTATCTCAAAAAGCCGTTAATTGGTATATGAAAAACGGTATTCCTAAAGGCAATATTAAAATGGCTCCTGTTCCTTCGGTTACGGATTTGTGTGTCACCATATTAAAACTATACGGTACCAAATCATTTGAAGAGATCATTGTACCTGCTCTCGCACTTTTGGATAAGGGAGATGAGGAGTGGCACCCTAAATTGGCGGTCACATTGCGAAAGATGGTGGAAGAAGAAAATATTACACACGGAAGTCGCGAGGAAAAATTACAGGCTGTAACCGACCGTTTTTACGGCAGAAACAAGTATCGAAATGACATTGCCGAAGATTTGGAAGCCTATTACATAGAAAAAGGAGGGTTTCTCCGAAGAGAAGATTTAGCGGCGCATTATACGACGGTGGAAGATCCTATAACCGTTGATTACAGGGGATATACGGTGTGCAAATGCGGTCCGTGGACACAGGGACCATATTTGTGTCAGGCATTAAATATATTGGAAGGGTTTGATATTAAGTCTATGGGACATTGTTCGTCTGACTATGTTCATGTGGTTACCGAAGCATTGAAGCTGGCTATGGCGGACCGGGACGAATATTACGGCGACCCGGATTTTGTTGATGTTCCATTAAAGGAATTACTTTCAGACACCTATACGAATATCCGAAGACCCCTGATAGATATGAAGAAGGCCTCAATTAAAGCTCGTCCGGGTGACCCGTACGGGATCAAACCATTAAAAGGGGAAGGAGTTTATTTTCCGGATATAGGAGGAACGACAACTTGTGTGGTCGCTGACGGGTTTGGGAATGTAATATCAGCCACCCCTTCGGCAAACGTGCACAAAGATGAACCAACAGGGGGAAAAACCGGTATATCTTACGGGAATCGTCTGTTAAGTTTTAACACTACTTTAGGACATCCTAATTGCATACAGGCAGGCAAACGTCCCCGTATTACCCTTACGCCCACAATTGTTTTAAAAGACGGAAAACCGGTGCTTGCCATTAGCGTTGCAGGCGGAGACTTACAGGACCAAACGTCATTGAATCTTATTTTGGATTTTATCGAATTCGGGATGATGCCTGAGTCAGCGGTTATTGCACCTCGTTTTGCCACATCACATCATCAAGACTCTTTTGACCCTAACCCTAACCGACTTGAAACATATAAGCAGGTCGGTGAATTGGTTATAAATAGCGAAATAAGCTCTGATGTAAGGGATGAATTGGCTAATCGCGGACATAGAATAAAAAACTCTTCAGCACCGATATCAAACCCTGTTATGCTTTATATATCAAAAAAGCGGTTTAATACACGCTGCGGGAGACCCTAAGGCAGGGCGACATGCCTTTGGACTTTGAAACTTAATAAAATCAGTCGATCTTTTATATTATTTGTTAATATAGTCACAAATTTTTAATTCCTATGATATAATAAATTTTAGGCAACAAAAAAGGAAGTCTTATCAAAGACAAGTATTTTCCGGTGAGTTAAAAGAAATGTTATTAGAAATAAATACAGATAAAGACACGTGTTTTAATAAAATAAAGGAGTTATGGTTGGAAGCCCAAAATGGTTTCCCTGACTTTTTGCCTGAGATTTCAAATGAGACAAAAAGTCAAAACGTAGAATATATAAAAGATATCACCGATTTTTTTCAAAAGCAAATAAAAAGTTAACCTCGTTTACCCATAGGTATCTGTTGTAGGAAGCAGTGAATTTTTTTCAAAAGAATACGTGGAAAAATTACAGAAATATCTTCCTGTTACATATTCTATCTTAAATAACTATATGAAAAATAGCCTTGCAGACCCAAATTCGATTACACAAAAAAAGTACATGAAAATGTTAGATAAAATTTTATTTTTCTAAATAATGGAATATGGTATAATTAACTGGAATATATACATCAATCTTAGAAAAAAAGTTTGTTAAAGTTTATGTATATTGAATATCACGGTTCTTTTATCCTATTTAAATTCTAATTATTTGTAAACGGAGTAAACATGAACGATTATATAAAAACAATGCGTCAAAAAATAGGTCATGATCCGATTCTGCAGTGTGGTGCAAGTGTGATTGTTGTTAACAATAAGAATGAAATGCTTTTACAACTTAGGAAAGATAACGGTTGCTGGAGTTACGCAGGTGGTGCGGTGGAGTTGGATGAAGTTGTCGAGGAAGCTGCAAAACGTGAACTGTTTGAAGAAACAGGACTTGTTGCAAATAAACTTGCGTTATACGGTGTATTTTCAGGACCTGAGTGCCACTATATCTACCCTAACGGGGATGAAGTGTCCAATGTTGACATTGTATATATATGTAGAGACTATTCCGGTGATTTAAAATGTCAGGTTTCTGAAGTTGTTGAACTTCGTTTTTTCTCGCCGGACGATTTACCTGAGAATTTGTCTCCACCTGTAGCTAAAGTGATTTTAAAATTTGCGAACGATAATAAATAAAGAATGTCGGATTAATTAAAAATCACCGGTTGAATTGTTTTTTGATGATCCGCATAGAAGAAATTTGTTTTTGATGATAACAAGGTTTTTATGTAATCAAAGGTGTTATTCGGTAAAAGTAAGGAGGGGTATATGAGTACTGCGGATTTGATGAAATCATTACATATTGCAAACTATCCAAAACGCTGGGATTTTTTATATGAGGCGTTAACAAAGGAATATTTAATACGTGGTTGTGTTTTTCTTCAACAGGAATATCTCGTATCACTAAACAGAGAATATCGTATTTTTGAGCGTACTTTGGCCGAGATTTTAGCTGCTGCAGCAAAAACAAGAGAAAAACCTGATCTTGTTCGGTACATTATGCTATTAAACCTGGCAATGAAAGATCGCATTGCCTTTAAAACGGAGGTAAATTCTATGGAGCCACCGTTGGCACCTGTAGGGGAGGATACTACACCCTATGATTTTGCGCTTCTGTTTGCCGTATTGCCGTATACACCCGAAATAGACAAAGGCTACCGGGAGCATTGTGTGCCTTCGGACGTCCGGTATGCCACACTTACCGCATATGAAGAATGTATGTTTGGATATCGCAACCGTTTTGATCGATTCGGTTTTGATGTACGTTACTTAAACTGGATACAATTATATATTGATGAACGTATTCTTCGAATCGGGCGATTAAACTTTGAAATGCGTCCACGGTTCGGATCATGTGTGAACGCGCTTATGAATAACAAGGGGGAGATAAAGATAATGATGACAGATATGCGCATACATCGAAGAGGTGGAATCCTTGGTAATCCGGGATATGCTGATGAAGATGGCGCGTATGATGCAAAGTTTGTAGAGACAGAGGACTATTATGAAGGACATCTTGTCCGTACTGACGGTTATGTAAACCGTGAACCCGTCCGGCTTTCTAAATCCGATTGGCACATTGCGCTAAGCGGAAACGATCCTGTTTTAAGCATACATATCCCGGCGGGTCAAAAGCTGTCTTTTGCTTTATGTGAAAGCTCATATGCAAGAGCTCGTGAGATTTTTACCGAGTGCTATAGCGATTTTGGATATAAAGCATTCGTTTGTTTTTCCTGGTTAATGGATCCGCAGCTTGCGTTACTTTTACCCCCGGATTCCAATATCATCACTTTTCAAAGTAAATTTACACGTTTTCCAAGGCCTTGTTCGGGTAAAGCGGTATTAAATTTTGTATTCTTTAATCGTTTCAATACTTATGAAAATCTTCCTGAAAACACAAGCTTAGAGCGAAGCCTAAAACGGCATTATTTAGACGGTAAATATATTTATGAATCCGGTGGTGTATTTTTTTAACCTTCTTTGCAAGCGTTCCCGCACATCTTTAAATGACGGGATGGATTGCATAATAGATAATAAGAAATAAAAGTGGCAATGTTAAACAGATTGGTGTCAAAAAATGCAATATTAATTATTTGAAATCTCTATAACAGACCTGCAATACAGGGAACATAACAGGGAATTTTTTTATATAATAAAATTTTATAATTGACTGTTATTCTGATCTAGGTTAAAATCTAATTAAACGTGTCTCGAAAGGAGAGGTGATTGTATGAATGCTAATGTAATGGTGATTGTAAATTAAAACAGGATAGTGGCTGAACTAATCATCGCAGGTAGTTTATGTACCTTATTTTATCATGCTAATAACAACCCTTTCAGAAATTTTGTTATATCGAAGATAATACAATTGATTTTTTATGTATTTTCTTTGATCTCAAACTTTAAAAAGGCTACTTTTAAATTAATCTAACACCAAGGTGCATAAACAATTTCATAGACTCTCTTTGAAACCTCATAAAAAGTTGATTATTGATTGATTTCTTCTTCACTATTCTGTGATAAATACGGTGAACTCAAAAAAACGATGAGATTATAAATATATAAAAAATTAGATTATCGGAGGAAATCAATGATAGATATTTTCGATTACGGATACATTCCGACTCTTGATGAGATTTTAGAAAATGAGACAGTTGCACGCGTTACAGCTGTATATAAGGAGCGTTACGAATTAGTTTGTAAATACGGAGTGACATACGGCAAGCTTAAATCTTCTGTATACTATAGCGGAAAAGATTACATTCCATATCCTACAACCGGGGATTTTGTTGCTATCCAATACAATGATTCAGGTGACAGTAGGATTGTAAAAACCTTTTTAAGAAAATCTTTTTTTTCCAGGTTGGATCCTACACCTGGAAAAGGGGAACAAGCGGTAGCGGCCAATTTTGATTATGTTTTCATATTGACATCACTAAATCAGGATTTCAATACGAAACGATTAGAGCGTTACTTGACACTTGCATGGCAAAGCGGAGGAATTCCCGTTATCATATTAACGAAAGCCGACTTGACAGAAGATTTTTCCGAATATATGAATAAAGTTGAAAAGGTCGCCGGAGATGTTGGGGTATATATTGTAAGTGCAAAAACAGGATACGGTTTAAAAGAACTTGGTGACTATTTGAAACCTCGTAAGACGGTTGTGTTTCTAGGCTCGTCCGGGGTGGGTAAATCAAGCTTGTTAAACACGCTTGCAGGTGAGGAAATAATGAACGTTAATGACATTCGTGAAGACGATGCCAGAGGAAGGCATACGACTTCACACAGGCAACTTATTATGTTACCAAATAAAACGATGATTATTGACACACCCGGTATGCGGGAAATTGGCATGTGGGATGTTTCACAAGGATTAGGGGAAGCCTTCTTTGATGTGGAGGATTACTTCGGCAAATGCAAGTTTAAAGATTGCAGGCATATGAGCGAACCCGGTTGTGCCATAAAAGATGCCATCAAAAACGGAACTCTTTCGGAAGAACGATGGAAAAGTTACCTGCAATTGAAACGGGAAGCGAAATATTCGGATGATAAGGAAGGATATTTGCGTGATAAACAACAATGGCATAAATCCATCGCCAAAGAGATTAAGGAAAAGTATAAATATGGCGGTAAGAAATAGTGCATGAGGGATGTCCGGTTAATATAGCGATAAATGCACTATATCGTCGATGAAATTACATGACCCACATAGTATCAACCCTTACTGAAATCAGTATGGTCACTACAATGTGGGTTGTGTCTATATATCATGAAATTTAACTTTCTACAATTTATGCCTTTGATTTATGGAACAAGTTTTAATGCATTAGCTGAATAAATTTTATCAAGTATATGTTCTTCAAGACCAAGATTGTTTAAAAATCAGTCGGGGTGGTTATGTGAATCAATTATCATTTTTACATAATACCTTTCTAAAAAAACTTTTTATACATACAAGCTTGCTTATATTTTATTATACATGAATAATGTTGAAGAACTATAAATTATTGAACTAAAATTATAGTGTTTTAAAAACATTATCAGATATAGCCGGATCGTATGTTTTAATATTGTCCTTTTTTAAGTGTACATGGTAGAATAAAAATCGATAAATGATAAAGGTGATATATTTTAAAATAACGGAGTGATAATTATTAATGAAAAATCTTATATATATATTATTAATAGTGTTTTTGTTATTATGTGCGGTTATGGGAGTTTTCAGGAAAAAGACCAAAAGATTCCTCAATGATATACATATAATAGTTCCTGGAATTTTACTTGTAACAGTGATGTATTTTTGGGTCTTTCCTTTATGGAGTTTTCCGGAAACTACAGGTAGATATGATATAGCGTCGGTTTTTTGTACATATATCGATGAAAGCCGTGTTGAAACATATGAAAAGACAGGAGCTAAAAGATGGCTTAATGTGAAAATATGGTACCCTCAAAATTATACACAAGATAATTATACCTGTCCGCTTATTGTCTTTTCACATGGTTCTTTCGGTATAAAGGAGAGCAACGAATCTTTATACAGGGAGCTTGCCAGTCACGGGTATATTGTTTGTGCAATTGATCATACTTACCAATGTCTCAGTACAGTTGACGCGAATGGAGCAAAGGTAAAACTTGATAATTCTTATATGAAGCAGGTTATGACTGCAAGTGATTCGGATGTGAATAAGCGGGAGCGACTTTTTGAGTTGTTCGGTGAGTGGATGCAAATCCGTACAGGAGATATTAACTTTGTTATTGATAAAATTATTGACTATGTGGTTACCGGTGATAATGGAGCAAATGGGGTGTATCGTCTTATAGATGTATCAAATATAGGAGTCATGGGTCATTCACTAGGTGGTGCGGCTGCATTGGGGATAGGACGTATGAGAAAAGACATCGGTGCTGTAATTGCTCTTGAAGCACCGTTTATGTGTGACGTGAAAGATATAAAAAACGGTGTCTTTATATTTGAAGAATCCGCTTATCCCGTACCGTTACTTAATGTATATACCGATTCGTTATGGGACATTATTGCGGATTCGCCGCAGTATGCACAAAATTACGCCATATTAAACGATGATTGCAATACTACCTATGACATATATATTAAAGGTGCCGGACATATGACACTTACGGACCTTGCGTATTCTATGCCTCCGCTTTGTCTCATATTCGGACAACATATGTTTTTTAATGTAGATGAATATGCTCAAAAGATCAATCAAACATACTTGGATTTTTTTGATAGTTATTTAAAAGGGAAAAATAAATATGTACCTATTTCGTTTTAATGATAATAAATATGGGTTTTGTGTATTTAATGTAAAAAAAATTCCCCAACGTTTATATTAGGGAATTTTTTGAGGGGCTTATGTTTATATGTATAACTTTTATGTTTTTATGCATATTCTTTCTGCAATATTAAATATCGCCGATCAAGGACGGTAACTATATAAGCAACTTGTCCGTTTAGCTTGCTCTCGTATTTTTCAAGCAAATAGTATTCATTTTCTCCGGATATATGAAAGCAAAGGTCTTTTTCAATAATCATTCTTTCTATAAGAGTGTTATCGTCCCCGTCACATAGGGATAACAGATCATCTCCGCATTCAACAATTACTTTATCCGCGTACTTATACATACTCCATCGATATTCTCGTTTATCACGGATGTGTACGATTTTCCTCTTAACATCACAAGGTATGTTACTCGGCCGAATTATATCTTCTTTGTCTTTCTTGTAAAACATTGTATCTTTTATCATAATGCGTCACCCCTTGTTAAAATATTAACAATTTAAGATTAAATATTTTGTTAAATAATTAACTATGTCTATATAATATAATTTAAACTTATTTTCGTCAACAACTAAATAGCTAAATTAATAACACAATTCTATTAATGTATCATATTGTAAATAAAAATATAACAAAAACTATTTGCTATTTATTCACCGATAAATCACAAGAACACTCCCATTTTCTCATGATCAACAGTCTCACAAAAAACAGCATTTTTACCGAATTCTTTTGCATTGTAGAGAAGCTTGTCAGCTCTATGCAATAAAGATTCGGCATTTTCATTTTTCCTAAGAGATACAAGTCCAAAACTACAAGTAATGTTTTCCACTTTACCGAACTTATTTTTTTGAATATTAGCCCTCATTTGCTCCATTATCTTCATAGCTTCCGGAATATCGGTATACGGAAGAAGTATTACAAATTCCTCTCCTCCCCATCTTGCAAATATATCAGATTGTCGGATAATTTTTTTTATTGTTGATGCTATATTTTTTATAACACTATCACCTGTTAGGTGACCAAAGACATCATTGACTTTCTTAAAATCATCTATGTCAAGTATAACAAGTGAAAGCGGGCAGTCATAAATGCTACAATAATCAATCCACTGTATGAGTTCTTCATTAAATTTAGCCCTGTTACAAATACCCGTCAATGAGTCGGTTGTAGAAACCCTTAAAAGTTCTCTACTGTCTATAAACTGTTTTCTTTTATAATAATTGGTAAGGTATGCACCTATGTTACAATTTATTACGATCAATATGTTATATATTATCATTTTAAATAATAAAGGCGATTCCATGCCTTCTATATGTTTAACGTGAAATATAAAAAACGCAAGGCTGAGAAAAATAGATATTAGCTGTGTATAGATGAGCTTATTAGGTATAATATAAATTGCTAACGTCATTGTCAATATACTGTAGAAAGATAATAAACTTAGGGATTTATAAAAATATACTATAACTAAAAATCCGATAATTGCCAAAATCTCATATATTGATACTAAATAAGACAGATTAGAGTGATTTTTAATTTTTTTAATAACAAAGTAAACAACAATGGAAATGACCAGAAATGAAACCCTGGTAATTAATATATACATAAAAGGGAACGGGTATTGGATTGCAAAATAGTCGGATATGAGAAATAACAAATAAATTACTCCGAATATAAATGTAACAGGCCCAATGACTTTGGCATAACGCCTCATATCATAATTGAAAAATTCCGCCTCTAGCCCCTTATCGACAAATTCGCCAAAAAAGGATATATCATAATTACTTAAGTTATCCACTGATAAATGCCCCCCCGGTTACTTATTACCATTTTATCAATACATATAAACTTTACCACTCTTGTCCGTTCTTTTCAACCTTATAATTATTGAATTCTTCTGCAAATTGCCTGTCTATATGCATATATTACTTATCTTGAATATTTTTAACATATGTTCAAATACCTTTATAGATAATCAAGCTAAGGAGCTATAAATATTGAAAACATCATTTTTAGCTTTCAAACTATTTTTATCTTGTTATTTACATAATCATATTAGTCTTACCCTGTAAAATTGCTTAGATTTTAAATTGTTGTTTTATTAAATTATAAGTCTGAAAGCTTGTTAATCATATTTGTTAAGCCGCCGGTAAGATAACCTATATCACTACCTGTCCAAAGAATGTTCATACCTTTACCATAAGAGGTTCTTGCGTACTCTTCGTTTTCACAGAATATACCTACAGATTTATTATACCTGTTACAAATTTCAACGGTTTTATCAATCTGCTCCGTAACTTCAACACTATGAATATTTAATGGCGTTCCGACCATAACTGACATGTCATAAGGACCGATTATAATACCGCCGATTTGATCTCCACTATCTTCCAAAATGTGGGGGAGGTTCTGTACTCCAAGTGGAGATTCAATCTGTAAAAGCAGTATGCGGTCTGTCTGAAATTTACTAAAGCTTTCATTTGGGCGGAATTGGTTGGTTCCACCACAACCCTTCTTTCCAATAGGTGCAAACCGTAGAGCACCAATTGCCGTATGAACTTGATCAAGTGTTTCGGTTCTAGGTAAAATTATTCCGTCGGCACCAAGGTCTATCGGTTTTGAAATCAAATGGTATATAGCATCCTGTACACGAATTATTGTAGTTAAATCAATTGCACGGCTATACTGTAAAAGGCGATTGAGCTGTCCTTCATCAGCAGGTCCATGTTCCAGATCAAAAACAATAAAATCAACCCCGTCACGTTTATATGCAGGCAACAAAAATGTATCTCGTAATTGTGCCAAAAATCCGAATATTTTTTTATGTTCTTTAAGTTTATGATTTAAAGATTCTAAACTGTTCATGTGATTACTCCTTTTTTATATTATCGATCCGTATTCAATGCATTTTGTACCGGGCCGCCTTCAAGAAACTGTGTTACATTAAAAACGGCTTCTCTATGTAAATCTCTTATAGCTTCTTGTGAATACCATGCAACGTGAGGAGTTAATGTTACGTTTTCCATAGCTAATAATTTGCTATCCTTTGTTAAAGGTTCATTTTCAAATACATCAAGCGCCGCACCGGCAATTAATCCCTTTTCAAGAGCTTCGATTAAATCTTCTTCGTTTATTAACGCTCCACGACCGGTGTTGATGATTACACAACTACTCTTCATTTTTTGTAAAGCATCTTTATTAATTATATGCTTGGTTTGTGAAGTTAACGGTGCATTGACAGATAAATAATCTGAATCGGAGATTACTTGCACGAAAGATGAAGGCAACCCACCCGATTCTTGGATAACCTTATCGGAGACAAAAGGATCAAAGACCAAAATACGCATTTCAAAAGGAACCATCATTTTACATATCCATCTTGCAATTCTACCAAACCCAATAAAGCCAAGTGTTAAACTCTTAATTCGCTTAGCAGGAGGTATGCCGTTTAATGACCAGTTTCCATTTCTTACGTTTCGATCAAATCGTGCTACAGAATGATTTGATGATAAAATTAAAGCTACAGCATGCTCTGCTACGTCATATGCACCGTATCCCGGACAGTTACACACATAAATACCAAGTTTTGTAGCCGCATTTAAATCAACATTATCTATTCCGATCCCATACCTGCATAACAGTTTTAAATTTGGTAAGCTAGACAGCAACTTTTCATCAAATTTTGTAGCGGAAAACATTATAATCGTACTGTTATAAGCTTTTAGCACAATTTCTTCATTGGTGTACGGGGAAATATTATAATCTACACCGAGTTTTTTAAAGGTTTCTTTTTCAATTTCGTATGAGCCGTCGTCATTACCAACTATTAAGACCGTAGCCATATAAATGTCCTCCTATTAATCAAAAATACATTCACTTAGAAAGGCAGGTTTATATCCGTTTTCCGTAACCCATTTCATTGTTGTTATAACTTTTTCTTTGTAATTTGGCTGATAGTTCTTATAAAACGGATAAAAATACTGCTCATGAATGCATAGATCCAAATATCCCCGTCTATGTGGATTTTTAACAAGGTTGTCCATGAACGGTCCGATTTCTTTTGGTTGGTGCACATTTATAACAACGGCACATTTTTCGAAAATCATATCTAATTTGTTATCCTTCCAAAAAGTGCGACGAGATAATCTTTCGGTAATATCAGCATCTAAATAATATGAAACGGCAGGCTTACCGTCGATTATCATGGAATCACCCATAAGCGCACGTATCCCGCTGTCTCTTAACGCTTTACAACCTTCATATGTGGCTTCACCCCAATGGAGGGTAGTCACCGGACTTAAAAGTTCATATCCTGCAAAACGTATAATTTGATCGGTTACTATTTCATAATCTCTTTTAACTTCATCATAAGTTGCATTCATATATAACTTGTCAGGATCATTTTGTATTGCATGGAAGGTTAATCTCATCCAATCAGAAACGGACTGCCATTCGCTTTTATACTTTGAGGGCATTTGTGTAAGATTGAAACCGTCTGTCCTATAGTAAATATTAATATGTATTTTTGTTTGGAAATTATCATGAATTGTTTTTAGAAAACCAAGATAGGGATTATCAAAAATTGATTTGTAGATATTGCTGTTTTGAGCTATATCTTGCAAAAACCAAATATTATCATCTAAAGAAAAACGATATTTGCCGGTTGCATTTAATAATCGGTATACAACGATTTTTTCATGGTAACCTGTGTTTTCATCCGACACTACAATTGTGTTGGTATATGTATTTAATGGTACAACGGCATTATATTCTTGTCCGTCAAATACCGCCTTGATTCCGTTTACCGTAATATTTTTATTTTTATCCGATATTATCTTGACCGGCACCTCTAATGACCCGTTTTTCATCACTCCATCGAATTCGTTTAGCATATCACCGTCTATTGGGCTTACTATAGTAAATAATTTATTCATTAATAACCTCCTTGCTCTTTTTAGTATAATTATACCATAACAATCAATCAGACGGTTCGTTTGGTAATTATTTCGACTGTAAAAAGGGGATATTCGGTACAATTCAGATTTGTTTTTTGATGATCAGATAATAGTTATAATTATTGAGTAATTGTGTACAGATATCTTTTTGATAAAGTTAGAGTATAGGAAAGGATATGTTATAATATGGCATAGTGCTGAATTTAAGAAAAAAGGTATAAAGGGGGAGCAATTATGATTCAATATGATTCTTGCAAACGATCAAGATCTTTTTACACAGACGAAAAGTTAAAAATATTAAACAAAAACATGATGGAATTTGATTGGGCAAAGCAAGAAAAAGAGCGAGTGGTAAAAGCGGCTGATATGTATCTGCAAGTTGGAGTTGATTTTTTATTAACATATGTAACACAACAAAATCTTCCTAGAAGTTACAGTGTCAATGAGATGAAGGGATGTCCCGTATGCGGTCGTGAAGTTGATCGGTTCGGAAATTATCCGTATTTGGCAGATCCGCTTAACCGGCCGTTTAAGTTGATGTGCCCCGCTTGCCTGAACGTATTTCCCTCTAATGACTTTAATTCATACTATAAGAGCGGTTTGGATGAAACAGGATGTTTCCGATATGAAAAAGCGGATCCTAAATATTTAATTAATGAGCTTTATCCGGATAAACCGTCTGATTGGTGTGTAGATAGCGGGTACGGGTGGGTGGATCCGGAAGGAATTAAAAATAAATCCTATTCCATAGTACATGATGGAAGGTTGGGAAAAATAAGAAAAGAAACAACCATAGGTGATAATCGTTTTACGTTTATCGCATATTTTAATCATTGGTTTGTCTGGACACACGATTTTATGTATGAAAACACAATGGGTCTTGTTACGACGGCTATATGTGCTTTCCGTGATGCATACCTGTATACCGGTGATAAAGTATACGCCGATACGGGACTTGTGTTATTAAATAGGGTAGCTGACTTTTACCCGGAGTTTGATGCTTGTGTATATAAGTGGGAAGATAATTTCCGGCATTCCGGAGGTGCTTGGGGGAAGATAATAGGATCCATATGGGAAGGAAACATTGTTGATAACTTGGCTAAAGCTTATGATGCCTTTTTTCCGGCAATCGATGAACAATCGGTATCCGAAATAGCAGAAAGGTTATTTTATCGTAATAATCCTTTGAAGCCTAAATACCCGGACCATATTAAACGGAATATTGAAAATAATCTATTAAGACAAATATTACCGGAAGTTAAAAATCGACGGATCCGTGGCAACGTTGGAATGCATCAAAGCAGCATTGCATTGGCCGCTTTGGTTTTACAAAATGAAGATTATTTTGACCTCTCCATCGACTATATCTTGTCTACAACCGACCGGCAGGCTTGGGGAACCGGAAATATACTACGTATTTTAACAGATCAAATCGACCATGACGGGTGTGGGACCGAAACATCCATCGGATATAACGGTATATGGTTAAACGGTTTAAATAAAATAGCCGAGATGTTGAAAGGAACACCTAAAGATTTATATCTCCATCCAAAATTTATTAAAATGTTCCGTTTGGATGAACCGGTTTTAGTAGCTAATCGTTATACTCTGAATATCGGAGATTCGGGTATGGCAGGTTCACCATTAACTGTAATACACGAATCTCCTCTGCTTACACATTTTGAACAAACTAATGACATACTAAGTGCTCAGCTTTTAAATTTGGCAGCAAAAAATCGGGATGATGTCGATTGTGGTCGAAGAGGGAAACCTGATTTATTTACGGATCATAAAAAACTGGAGAAAGAAATAGAAAAAATAATAAAACGATACGGTCCATACCGTTCAAAAAGTAAAACATATACCGGTTACGGGTTATCGAAGATTGATGTTGGCAACGATAAGAATCCGAAAAGTCTCTGGATGTATTTCGGCAGAAACACCGGTCACGGTCATCGTGATACATTGATGATCGGTATATTCGCTTACGGTGCTTATTTAAATCCGGACCATGGGTATCCTGCACTCACCGACGGAAACCATGAAGAGATGAAATGGACGAAAAATACTTCGTCACACGATACTGTCATGGTGGACAACAGGCCCGGTAAGGACCAAATAGTGGGGATCCCCAAGCATTTCCATGCCGGACGATTTGTAAGTGTAATTGATATAAAAGCGCCTTTGATCTATCCGCAAACTTCATGTTACAGAAGAACCATGGTGGTTGTTCATAGAGAAAACATATTTTACTCGGTTGACTTCTTTCGTGTTTTCCAAGGTAACGACCACAAGTATTTTTTCCATGGAGCGGAAGGTGAGGTGACGGTTACCGGATTGAATCTTACTAAGCAAAAAAGCGGTACATTTGCAGGTGAAAATGTTGAATACTCTTCGGTGGAATATGATGAAACACATGATGACGGTTTTAATTATTTATATGATGTCCAAAGGGACGACAACATAGTAAAACCGTATGCAGTCGATTGGAAAATCAAAGATACATGGGGAGTTTGGGATGATAAAAAAGACGTACATCTGGCGTTACATATGCTTGAACCTACAGAGAAAGCGGCACTTGCCAAGGGTAAGCCGCCTCAAAACAAACCCGGTAACCCAAAAGAATTTACCTATTTGATTGCCGGGAACACCGGTGATAACATAAGTAGTTGTTTTACCGCTCTCATTGACGTATATGAAGGAAAAAGTGAGATTGTTCAGGCTGAATCGGTTTCTATTATAAAAAAGGCCGGTCAGGATGTAAATGCGAATGCAAGAGCCGTAAAAGTAATCGATAAAAACGGAAGAACGGATTATATTATAAATTCCATCGATAACAATACATATTTTGTGGATGGGAAAATCGAATTTAAAGGATTTTTAGCTGTTATTAGTTTTAAAGACGACAAAGTTGTGTATTGTTACGGTAACGATACTGACTTTTGCCGATTTAACGGGAAAAATCTAATTAGTCAAAATAAGGCTGTTACCGGCTGTGTTAAAGATTTTACAAAGGAAATGAGTGAGCAAAATTATATTACAATTACATTAGATCGGGAGGTTTGTCCAAAAACATTAGATGGTAAATATATCGATATAAAAACCGATGGTATTCGGAACGGATTTTATGAAATCGTATCTGCTTTAAAAATTAAACAAAACCAATACCTGATAAATATTGGTGATGTCACATTAATACGAGGGTTTATAGACCCGGAAGACTTTGCACTGGGATATAAGTATAACATTGAAAAAGGAGCGGAGGTAAGGATAGCTTTACCGGAAGAAAACTTTTTCGAATAAGAATAGCTAATAACCGGTTTTGCCGAAATTGGTGATTATAGCTTACATATTTATATATAAAATCCAAGATTGATGCTACCGGTTAGTAAAATTTATACCTATATAAGAGAGTATATAACAATTTTTTGTTCACTAGTTTGTGTTACAGGTGGTAGTGTTTTTGTACCAAATAATTAAAAATGGCATTTACTCTTGCGGATATTTCAATTTGTCCCGTTTGGATGGGTGTTGAAGCTGTTGTCCTTAATAATGCGAAGTACTCGAACTGAACGCCTTGTTTAAAACTTTCTTCATCTATACAGTCTCTTTGATTTGTTAGGAAGAATCATGCATATAATATCGTTAGCGTATGGTATATAGTAACTATCGGAATGTTTCTGTTAACAAGCTTTATGTATTTGGTTGAATAGGATAGATACCATTTTCAGTTTAACCTTGAATTAAAGAATATGGTAATGTATAATTTACATATATTCTTATAGAAGTGGATAGGACAAGCAATGATATCATTAAATGAGATGGAAGAGATCCTCGATGAAATAGCCACCGAGTTCCCACAAGAATTTTATCGCGAACTTAACGGAGGGATCATTTTATTACCTGATACGAAGTTTAATAATATAAGTGAGAAGAATTTTTTATATATATTAGGGGAATATCATAGAAGTTCAAATATGGGAAGATATATATCAATTTATTACGGATCGTTTATACGACTTTATGGACATCTTGATAGAAATGCTTTTAAAGAGAGACTCAGACAAACCCTAAAACATGAGTTTACTCATCACATGGAATCACTCGCCGGTGAACGAGAGCTTGAAAAGAAAGATACCCGGTATATAGAGAATTATCTTCGTCGGATTAATAGAAACAGTTAAGATACACTTTTATACACAATATGCTATTGTTTTGTAAATTGCCTTGATGTTGTACTTTTCTGTTGATATAATAATGTACATTAGATTAAAAAAGGTTTATTTAATATGCAAATCATTGAACAGTATAGAATATCAAAAACAGGTAATGAGTATGATTGTGAAGACGTAATCTTTGTCAATCCTTATTTTGCTTGTGTAATTGACGGCGCTACAAGCCGTAACGGAGTTACGTACTGCGGAAAAAAATCCGGTCTGATGGCTGCAGATATTACAAAAAATGTTTTAACAACTCTAAAAGGTACGGCATCTTTGAGGGAAACTTTAGATTTTATAACCGATGGTTTCTTAGCCTTTTACCGAGAATACGATTTAAAACCTGATGATCATAATCAAATCATTACCGCATCAGCGATAATTTATAGCAAGTATCATAACCAAATTTGGCTAATAGGTGATTGTCAGTGCCGTGTCAACGGTGTTGTATATAATAATCCGAATGGCATTGATCAATTTGTAGCATCTGTTCGCAGTTTTGTAAATCAAGGAGAAATATTAAAAGGAAGAACTGATGACTGGATACAACAAAACGACCCGGGCAGTGAATATATCAAAATGCTGTTGACTGATCAATTTTTGTTTCAGAATAAACCGCCTATGCGTACAGGTTCTTTTTCATATACCGCCTTTGACGGTCGATTTATTAAAGAAGAACAGGTAAAAGTAATCCGACTTGGTGAAGATATAAAAGAAGTGGTGTTAGCTTCGGACGGATACCCAAATGTTTTTGGGACATTGGAAGAGAGCGAAGAATATCTTGCGAATATTCTTATAAAAGACCCTCTATGTATTTACGAGCACAAATGTGTGAAGGGTATAAAAAAAGGGTTTATTTCTTATGACGATAGAGCTTACTTGAGATTATCATTGAAAAACGATAAAAAATGAAAAAAGTTCGTTGAATGTGTTTTGCCACATGACAGCAAAAAGCAAAGTAAAATAAGTGAGGGATTTTAATGATTTTTCCACGTTCTAATATATTTATTGTATATTCCAGTGCAAGTAGTCATTATATGGAGCTGGTGCAAAGGGTAATAAGAGAGGAAAGCAAACATCTTGCAGTCCAAGAAATCAGTATTATTAAATCAAATATAAGTGACCACGGTGCAATTCCCCTTTTTAGTTTGTTAAAAGAAAAAATGAGTCGAGCAAACGGTATCATTATTCTCTATACACCTGATTTGCAATTTGAAAATATTTTAATGCCACGACCTAATGTTATATTTGAAATGGGAATGGCATTCGAATTGCTAGCACCTGAGAATATTTTAATTTTAAAATTCCCGAAGGCAGGTTTGTTTAGTGACATATACGGATTGACTTTAAAAGAAATCGAACAAGGTGAAGTGGATGATATACAACATCAAATAGAAACTTATGTCAAAAAATTTCTCGGATACTATGGAAAATTTATAATGAATCCCCTAGCGGTGGATAAATACAATCCGGAATACTATAATTTAAATCACAGGTACCACCAAGACGATTTGGGTCGAGTTTTTCTAACACAATTGGATGATTTGAGTGAAATTG
Source organism: uncultured Clostridiaceae bacterium (assembly GCA_964547525.1). Taxonomy (GTDB): domain Bacteria; phylum Bacillota; class Clostridia; order JAAYHZ01; family JAAYHZ01; genus CAZJOD01. The sequence continues at coordinate 18,232 of CAZJOD010000039.1, forward strand.
AGAATAAGATTGTATATATTGCTGAGCGATTACTATTTACCGGGATAATGAGATCTGTTCACTTGGAAATGAATCAAAAAATTTGCGCTTATCTTCAAGATTATCGTTTGAATAATGACCGGTTATATAAAAACAGTTTATTGGTTTTACTTCGGGTATTTGATTATTTATCGTTGCGACAAGAACAAAGGCAAATCGGCAAAAAAAATGATGGAATTTTTCTTGAAAAATATCGTCGTTTACATATACAATGGCAAGACTTGATCAATTGGTTACAAGAACCCGATATAGGTCCGGTAAATCCGTTAATACCTATGCTTTGTTATGATTATGCCGGGCTTACATTACACAAAATTATTCAATTTAAGATGAGTGAACCTCGTTTTAAAAAAGAAATCAAAGATCATATCGACCAAGCTAAAGTTTTCTATTCAAATGCTTTGAATTATGTAGATCGAGTAGACTTTGGGGAAGAACAATTCTGGTCGGGATATGTTAAATATGATTTTGCTCGTCTTTATTATATTGAATATTTATACTATAAAGAATATAAAAGTGTAAAAAAGATGACAGAGGCTAAAAATCTTTGTAAAAGATATTTTGATCAGGTAAATATAATAAGACATAGTTGGTATAACAATCTGAAATATTTACCGGGTTTGATAAGGTTGCAATTGGAGTGCGAGTATTTTTATGCTATGACCGATTATATTGAAATTATAAAAGAGTTTGAACCGGACAGTCATTTTGTAAATATTGAAGGTTGTTTAGATGAGCATAGCAAGTGGGTGTTCGCTAACAACGATAATTTAAATGACTTGATGAATAATATTGCCGAACGATTTAATAAAATTAGGGAATCAGGGGGACGGTTCTTCTGATTCATTTTTTTAAAAATTAAATTTAAAGATTGGGTTATATTTTCTTTTTACACTGTTACTGCATATTAATATCTAATACAATAATTGTAAATATGGTAAAAAATAAATTATAATTGATATAACAAAAAAATGCTAAGAACGGCAAACAAAAGGTTTTTAAAGGTATCGTTAAAGTATAATGATAACTGTTGATTGCTAATAATGATATAATAAAAGAAAGCTATGAGGGATTTTTCTTTAATACGGAGTCATTAAAGATATATAAATAAAATGCAATTACCATTTGTTTTGATATTATCCGTATTTTATCTGAAATCGGAGTCAAATGTGTTTTTGCGACACATCTGTATTCATTAGCAGACCGATGTGAGCAAATTAATGATTTAAAAAATGTAGTAAGCCGAATCGGTTACTTGGTGGCTGTTGTGGATGATTTCGGTATGGTTTGGTTAAATCACTTTTATAAGAGCAATAGGCCTTGCTCAGATATTATTTCAAGCAGGACTGTATGTGCCCGCAAAACATGCCGTAACGTCACCTGTTAAGTATATATTTACACATTTTCCGAAAACAGAACAAAAATTAATCGGAGAAGTTCGGTTAGGTGAAGAATTGCGTGAATTATCGGGAATTTTTAAGATCATCACAGATAATAGCTTATTATTCTCAGTTTTTTTATATACGAAAAACACACCCCGTCTGATATACAAAATATGGTAAAATAGTATTGATGAATAGACTTTAAGTAAAACAAATCAACCTGATAAATCGTTTAAATACCTAAATATTGGCTTCAGATATTCTTTATCAGTCCAATCTGCTTTTGAGCCGATTGCTTGCATCAGTGCCGCCTCCCACGATTCGTATAAGCCGGGGTCTTTTTTAGAGACCATCTTCTTTAACATATTGCACATAGTTCTATCCTTCCATGACATATCATCTTCATTCCAAATACCTCTACAATAAAATAACGGTAAATGGGATAATTCATTCTTTAAATTTTTTTGCCTCAATTCTTTTAATGCTTTCTCATCAAAAGGTGAAGCTCCTACCGCAAATACGAGAACATTTTTCGATTTAAGTTGTTCGTAATTTTTTACAAGAAATGAAATTCCCGCGATTCCTGTTGCATATATTCCGCCACCTAATATTATCGTATCGTATTGTACAATCTTTTCTATTTCAGCTTTTTTCGTTTCAATCAAATCACAAGATAACGCTTCCGATAACCACTTTGCATATTTTTTTGTTGCACCGTATTTTGATTGATATAATATAATTGTATTTTTCATAATATCTCCTATTGTCACATTTGTTTTGTAACTATATTTAGAATTTTAAATTTATGATCGTTCTTCCATTGTTTCATAGGATAATAAAGCATCCTTGAACTGCCGTCGTCTAAGATCTCAAAACCCGGATCCACATCCCTGATTTTGATGTGAGTTTCGCTTCCCACTGTTATAATTTCTTCTATTTTATATCCGTGTGTCGTTCCGTCAGGATATATAATGACAAAATACTCATCCTTTACATTCGGTATTATTGTATTTGTAACGAAGGCGTTATAAGCGTCTCCGGCTTCTTTTCTGAGAACCCTTATTATCTTGCCTTCTATGGGGCATGAGGATATTAATTCTATATCACCTTTTTTTAGGAGTGCTCCCGCTATCAAATACATTTTTTCAACTTCGCCGTTTTTAAGCCTTATAAAGCCCATTTGACCATACAATGTAATATCTTCAAAGTAAATCTTATGGTTATTTGGTGAACTCAAGATAATATCCGTAATATCACCATAAGTTATTTTTAATGCTATGTCACCGTTTTTAGTATCGATTGTATCGTTTTTAAGTTCAATATTTTCTATTGCCGGTTTTTCATCGATAGTGTACGGTTCCATTACATGTATAAAAGTACTGTTAAGATCAACTCCTTCTTTTCTCAGCACAAACTTGGGCATGAAGTATTTATCAGCCTCATCATTTGTATCTTTTGGCACACCGAACAACCTTGTTTGTCTTACCGAAGGAGATTGACCTATATATGCTTCGTGTGTACCAAAGTCAATGAATCCGGAAATTTTCAAACCCACCCCTTGTGTACCGTCATCTTTTTTTGTTGATAGTCTAAGTGTATATTTACCGTCGTCAACTACAGCCTTTTTAACATTTCGAACATATCCATAAGCATAGTAATGATCATCCGCACTTCCTTTGTCAAGTGCTTTTACGGGTGGAATAAAGTTTGTACCGGGGGGTAGGAGATTAGGACCGTATTCCTTCAGTTCTTTATCGATATTAAAAGTTGAATCCCTGTTGGCATCACCGTTTAATGTATATTCATGGCAATTTCCACCTATGATTCTGAAAACATCAATTAAATATTCCCTTTGCGAATTTTCCTTGGAAAAGCCGATGTACCAGAGTTCTCTCGAATACTCATCTGTTTCTTCATATGCATCGTTTTGATAAACTTTTGCAACTTGAACGGTTTCATCTATTGGTGCGAATATATCTATATTTCCACCATGAGTCGTTTTTCCTTCGGTTTTCATATCTTTTTTATTTACTACAACAGTATTATGTGCAAGAGTTGACATGGACCAATAACGATATTTAGTATAATTATATCCTATATCAGGGAGGAGTTCCTGTTCATTGGCATAATAAGTTATATTAACCGGATCAAAATGATTATGTCCGTACTTGGGTGAAAACATCATATATAGTTGAGACTGCTTTTTACCTTGTCCCTGTATGAATTTTAAAACTTTTGCAGCAGGCATTAAAACCGAATTATTTAATTCACTATCGGTAACAAGTCGATCCTTGCTTTTGTCAGAAAGTTCTTCGTCATCTTCTTCTGCATTATTTACTACACCGTCGCATTTTCCGTTTGCCCACGTATCTTGAAGCGGTAACAATTTTTTATCAGGATAACTTAACAACCAAGGTGCTTTTCGTGCAATTTCCGAAAGGGGAAAGAGGGATGACAAATCCAAATTATCAAATCTTACACCGGTGTTAGGAGAAACATATCCCTGAGGATCACTCCACCCTTTCATTTTATCAATAACTGTCATTACTCCGTTGATACTTTGCATATGATATGAAAGCGACACTTCCATGAAAAAACCGTCGAATAGACATGTCTTGTTAATATAATCCAATAGACGTCTATAGGCTTCATGCATATAATCGGGTTCATCTATGGCCTTGGCTATAGATACAAGACCGGACCATATGCAATAATCCATATTACTGTTATACACTCGATATGTATATATGAATTCCACTGAAGGTTTAAACATACCCTCAATAATTTTTTGAGATACATCTTCGCCGACTTCCATGCTTAATATGTCGAAGGCATCGGTTCTTCGAATCAAATCAAAAGCTTCGGCGGCACCGGATATTTGAGTCAAATCCATATAAAACCACCATGACCATATTCCGCCTACATAAGGGAAGGGAGGTCCCAATCTTTTTTCTAGAGGATAATTCCTCCATACATGATCATATACCGGAACATATCTTTCATATGCTTGTGCTAATTTATATAATATGCGGGCGGCTCCAAGGGGATCGGACTTTGCTATATCGAGTATTTGTTTTAAAACATACTCTCTTTGTTTGAACCATACATGGGCTGTTATAAAATATTCTTGTCCGTTTTTATCTTTATAAAACGGATATACGACTTCCTCGTTAAAATCATTTTTAACTGTATGCATATTATTTTCCGGGAACTCATTTTGTGAAGGTGCGATCCAACCGTCTTTTTTTAAAGTTATTACATACGGATCATTGATATCCCAATTATATAAAAGATAAGGCCATAAATATGAATTGTTCGGGGCTCCGGTCCAACATATACCTACCCGATCCGGTATTACATTGATAAGTTTGTTTACTGTGTCAGAAGCCGGTGCGGCTTGGACAGGACGTTTTTGAACGCTGCCTTTTTTTATTTGAGCTTTATTTATTTTTGATCCCGCATGAATTAAATCGTTTTTATCAAAGAATAGAATGGAAGATAAAGTTTTATCTGCTAAACGGATAGTAATTTCCAACTCATAAGCACCCGGTTCTAAGGGTTTCGGATGCTCAAAATAAATCTCAATATTATTATTTGTTTGCTTTGTTTTTATTATATCTGTGGTTAGCTTATCCTTATTCGGATTTACCCATTGGAGCTTTACATTTTTTAGTTCGTTACACAATAATTTATCGTACAAAATTATCTTTTTACGCGTATAATCGATATACTCAAATGCTATATTACTTGCTTCTATATACTGTATGCGAGTATTTCTATCGGAACTGTCATATACTAAGTACCCTAATCTACCATCCTTTAAAAGGTCTAGCGCTACTTTGAAATTTGCCATGGGTTTTGCTATTCCATTTATATCGGTACCTATATCGTTATAATATGAAGTACAAATAGGATACCAAGACGAAATTTCCGGTTGGTTTTTAGCACGGTACTCTATAATGTTAATTCCGATCCGGTTATCTGAAATATTTTTTTTATTCATATCGAATGATTTGTAGGGAATATCCATATTTATATACCAATGATTCTTGTCTTTAAATGCATTTTTCATTACGCCTTGCAAAGGAATTTGAGTAAAATCCTTTTCATATTCAAAACTGATTGTCTTCCGACAGGTTGGTAATTTTTCATTTATGATATAATATTTTCGACTTAATACATCCGGTGTTAATATCAATTGTATACCGTATAGATCATCGTCTGATTGATCATCGAACAATTTACTTGATGTATCGATGCTCAATGTTTCTTTGGTATAAGTTATTACTGCTTGGGTCTCATAACCGGTAACCCGGTTATAGTAAGGGTTAACAAAATCTTTTAATAAGATCCGGGGTGAAGCTATAGAAAACTTATCCGTTCTGAAATTGATTATCATGAAATTTCCTCCATTTAAACGTAAAGGCTTATACTCGAATCAAAAGTAAACTTAGAGAAAGTTTACCATAAAACGATTTTAAATGGAAGAAGGCTAATATAGCAAAGCTAATTAAAAAATATAGTCACAATATAAATAAATATTATAAGAAGATTTATGTTTTTAGCACAAACAATTTTGTTTACACTGATGAAGGGTTATGTTAAAATTATTTATATAGCCTAACTTACAAGGTGGAGATATTAAAAAGTAATAGGTCTCATAATGTTCTAATGTTGTAATGTAAACCAAAAAAAATAAACAAAAATATATCATGTAGGAGCTCACTCTATGGAAAGTATGCCTTTAAATAAAATAGCAGGTAGCAAAAGAGTCTTAAGTATCGTCGAAAAAAGTGGCGATTTAGGGTACATTATTGTATTATTTTATTCGGTTTTTATTTTGATTTCATCTTTTATTTTTAATACTCCAAGGGAAATTGCAGGCGGATTTTATAAATTGTTGCTTACTCCCGGAATCTTAATATCTGACTATATGAGTGTTTCAAATGTAGGAGCGGCGTTTTTTAACAGTGGATTTCTTATGACCGTAGCTACAGTGTTGGCAAGGGTATATAGACTAAATATGAACGGACCTTTAATAGCTGCAATTTTTACAGTTGGAGGGTTTGCTTTTTTTGGAAAGAACATATTTAATATAACGCCTATTCTTTTCGGTACTTTTTTATACTCGGTTGTAAAAAAAGAGAGCTTTGGCAAGTTTCTATTGATTGCTTTATTCGGTACGGCATTGGCACCTTTTGTCAGTCAATTGAGTTTCGGCTATGAATTGCCTTTACTATTAGGTTTGTTCTTAGGTGTAGTCTTAGGTATAGCCGCAGGTTTTATACTAACACCTATCGCAGGGCACACAGTAAAATTTCATCAGGGTTTTAACATATATAATGTCGGGTTTACGGCAGGTATTATAGGCACACTTTTTATGGCTATATTAAGAGGATTCGGTTTGGATAATGAACCGGTTATGATAGCTGCACAAGGCTACAACATTACATTAGGAATTTATTTGACTGTTATGTTTTTATCGATGTTTACTATAGGGTACATATTAAATAAAGGTTTTAAAGGGTATGGTAATATTTTAAAAAAATCAGGTCGCCTTGTTACAGACTTCGTTTCATCCGACGGTCTTGGATTGAGCTTAATTAATATGGGTGCTTTAGGATTATTGTCTACAGGTTATATTCTTTTAATCGGTGGAGAAATAAACGGTCCGAGTATAGGTGGTATTTTTACAATAGTGGGATTTGCGGCTTTTGGAAAGCATTTAAGAAATATTATGCCTATATTCATAGGAGTATATCTGGCGGCATATTTTAAAATATGGGAGGTTAATCATACCGGAGCCCTACTTGCCGCATTGTTCGGAACTACATTGGCGCCTATAGCCGGTCAATTCGGTTGGAAGATTGGTATTTTAGCGGGGTTTCTACATATGTCTTTAGTAATGAACGTGGGCTATTTACACGGAGGAATGAATTTATATAACAACGGATTTTCGGGAGGAATTTTAGCGGTAATATTAGTACCTGTTATATTTGCATTTAGAAAGGTTGATGTAGGTGCAAAAAAAGAATAAATTAATGAAACTCACAAGCGAGCTTATAGGTTATTGTTATGATATTGGAATGAAGGATATCAATGTTAATATAAAACAGGAAAATGATAAAGATATTATAACAATACAAGGTGAGGTTTTAAATCTGTCTGATAATCAGGTTA
>CAZJOD010000040.1:0-25730 GCA_964547525.1 uncultured Clostridiaceae bacterium
TGTATCAAAGGATTTCTATGATTCATAGACACTGACTATTTGACGCTTACGATGGATGAATCATCGGAACCGTCCCCTTGATTCCTCCATGACATGAAAGCGTCACCACCCCCGTCCCCTTGTCACTTTTAATTTCTATATTACTTGAGGATGGATGAATCATCGGAACAGCCATGACAAGTTTCTTACACACTAGAATGCATGAAAACTATTCTATTGAGAAGAATTCTGTTTTCACATTATCCGTCACTTTGTTTCACTTTTGTAACAAGGAATCCTAATTATCCTTTACAAAAGGGTAAATAAGTATTAAAATGTGCATAATCCTTTAAAACAAATTCAATAAGAGAGGAACTAAAATATGAATATGAGTCCGGAAGAAATTTTGTCGGAAATAAGAAAACTAAAAAAAGAAAGAAATGCCGTTATTGTAGCACACACCTATCAACAGGCTGAAATACAAGAGTTAGCGGATAAGACCGGTGACTCATATGCATTAAGTAAGTTTGTCAGTAATGTCGAGGAAGATGTAATCGTATTTTGTGGTGTAAAATTTATGGCCGAAAGCGCAAAAATTTTATCTCCTGAAAAGACGGTATTGCTTCCTGTTCTTGAAGCCGGCTGTCCAATGGCTAACATGGTGACCGGTGAGGATGTAAAGTTGCTTAAGAAAAAACATCCCGATGCGACAGCGGTGTGCTATATAAATTCTACAGCTGAAGTTAAAGCGAATTGTGATGTATGTGTAACTTCTTCGAATGCTTTAAAAGTTGTATCGTCATTGAAAGAAAAAGACATTATTTTTGTACCCGATAAAAACTTAGGTTCATATATTGCAAAACAATTACCTGATAAAAATATTATTTTGTGGGACGGGTATTGTATAGTACACGAAAAATTAACCAAAGATGATATTATAAAGTGGAAGAAATTGAAGCCGAACGCAAAGGTTTTTGCTCATCCCGAGTGTAATGAGGAAGTTTTAACTGAAGCTGATTTTATAGGAAGCACAAAAGCAATTATAGACCATGTAGTAGAAACTGAAGAAGAATCGTATATTATTGCAACTGAAAAGGGAGTGGCTCATCCCATTAAGAAGTTAAAACCGGGTGTTGATATTGTATTCCCTTCATCATGCTTATTATGTGTTAATATGAAAAAAACACACCCGATTAACGTATACGAAGCGTTAGAAGAGATGAAATATGAAATAGAGTTAGACGAACAAATAATTAATAAAGCGAGGAAATCGTTGGAGAGAATGCTCGAGCTCTCTTAATGTATTAAAATTACGGAGTATATAATGCAAAGGTATTTATTAAATAAAAAGTTTTCTGAAATACAAAAAGTAAATTATGATGTAGTAATTATAGGTAGTGGTATAGCCGGAGTATATACCGCTCTTGAGATATCCGATGATATAAGTGTTTTGATAATCACTAAGGATACAATTGATATAAGTAACTCTGTACTTGCACAAGGGGGAATTGCAGTATCATTGGATAAAGAAGATTCACCCACCCTACATTATAACGATACTTTATTTGCCGGTGCGGGATTATGTAAATCGGACAGTGTATGGGTTCTTGTGAATGAAGCGGCCGAAAACATTGGCAAACTATGTAAATACGGAGTAAATTTCGATCGTAAAAGCAAAGAAGAACTTGCTCTTACTCGTGAAGCCGCACATAGTAAAAATCGAATAATACATGCCGGTGACACCACAGGCAAAGAAGTATGCGATAAATTAATATCAGTTGTTAAAGATAGAAAAAATGTCACTATAGGAGAACGAATTTTTGCTATCGATTTAATAACGGAAGATAACATAACAAAAGGTGTACTTGCATATGACGAACCCGGCAAAAAATACATAATATATTCAACGCATACGGTTATTTGTGCAGCTGGTGGATTCGGCAGATTATATAAAAACACCACAAATCCGGAAATTGCAACCGGAGACGGTGTATGCTTGGCATACCGTGCGGGTGCAAATTTAGCCGATATGGAATTTGTTCAATTTCATCCTACAGTGTTGCATCACCCTGAAGATAAACACTTTTTGATTTCTGAAGCCGTAAGAGGTGAAGGAGCCGTTCTAAGAAATCAAAAAGGAGAACGATTCATGAGTGAATACCATGATCTTTTAGAGCTTGCTCCGAGAGATGTTGTAGCCAGAGCTATATTCGCGGAGATGCAAAAGGAGAATGCGGAAAATGAGTTTTTGGATATAACCTTTAAAGATAAAGAATACCTGATTAATAGATTTCCAAATATATATAAAACATGCAGCGGGTACGGTATCGACATATCAAAAGATTACATTCCGGTCGCACCTGCAGAGCACTATTGTATGGGAGGAATTCAGACGGACGTATGGGGGAGCACGAATATCGAAGGATTTTATGCCTGCGGTGAAGCTGCATGCACAGGAATACACGGAGCAAACAGATTAGCAAGCAATTCGTTGTTAGAGGGTTTGGTATTCGGAGAGAAAATTGCTCAAAAAATAAACTCTTCAAAAATGAAAAGAAGGAATATAGAAATAACCGATGTCTACTTACCTGAATATGAAGAAGCTTTCAACGGAGAAGTTTTAAAAATTAAGGAAGAGATAAGAGAAATCATGACCGTGTATGTAGGTATTATTAGAAACAAAGAAGGCTTAGATACGGCCCGTACCAAAATAGATGATTATAAAAATATAATATATAGGAAGGAACCGGTCCTACCTACACATTTTGAGATATTCAACATGCTTCAGCTGGCGGAAATCATTATAAAAAACTCGTTACTAAGAGAAGAAAGTCGCGGGGGACATTACAGATCGGATTTTAAAACAACCAATGAAAAATGGAAAAAGAGAATAATTAATAAATTGGGGGAGGATGTTATATATGAATATTGATTCTTTATATATAGACGGAATTATCCGAAACGCTATTATGGAAGACATGCCGTACGGGGACATTACAACAGATAATTTATTAAATGATAATGATATGTGCAATGGAAAATTCATATGTAAGGAATCCGGAGTTATATCAGGGATTAATGTGGCGAAACGAGTGTTTACACTTATAGATCAAGGAATTGATTTTTTTATAGAAATCAATGACGGGCAAAAAGTAGAAAAAGGAGATATAATAGCGCGTATCTCGGGTAAAACTTCATCGGTTTTAAAAGGTGAAAGAACGGCACTGAACTTATTACAAAGAATGTCCGGTATAGCCGGTTTAACGTCGCTATACGTAGAAAAAGTCAAAGGTTATAACTGCAGGATAGTAGACACTCGAAAAACTACACCCGGATTACGTTTATTGGAAAAGTACGCTGTTACATGCGGAGGAGGTTATAACCATCGCTTCAGTCTTTCGGACACAGTTTTGATAAAAGATAATCATATAGTGGCTGCAGGAGGTATTGATAATGCTGTTAAAATTATAAAAACAAGAATACCGCACACTACAAAAATTGAAGTTGAAACCGAAACTGAGAACCAAGTTAGACAAGCGGTTGAAGCAGGTGTTGATATTATTATGCTTGATAATATGAGCCCGGATTTAATGAAAAAATGTGTAGATTATATTGCCGGTAGAGCCATAACAGAAGCATCGGGAAATGTTACGATTGATACGGTAAGGAAAACCGCTGAGACAGGTGTTGATATTATATCCGTCGGGGCTATAACCCATTCTGTAAAAGCAATGGATATAAGTTTAAGATTTGAATAGGCTTTAACTAATACATTGTAAAAAATTATTAGTATGTAATATGATAAGGTATAAATATAGATACTTATCCACAAGCATGTGGATAAGTATCTATATTTTATCGCTGCAAAACCGCTCGCAGCAAGCGATTCGGAATACATTCACAAATACAATCAAAGATGTGGATAACTATATAACATAACCATTGTAATAAAAACTTTAATAATAATCCTGGGATTAACATTGTTAATAATTATATCAGGGTAATTATAACAGAAGCACCTGCCTAATTTAAGGAAAAGCACCTACTGTAACATAGATGTTTCACTATGTTACAGTTTTTTTACACTTCATTTAGTTTATTGATTTCCAAAAGTTGGAGTGATATAATACAAATAACGGTAAAGGGCATACCCCTTATACGTTAAAAAAGTATGCCGGATGGAATGTGGCATATTCAAAATCCAAATCATTCCAAATTCTAATAGGAGGATTCTTATAATATGAAGAATTTGAAAAAACTGCTTGCGGTTGTAATTTCCTTGACAATTCTTCTTTCACTTGCGGTTCCCGCTATGGCCGATACTATGACAGACGGCGAAAAGTGCGAACTGTTAGGTGTTCTTCAAGGAACCGGGAACGGTGTTGACAGCGCATATTTAAATGCCGCTACAACCAGAGCACAAGGTGCGACTATTCTCTTACGTTTAATGGGTAAGGAAGACGATGCAAAAGCATACTTAGGAACCGACAATTTCAAAGATATAGTCGGTAACGAATGGTACGCTCCAATGTTAGCTTACTTAAAAGCTAATCCTGATTTAGGTTTCCAAGGATATCCCGATGGAAACTTCTATCCTGATAAGATCATGACTCTTGCTGAATTTATAAAGGTATTATTGAGTGCACTAGGATATAAGCAAGATGTAGATTATGAATGGATTGATATCGTGGATTTTGCAGAGGAATTGGGCATAAATATTCCTTCTGACGGAAACACTGCGATGAAAAACAGTGATATGGCTAAATTGATTATTGTAGCGCTTCAGCTAAATATAAATAATCAAAGTAAAACATTGGTTGATTATTTAATAGGTGAAGGCACAATCAGTGCAGCTGATGCAAATGCAGCCGGTTTAGTTACGGCTTTGGCTATTGTCAGTGCGGTTGCAACAAACAGCGACGAAATTACAGTTACATTCAACAAGTCCGTTGATGCAAGTGTTGACGCAGCTGTTTGGAACGGTTCGTTTACAGTTCACACAACTAAGACATGGAATGCGGACAGAACACAAGTTGTTATTAAGAAATCATCACCATTTACTACCGCTACATATCAAGTTGTTGTCGGAGAAATGAAAGCAGATGTTAAGGTTGAAGCTCCTGTTCCCACAAGTATTGTTATTTCGGGACCTACGATTTTGAGAAAAGCCGATGCCCCGATTACAGTAACATTGTACAATCAATACGGAAAGAAAATCAACACTAGCAAAAATGATTTTTCAATCACTGCATTCAATAAGACTGCAGGCGGAACACTTCTTGTTAATATGGGAGCACATACCGTTAATACTGTAAGTGTAAAAGAAAATGAAATTGTAACGGTTACTGTTATGCATAATGCATCTACTATTGTTGCACAAGCCGATTTAACCGCTGTGGACGAATCAAAAGTCACACAGTTTGCAATAACAGAAATTGTAAATCCTGAAAAACAAGATAAGCTTTTCACAGGAAATAAAAATATTGTAGTTAAATATCAGGCTTACGATCAATATGGATTGCCTATGAGTGTTACCACAAAAACAGGTTTGACATTTGTATCTTCCGATTCTAATGTATTAGATGTAAATACTATTAAGTTTGATTCTAAAGGTGTCATGACATTTGATGCGGGAAGCAAATCTGGTACGGTTAACTTATCTGTTCTTGTTAACTCGGCTGTTTCGGTTACCACAACTTCCGTTATAATATATGATCCTTCGGCTGTTAACTCAATAATTATAAGCGGTCCGGTTGAAGGTGAAAAAGGAATGGTTGTATATGGTGAAACCACTGAACTACAGTTCAATATTTTTGATCAGTTCCAAAGTGAACTTAATGCAAAAGATAATTGGACTACTATAGCTTCAAGTTTAAAATGGAATTCAACAAACGAGAATGTTTTAAAGAATACTGATTTCAAAATTGACGAAGAGGGTAAATTAACTGTAACACCAAGCGGAAGTCAGGCGGGTGGAACAGCTATAGTATACTATTTGTGGAACAATGAATTGGTTGACTCTATTGCATTTGATGTAAACGCAAAAGCGAAACCGGTGGTAGTGGATTCTGTTACTGTCAACGGTGGTATTGAAATCGGAGCTACACATAATCTTGAACTCAAGCATGTTAAAGTACTTGACCAATATGGAAGAGTATATGACGTTGTCAATAAGATGACAACAAGTGATTTTGAGATTAAGAATAATGTTGCTGATAGTGTTGATTATGTCGTTTGTAACGAAATAAGTAATACATTATGGAAATTGGTTGCAAATACAACCGAGGGTGCCGTAGACTTTAAGATTTCTATAAAAGGTGAAGCTGATTCCGATTACTTATTCAAAGTAAAAGCTATCGATGTAGCCGAAAAAGATAACGGTGTAACATATAAGTTTGCTTCATTCCCTGTTCTTTACTCTAATATAGGATTTGATAGTGTAGGCACAGCGGGAAGTTACGCAAAAGCCGTTACCTTAATTGGTACTCATAAAGACGGTACAGTCATTACATTATTACCCGGAAAAATTGCATTCTTGACTTCATCCAATAAGAATATTATTGTTGATACCGCAAGTAACAAGTTGTTCGCAAATTATAAAGATCCGCAGACATCCATAGTCAGAGCTTATGATGCACAAGCTAAATTACTTTGCGAAATGGAAGTAAGTTCAAGTACAGCATTAAGTGCACAAAACGTGACTTTCTCAACAACTATTAAGGAAGTTAAAGCATCTGATATCAATGGTAAAAACATTGCGAGTGTGTATAGTAAGTTTGATATGAAGGTTCTCGACCAATACGGTGTAAACATGTTGTCTACAACAACACCTGCTGCGTTCAACCTGATGACAAACGGATTCTTCACAACTTCGGATGCCGGTATAATAAGCATTGCAGCTGACGGTACTATTACAGCTTCGGAAAGTGCCGCAGAAGTAACATTGACTTATACGGCAAACATGGGTAAACAAGCAAGTATTACATTTAAAGTAGTTGCAGGTGACGCCTAAAAACAATATTAAAATTTAAGATAACAATTAAACTAAAAACTAATAGCTGCTCTACGGAGCGGCTATTTTTTTACTATTTATTACTATTGTGTTCTGTAAATTAAGATATTGTAACAATTCATTAACATTGTTGACCTTGGATATTCGGGGTGTTATAATTCGTACATAAAGGAAGAGGCGTTACCCCTCGACCTTACAAGGTATGATTAAGAGAGAAATATCATATCTATTTAAATTACAAGGAGGACCTTACATAATGATTAAGAAGAATTTAAAAAAATTATTTGCAGTAGTTGTATCATTAACAATTCTTCTGTCACTTACAGTACCTGCAATGGCGGCTGTATCGGTAACAACAGCCGGTGAAATTTGCGAATTTTTAGGAGTACTGAAAGGTGCAGGAAATGGTGTTGATAATGCATATTTGAACACTGCCACAACAAGAGCTCAAGGCGCGACAATACTTTTGCGCTTACAGGGCAAAGAAGATGAAGCTAAAGCTTACCAAGGTACGGCAAATTTCTCCGACGTTGTCGGAAATGAATGGTTTGCTCCCTTATTGGCTTATGTAAAAGCTAATCCTAGTTTAGGATTCCAAGGATATCCCGACGGAACTTTCAAACCCAATCAAATAATGACAGTTGCCGAATTGGCAAAAGTTTTATTGACAGCATTGGGATATGTTCAAGGCGTGGATTATGAGTGGGCTGATGTAGTTAGTTTCGCTCAAGCAAAAGGATTGATTTCTTCTTCAAACGGTAATGCCGCAATAACAAATAACGTTGTAGCGGAAGCTATTTTGGCTACTTTACAGGTTGAAAAGAAAGACGGTTCCGGAACATTGGTTGAATACTTGATAGCTGAAGGCGTTATTAGTGCGGCTGATGCTAATGAAGTAGGATTAATCACACAATTGGCAATATTAAGTGCTAAAGCAACTAACAGTGACGAAATCACAGTAACATTCAATCGTCCTGTAGAAGGTGATCCTGTTGTTAATGTGAAGAGCGGTTTGGCTACTGTTTTCACATCTAAAACATGGAGTGCCGATAAAACTCAAGTTGTTATTAAGAAGTCATCTGCTTTCACAGCTGCTACATATCAAGTGGTAGTAGGAAACATGGCTCCTGTAAATGTAACAGTTAGTGCGGCTGTTCCTACAACTGTTGAAATAGTAGGCCCTACAATTTTGAAAAATACTGAGGCAGCTATCACAGTAAATTTATACAACCAATACGGTAAGAAAATTAACACTACCAGAAATGATTACTCTATCACAGCCTTTAACAGAACAAAAGGCGGAGTTTTGATGGTAGATCCCTTAGCTTTCAAAATCAACACAGACAATGTAGCTGAGAATGAAGTTGTAACTGTCACTGTTATGCACAATAGTTCAACATTAGTAGCACAAGCTGACTTAACAGTTGTATTAACTTCTCAAGTTTCTCAATTTGCTTTAACCGGAGTTGTAAATCCCGAAGGTCAAACCAGAGTATATACAAATAGCGGTAAAGTAGTATTAACATATGCAGCATACGATCAATACGGCGTAGCTATGAAGATTACTTCAAAAGACGGATTGACATTTGCTTCATCCAATTCCGCAATATTAGATCCTTCAAAAGTCAGCTTTGATTCTAAAGGAGTTATGACTTTTGAACCGGGAACTGCAGGAACAGCTAATTTATCGGTACTTGTTAACGCTAAAGGCGCTCTTACAACATTACCGGTACAAATATTCAATCCTTCAGCTGTAGAAACAGTAACAATCGGATTAAAAGATACATTGATCGTATCCGGTGAAAAAGTTGAAATGAACATAGAAGTACGTGATCAGTTCGGAAACGTTTTGAATGCTAAAGATCATGTTGCGACTATAGCTTCAAAATTAACATATGTATCATCTCGTGGTGATGTAGTTAAAGGTGGAAATACAAATGACGATTCAGATTTCAGTATTGATGCCAATGGAGTGTTAAGTATTAAACCGGTTGGTGTTAAAGGATCTTCCACTGTATACTATAGATGGGACGGAAAATTAATCGATTCATTCGTAGTTGATGTTAACGAAACAGCAAAACCTGTAGTCATCGAATCTATAACATACAACGGTGGTATTGAAAAAGAAGCTACACAATCTATCGTTTTAGGTAATTTAAAAGTTCTTGATCAATACGGAAGAGTATATAAGACAGACGGTATGAATACAGATAACTTTACAATTACTGCAAACCCGAATACTCTTATGACTGTCGCTGCAAAAGCAGATAAAAAAGGTTGGGATATTACGGCGGGCGTTACTCCCGGAGCAGTGAAGTTCACAGTCGAGATTAATAATGCAGCTGATTCTGCAAACGAAATGAACATTAAAGTATACGATGTATACGATGCTAAAAACGGTGTAACATATAAGTTTGGTACATTCCCTGTATTATTCTCCAATGCTACGGTTGACGCGGCAAGTGCTTATGCGAAAAAGGTTGAAATAATCGGAACCGCATCTGACGGCACAGTTATAACATTGAAACAAGATAAAATTGCTAACCTTACATCATCTAATGCATTTGTTAAGGTTACAAAATCAGGAAATGAATTTAAATTGTATTCAAGTGACGCTAAAGTTGCTACATCTACAGTCAGAGCATATGACGCTTCAGCTAAATTGCTTTGCACAATGGACGTAACAACCAGTATAGACAGAAGTGCACAAAAAGTTGCATATGCAGCTGCTGCAATCGAAAAGTCTGCAGCTGATTTGACAGGCGCTGTAGCTACTATTGCAAAAGACGTATTAGGATTGAAAGTAACAGACCAATACGGAGTAGAATTGTTAGCTATCAATGCATTCGATTTAGCAGCAAACGGATTCTTTGCTTCTAATAACAGCGGAGTAACATTTGCGGGTGGAAATGTTGCAGTTGACGCCGGTGTAGCTATTGGTACAAAAGTGGTAATCACTTACACAACAAATACAGGTATGCAAGCATCTGTTACTGTAACAATCAAAGCATAATCTGTAAAACATACACATTAATTGAATGAAATAAAGAGTCGCTCATATGAGCGGCTCTTTTTCTCTAGAAACTTTTTTTGTTATATTAATATATAATAAACAAAAGCATCAATAATAAATATTAATAACAAAATATAGTATAATTATACTGGCTAAATATAAATATTAATAGTTTGTTACGTATTATGTTAATTTATTGATTACAACCACTCATAGTGATATAATGGCATTGTATGATATTAACGGGAAAATTTTTATCGTATGCACCCGAATAATGGTATGCATTATTGTATCTTATGTAGTAAATTTTTAAGGAGGCTTACATAATTATGAAGAATTTAAGAAAACTGTTTGCAATCGTTTTATCGTTGATAATTCTTCTCACGGTGACATTACCGGTTCAGGCTGTTTCACCCTCCTCGTCCGCAGCTGCCAAGTGCGAAGCTCTTGGTGTGTTAATCGGAGCCGGAAGTGGAGTGACAGCTCAGTATTTATCAATGGCAACAACAAGAGCACAAGGTGCTACTCTTCTATTAAGGTTAATGGGAAAAGAAGATGAAGCTAAAGCGTATGCAGGAAAAGCCAATTTCTCCGATGTTGTAGGAAATGAGTGGTTTGCACCTTTATTAGCATATTTAAAGGCAAATCCAAATTTAGGTTTTGACGGTTATCCTGATGGTACCTTCAGACCGAATAAAATAATGACTGTAGCGGAATTTAATAAAGTTTTAATGACATGCTTAGGTTTCAGGCAGGATGTGGATTATATTTGGGCTAATGTAATGAATTACGCCAGGAACTTAGGATTGCTATCCTTTTCAGACGGTTCAAAATCATTGATTAACAATGATATAGCTATGTTAATTATTGATGCTTTGGCTATACGTAAAAAAGGTGTGGATGAAACATTAGTGGAATTTTTAATTGCACAAGGTGTCATAAATGCCGTTGTAGCCGATTCAATCGGATTAATTTCCAGGATGACTATCGTTAGTGCCGAAGCGACAAATGATAATGAAATTACTGTAAACTTTAATAAAGCTATACCTGCAGGTACTGTTGCAACTATAAAAAGCGGAACTGCGACTATTTTTACTACTCAAACATGGAGTACAGACAGAACAAAGCTTGTATTGACAAAATCATCTCCTTTTATAACAGGAAATTATGTAGTAACTGTAGGTAATTTGACCCCGGCGAATGTAACCGTGCAAGCGGGTATTGCCAGTCAAATTGAGTTGTCAGGCAATACAATATTGAAAAATGCAGCGGCGCCTATCACTGTAACATTATACAACCAATATGGAAAGAACATGAATGTAAATGCCAGAAGTGCATATACCATAACCGCTTTTAACAAAACAAAGGGCGGTGCGGTTTTTGTAAACGCAGCTACATTTACAATGAATACAGATGCAGCGGATGAAGGCGACACAATTCACATTACAATAGTCCACAATGCTTCAACTGTTGTAGGTCAATTCGATTTAACAGTAATAAAACAGCCTGTTGTTACTACTTTCTCTATGACCGAAATAGTTGTTCCTAACAACCAAATGAACATAGAAAAAAACAATAAAAAAGTTGTAGTTAAGTACGAAGCATATGATCAATACGGAAATGCATTGATATTAAAGAGCAAAGACGGTTTAACGTTCGTAACATCCAACCCCGCTATAATTGACTCTAATACGGTAGCGTTTGATAATAACGGAGTTATGACTGTTGATATCGGCAATACTTCCGGTTCGGTTAATTTATCGGCATTAGTTAATGCGGCGGCATCGGTTACCAGTCTGACTATTAATGTATATGATCCTGTTGGAATAGCTTCAATAGAGATATATTATGCAAACGGTTCTGTATATGTAGGTGAATCGACTGCAATGCAATATAATGTCTTTGATCAGTATAAATCCAGCGTTTCAAAAACTCTGAACAGTGCGACTATTACTGCGAATTTGACATTTACATCAAGCAATACGAGTATAATAAAAAATTCAGATTTTTCTGTAGACAGTAATGGTGTTCTATCTGTTAAACCTACAGGTGGTCAATCGGGGTCGGTTGTTGTTTATTATAGCTGGAGCGGAAAATTTATCGATACTTTTACTTTGGATGTCAATGAAGCGGCAGCTCCTACATCTGTAACAAACATGAATTACATGAGAGGTATAGAGTTAGGTGCCGAACATAGAGTACCCATTAGTGATATAACCGTTGTCGACCAATACGGCAGAACTTTGAATGCAGCGACTCATGGGTTGACGGTTGATGACTTTAAGATAACAGGTGACTCAAATACTATAACAGTAGTAAAAGATCCTACAGGATATCTTGTGTTTTCAGCAGGAGCAACCGAAGGAGTTGTTACATTCACACTAGGTGTAAATTTTGGCGGTGAGTTTTTGCCTAATTCTACAAGAACATTTTCAATGAGAGCTTATGATGTAAATAGTGTAGCTAACAACATCCGCTTCTCGTTTGAACCGTTTAGTACTTTATATTCCAATACAGGATTTGTCGATCTGGCAGCTGCAGGTGACTATGCAAAACCTGTTAAAGTTTACGGAATCGCTCCTGATGGAACAAATATAGCATTGAAGCAAGACAAAATAAGCCACTTGGTTTCATCTAACTCAAGTATTTTAGTGGTACAAGATGGAATAACTTTCAAGTTATTCTCTAAGAGTTCAAATGCTTCCGACACTTCAACCGTTAGAGCGTATGATTCCTCCGCAAAACTATTATGTGAAATGGAAGTAAAAAGCAGCAACGCAAGGAGCATAAAAAGTCTGTCTTTCGGTTCTGACTTTACAACCACTTCCTTAGAACTAAACGGTAAGAATGTAGCAACCTTTAATAAATTTAATTTCAAGATAATGGATCAGTACGATGTTAATATGTTGGCTACTATTGTACCTGTACCCATCAATTTATCGGCTACCGGTTTCTTTACATCGTCAAATACTAATATTTTGACAGTCGATTCTAGCGGAAACCTGACAGTAAAATCTTCCGGAACTGTTACGTTAACCTTTACATCAATAACCGGAATGCAAGACTCCATAAAAATAACGATAAATTAATACTATGTCGGTAGATTCAGCCGCCTAAATTCATTTAGGCGGCTCTTTGCATTTATAAAATAAGTTGGTATTTGCCATGAATACCTATTTATGATATAATATTTATACATGAGGATTAGGAGGTGTTTTGTTGAAAAAGATTATTATTATTATTTTAGTCTTCTTGCTGCCGGTTGGTTTAACGACATATGCTCAAAAAGAATCGGTTCCGGATGTTATAAATATACAATGGGCTATAGAGAAGATGTCGAACCATGAAAAGTACGTATTAATGGGTATGAACAATAAAATCAGTTTGTATTATGCAGAAAACACATTAAACGATTATCTTAAGATAACCGATCCGATATACAATGCGAGAACGCCCGTTATAAGAGTTAATAATATGGTTATTATGGAGTACGGAATAAACGAGCAAGAACAAAAGATTAGAGATATAGAAGATTCTATAAGAAAGAGTATGGAATCTGATATTATATCTGTAAGGGATTCGTTATATACCTTATATAGCAGTAAATTAAACATATCGTACTATGAAAAATCGGTATATTTTGCGGACATCAATCTAAAAAACACTACCAGATACTTTGAGAATAATTCAGGATCTGAAACTGCGGTTATAAACGCAAAATATAGTCTTGAGTCTGCAATGGTAACTCTAAATGAAGCTAAAACAACATATCAAAACAATCAAATGAGCTTTAACAGATTAATAGGTATAGATCTGACAACAACCTATAAAAATTTTAATTTAGACGAAGAGCTCCTTATAAAAGATACCACATCAATAAAAAATTTAGCTGATAAAAAGTATGAGTCATTAATCAAAGAAAAGGAATATCAAATAGAAAAAGAAAACTTTAGAAAAAAAGAGCTGGAATCATTAATATATTTTTATCCCAATAATGAAGATATTCCTAATGAAATAGAAAAGATAAATGAAAATATTATTAAGATTAATAATGAAATAGAGAAGATGGAGTTTTATCAAAGAAGAACTTACAACGAAAAGGCTCAATCCATGATAAATATATTTGATTCCATACAAGATATACAGGAAAATATAACTGATTTGAACAATGACTATAACAAGCTATATAACCAATATAGAGCCGGTGATGTAGGATATGTCTCTGTAGAACAAAAAGCTTTAGACATTGAGAAAGCTAAGAATAATTTAAAGCTGGCTATTTTCAATTTTAATACCCGGTACATGGCGTATTTGATTGAAATGGAAGTTTAAAAAAGGAGAGATCACAATGAAAAAAACTGTAAAAGGAATAGTTTTAGTTTTATTAATATGTATGATTTCATCGGTAATTGCCGCAGGGAACGGTAATTTAACTGTTAAACAAGCGATAGAAATAGCTAAAACCGGTAATGAGCTGCAAGAAGAGTTAAAAGATATACAGATACAAGAATATAAAATTCTTTATGATGAGGCAGTACGGAAAATACCCACAACAAGTATAACAACTTATTCAAGCTGTTACTCAAGATATGTAACACCAATTGTTACGGAAAAGGTTTACGAACTGGCTAAAATGCAAAAAGAAGATGCTAATCGACTTTTAGATTTAAATGTCTATAAACAGGCTATAGGACTTATATACTCATATAAAAATATTGAGTACTATGAAAAGTTATTAACAATTGATAAACAAAAAGAGCAGAGAGCTTATGCAAACTATAAAGTAAATCAAATTTCATACGAGTCGTACCTGTCATATACATATACTGTTGAAAATAGAAAGGATAGTATTCAGGATCTAAAATACGCACTTGAAAAAAAGAACATGGATTTTAAAATATTATTGAATCTACCTGTGTCATCAGAAGATTTGGTTATTGAAGAAACAGAATTTACATATGTTACTCCTGACAACATTGATCTAGAAAAAGTTATAAAGGACGTTATCGACTCAGACAGTAATATGTACAGCAGGACCATGGATATTAAAATACAGGAAAAATTAATGGAGATAACACAAGAGTTTTATGAAGAAGATCAAGTTAATTATTGGCAGAACCAATATAATTACAAAAATGCCATCTACAATGAAAACGTAACAAAAGTTAACATTGAATATAATATTAGAGTAGCATATAATAATCTTTTAACCAGATATAATAAAATCAAGCTGGCAAAAATGTATGAAGATATAAAAAGAAAAGATATGGAAACAGCATATGCAAAATATCAAAAGCAAATAATAAACTGGGACAGTTATATCGGTACAGTTACAGCGTATTATTCCGCTCAATTTTCAACATTAGGAGCCGAATATAATTATATGGTTGCAAAAGCTGACTTTGATTTTTTGATAGGTAAATAAAAAGGAATAGATAGAATTTAAAAGCCGGAAAATAATAAATGAAGGGGCTTTTCAGCCCCGAATTTTTATATTACCGGGCTTATGGTAAAAGGAGGATTATAAATGGCAAAAAAGATATTGATAGTAGATGACGAGCCTAATATTGTTGATATTTTAAAATTTAATTTACGTAAAGAAGGATATGATACTTTAGAAGCATATGATGGTGAGGAAGCTGTCAGTTTATGCAATCAATATGAACCTGATCTTATAATTTTAGACATAATGTTACCTAAAATGGACGGTTTTAGCGTTTGTAGGAAAATACGTGAAAAGTATTCGGTTCCGATAATAATGCTTACCGCAAAAGAAGAAGAATTTGATCAAGTACTGGGGTTGGAATTTGGCGCTGATGATTTTATAACAAAGCCTCCTGCAATCAGAGCACTGATGGCTAGAGTAAAAGCAAATCTCAGAAGAACTGAAATACAAGAAAAGGATACTGAAACAGGATCCCTTCACATTATAAATGTAGGCAAGCTTCAAATTGATACAAAGAGATTTGAAGTTAGAAGGGATGGGGAGGATTTACATCTAACTATACGTGAATATGAACTTGTTAAATTCTTAGCTGAAAAAAAAGGTCAAATATTTTCCAGAGAACAATTATTAAAAGAAGTTTGGGGATATGAGTTTCCGGGTGATAAACGTACTGTAGATGTTACCATAGCCAGAATTCGTGAAAAAATTGAATCAAATGCAGAGGATGCAGGTAGATATATTCATACGAAAAGAGGCGTCGGGTACTACATAAAGTATATTACCGGGTAAAGACAGGAGACCCGTATGATAGCATTTCGAAGCTTACAATGGCGGTTGGTTCTCTTTATATTTATTATTGCCATCTGTATAGTGTTAACAATCGGTATTATTTTAAGTGAAAAGATAGATGAGTTTTACTATAATCAATTCATAGAAGATTTAAAAGGTGGAATTTCTAAATATATCGTAAATATTAGTGATGATGTAACCTTGGATGAACTATATGATCGCTTTCAAAATAATTATTTAAATGCACTAAGGCTAGCAAGTGAAAACAAAAGTTTTACAATAATTCATGGAGCAACTAATCACATACTATCTAATGACATTAATTTTTTACAAGGTGATGATACCGAGTTTTTAAATGAAGTATTATCTTCAAGAAATTATGTTTTAGCATTAGCTGAAAAAAAGGGGGATGAAAAAATAACCCGGAGCATAAACGGAAGGGATTATTATGATTATGCGGTCTTAAGCAAAGGATATGTTTTCTATTTCAGGTACTATAAAGACGAATGGATATTAATGATAAACGAACTTACTCGGATATTAGTGTCTACATTGATTGTTTCATTGGCTATTTCGTTACTCCTTGGTATTTTATTATCTAAGTATATTACACAACCCATTAACAGTATAATGAGAAAAGCTGAAAGTATAGCATATGGTAATTTTGGTAGATTGTTACCGGTTATATCCAATGATGAGATCGGACGCTTAACTAATGTATTTAATGATATGTCATCTTCTTTAAAAGAGAAGCTGGATACAATAGCCAGTGAAAAGAACAAAGTTGAAACTATACTGAATTTTATGTCAGAGGGAGTAATCGCGTATGATATGGAAGGTAAAATACTACATATCAACCCGGCTGCCAAAGAAATCATTAATAATCAAAATAGTTACATAAACATAAAATCATTAATTAAATATTTTGATATAGGTTTGACAATAGAAGATATAACCGATGAAAAAAGCATTAATTATGAAAAGAATGTTCATATTGATGATAAAACATATAGGATGTATTTTGTTGTATTCAAAAATGAATATAAATTGCCGGAAGGAATTATCGTTGTTTTGGTTGACTTGACAAAGCAAACTATGCTAGACGATATGAGGAAGGACTTTGTAGCTAATGTATCTCATGAGTTAAAAACACCTTTATCCTCAATTAAAATGTATACTGAAACCTTGTTAGCCGGAGTAGATGATAAAGAAATAGAGTCTAGGTATCTAAATGTAATAAATTCTGAGGCCGACCGTATGACAAGATTGGTCAGAGATTTATTATTGCTATCCAGATTTGACAACAAAAAACTTACCTTGGAAATATCTAAAGTTAATATATTAAAGTTAATTGACAGTTGCGTGGGCCAGTTGAAACCTGAAGCTGATAAAAAAGAACATGAGATAGAAGTAAATGTGTCATCTGATTTACCGTTTATAGAGGGTGACTACTACAGGCTAGAACAGGTTATGATAAATGTTTTAAGTAATGCGGTTAAGTATACACCACAAAAAGGAAAGATATTGGTGTATTCAAAAGAAATTGGTGAAAATGTCCTTATAAAGGTAACCGATAACGGTATCGGGATCCCAAAAAAGGATTTACCCAGAATATTTGAGCGCTTTCACAGGGTTGATAAAGCACGTTCAAGAGATCAAGGTGGAACAGGGTTAGGGTTATCAATTGCAAAAGAAATTATTGATGCGCATTACGGTGAAATAGAAATTGTTTCAATTGTAAACAAAGGGACAGAGGTTAGGATTGCATTACCAATTTATAAAAAGTCGGGTGATATGGATTGAAATCAGTTAGCGTAATTAAAAGTATAAGCATTGGATTGCTGGTATTTCTAGCTTTTTTTCAATTTGCAATTATAATAAGCGGGAGCTATTCTGAATTTCCCGGGTTATTCGGAGCTTTTTTGAAACATGATAACACATATATTAATAAAAGTAATTTGCCGTTTGAATATATTATGATTGAAAGCATAAGAATTTCTGATGGTGCAAACAATTTTTGGGATCTTAACCATAAATCGGATGAATATATTCAATTGCATTTAGTGGCTAATGAAGTTTTAAAGCATTGCTACACAGATGATTTGCAGTATATTTCAAAAAATGTATGGGATGATTTATTATCAAAAAGATACATAATGATACAATATTTCTGTGATATACCGTTAACGTTTCTTAATGTTTTTAACGGTGATCCTAAAGATAGAAACGGTCTTGAAAAAATTAGAAAACTAATCATTATGCCGGGAGAAACCGAAATAAACATTTATGTTTTTGACGGAACCGGATATTATAAGCTTTTATATACACCGGCACAGGATTATTTAATCCACGGAATTAATTTCGATAATATATTTTATTTTGTAAGGTATAGTAATTTCTATGATGAAAAAACATACCAACTATTAGATTCAAATATAATCTCAAATTTTGTAACCGGTAGAAAAGAAGTTAAGGTATATGCAAATCCGGTACAAAAGAACGTTTTGCATATACCTGTCATTCCTGTTGACATTATGAATATTGCAAACACTGTAAATACTTATGACCTTAAAGATTTAAAAGAATCTTTTTTGGATGTTACAAAGGACAGATATACATTGTCTTTAGGAACAAATAATACAGTGTACCTTTCAAACTTGGAAAATCAATATACCATAACTTCTGCGGGTAGGATAACGTATGATTATTTCGGGAAGAAAAATCGTTTTGAAAGAGGAGATATAGATCTTGCATATAACAAGGCGGTTGGTATGCTAAATAAATTTTTAAATTTAACAGATAAAAGATCCAATTCTTTCGTTACTTTAACATATATAGATTATAGTAATCCTAATCATTATGTATTTTATTTTGATTATATATTGGACAGTAGAGACCTTGTTTTGATTAAAAACGACTTAAACAAAGCGGAATTACAACATGCATTCGAAATAACGGCAAATGAATTAAACGTTATCAATGCAAACGGTTTATTAAGAAATATATATAAAGATAAAGACGGTGTAGCGGACTTTATGACTAATGATACACAAAGATTGATATTGGAAAACTTATCGTTGTTTTCAAATAAAATTATTACAGACATATATAATGGTTATGTTATATCACAAAATGCATACTTGTCACCTTCCCTACTTTTATTTTGCGACAATTATCTTTATGGGATCGGTTTACCTGCATTTAATCCGATGAACTTATATAACGAGGATGGATATTATGGATTGGAATAAAGTAAAAACTATTTTAATAGTGGTTTTAATATGTTTAAACTTATTTTTATTCTGCCAAATATATAATTCAAAGTTAAGTGAGAATCAGGATAAAGTTATTTTAAATGATGTTTTAACCGTTTTAAATAATAGAAACGTAAAAATTCTATGTGATTTACCCGGGATTGACAGCTCGGTGCAATTTTTACATCTTGGTATGACTTCTATTGAAAAAGATACCGTTCTATCTGTTTTTTTGGGATATGACAAACCGGTTGAACATGATAGAACGGAGTTTGAAAAAAACGGAAAAAAAATAATCTATTTGGACAAACTTTTCAATCATTTTTATTTTGTGGATCATAGTGATAAAAGTGAAATTGTAGTTGATATACACAATAAGAAGGATGTTATTTCTTACACATTAAAAAAGCTAGAAGAATTGGGAGTTATTTGGAATGAGTATTCCGTGGATAATTATGTTCCGGGTAATAAAGATACAACTGTTGAAGTTCGTATTACTCAAAAATATAAAGGCAATTTGGTTTATGATAATTTCATTCATGCATTTATAAGTAATACAGGTGTTGTATATTTAGAAATAAGTTGTCATAAAATAAGCGGAATGGAAAATGATAATACAGGTAAGTTATTAAAACCGTTTCAAGTTTTACTTGGTTTTTTTACCGAAGATATATCGGATACGAATGTGTTAAATATTGATCAGGGATTTAAAATAAGCTTATTGGACAAAGAAGAGATAGTATCGGAATCTCAAGCGGGTTTATGTTGGAGAATATTGACCGATAGCGGTCGTGTGTACTATGTAAGCTTGATAAACGGTAGAGAGGTTAAGTAAATCATTCCGGTGTTATAATACCGGTTATGTACAATGACATAATACTTGTTTTTTATGAGTAAGATGATATAATATTTTATGAATATTCTATATATGAAGTAAGGAGCATTATAATTTGGATCAGTTAGTGATTACCGGTGGAAATAGACTTACCGGAGAAATTGAAATCAGTGGAGCTAAAAATGCGGCGGTAGGAATTTTACCTGCTACATTGTTGATCCACGGCCCATGCAGAATAGAAAATGTTCCTCATATCGCCGATGTGAAAATATTTTTGGATGTAGCAAAAAAACTTGGTGCTTCCGTTGATATAATTGATGAAAAAACAGTAGAAATAAACAGTACAAATATACAATCGGGACAAGCTTTATTTGATGAATTAAGTACAATACGCGCCTCATATTATCTGCTGGGAGCATTGATTTGTAATACAAAAAGGGTTGAGATACCAATGCCCGGAGGATGTAATATAGGAGCTCGACCTATTGATCAACACATAAAAGGGTTTGAAGCTTTAGGAGCTAAAATCATTATGGGATCGGACCGAATAATTGTTATGGCGGATAAACTTACAGGTACTCAAGTTTATATGGATGTAGTAACTGTAGGTGCAACAATAAATCTAATGCTAGCCGCTGTTTTGGCCGAGGGTGTTACAGTATTAGAAAATGCCGCCAGAGAGCCCCACATAGTTGACGTGGCAAACTTTTTGAATGTTATGGGTGCCAATATAAAAGGAGCGGGAACTAATAAAATTAGAATAACCGGTGTTAAGCAGTTAAATGGGGGCAAATCTTATTCAATCATTCCTGATCAAATTGAAGCCGGAACTTTTATGATTGCAGCCGCCGCCACAGCAGGGGATGTTATAGTAAAAAATATAATTCCCGAGCATATGGATCCTTTATGTGCGAAATTGATTGAAATGAATGTCAGCATTGATCAAAACGACGATTGGATAAGAGTGGTGAGAAATAAAGAACTACATGCCACAGATATTATAACCTTACCGCATCCCGGTTTTCCGACCGATTTACACCCGCAGATGACGGCATTGATGTGTCTTGCTGACGGTGAAGGAAAAATTACCGAAACAATATTCGAAAATCGTTTCCAATATACCGATCAGTTAAAAAAGATGAGGGCAAAAATTAAGGTGGATGGTAACACAGCTATTATAAGAGGTACGGGAAGATTATCAGGGGCGGCGGTGAAAGCTACCGACTTAAGAGCGGGAGCTGCAATGATAATAGCAGGATTAATTGCATCGGGACAAACCAGAATTCAGAATATTGAATTTATAGATAGAGGATATGAAGGAATAGAAAGTAAATTTAAAAAACTGGGAGCCGAAATATACAGGGAGCCGTATTAATGTATTTTTTATAGAAGGAGAAGAGTGTGGTCAAATTTTGCAGTCTATTTAGTGGAAGCAGTGGAAACTGTCTTTTTCTGGGAACAGAAAAAACAAAAATTTTAGTAGATGCAGGACTTAGTAGAAAAT
The DNA here is from genome assembly GCA_964547525.1 of uncultured Clostridiaceae bacterium. GTDB lineage: Bacteria > Bacillota > Clostridia > JAAYHZ01 > JAAYHZ01 > CAZJOD01. The sequence continues at coordinate 21,833 of CAZJOD010000040.1, forward strand.
CTATATTTAACGCCTTAGAATCAATTGACCAATCTCCCGGAGATTTAAAAGGGATTTTAATCACTCATGAGCATACGGATCATATAAGAGGTGCCGGCATCATTTCCAGGACTTTGGATATACCTGTATATGCGACGCAAGGGACTTGGCAAGGTTGCCTTAATGTGATCGGTAAAATAGATGAAAAAAATATGATTTGTATAGAAGCGGGTAAAATATTTCAAATAGACGATATAACAGTCCAGCCGTATTGTATACCCCATGATGCAAACGATCCTGTAGGTTTTTGTCTTATGAGTGATAATAAAAAGATAGCAATAGCTACCGATATAGGAAAAATGACAAAATCGTTGCTAAATATTTTTAATAAAAGCAACTTATTGTTTTTAGAATCCAATCATGATATTGAGATGTTAAAGACCGGAGAGTATCCATATTACTTAAAACAAAGAATACTAGGGGATAAAGGGCATTTGTGCAATGAGATAGCTGCAAAAACCGCTGTATATATGGTAAAAGAGGGTATAACAAGAATAGTTCTGGGGCATCTGAGTGAAAAGAATAATTTCAAGCAGCTTGCATATGTAACAACAGAGTCAGAGATGAAAAAGGAAGGTATTATACCGGGAAAGGATGTTAGTTTAGAAGTAGCTGAACGATACAAGGCAGGTCCGGTATTTGTGTTATAATGAAAATTGAAATAATTTGTGTAGGGAAATTAAAGGAAACTTTTTATAGGACGGCTGTAAGTGAATATTTAAAAAGGTTATCTGCTTTTGTAAAAGTTGAAATAATTGAGACAATGGAGATATCAATACCTGATAAAGCATCGGATAAAGAATGTGCGATATTGCTTAACAAAGAAGGAGATGTGCTTTTAAACAAGATAAAAAAGGATACGTGGTGCATAGTATTGGATGTAAAAGGTAAATCAATGGATTCGGTTGATTTTTCACGAGCTTTAAATGAGTGTATGATTTCTGGCCAATCACATTTTACTTTTATTATCGGCGGGTCGTTAGGAATATCCCAAGCGGTTAAAAACCGTGCACAGTTGCTTCTTTCTTTATCAGATATGACATTTACCCATCAGATGACAAGAATAATACTCCTAGAGCAAATTTACAGGGCGTTTTGTATAATCAATAATCGTACTTATCACAAGTAACATTGGCAGGTGAGGTAATGAAAAAAATACTATTTATTATATTCCTGATTTTATCCGTAACATACGGTGATTTTGTATGTGCGCAAAGTTCAAATGAGAACGTTGATTTCTTTATCAGAGAGTACCTAATACGTGTCAATGTAAGTGATGATAATACATACGAAATTTATGAAAGAATAAAACTTAATTTTGTCTCTCCTTCAAATACATTTGTCAGAACAATACCGCTATGGAATAACGGTAACCGGGCATTTATTCGTGATTTTGAAAGTATAAATTTTTCATATCAAATACAAAAAAGTACAGACTCGTTTTCAATATTATATGAAAATCAAAACACTTATGAACAAGATGATGAGCACGATCTTTTCTTTAAATACAAAATTTTACGAGGAAAAGATTACGATATAAATAGAGATATGTTTTATTATAATATTGTGCCCGGCGGGTTAAATGCTGAGATAAAACGAATTGATATAGAAATAGTAATGCCACGCCCGTTTGATCTGCAAACGGTATCCTTATATAAAGATAATGGTATAGAACAGATTTTTGTTCCGGTGAATATTGACGATAATGTAATTTCGGCAAAAATAATTAATACAAGTCCGGGGCAAGGGGTTGATATACATATGAATTTACCTGAGGGATATTTTTCTGAAGCAATACCAAATCCCAATATAATGGAAGCTATAACACCAATTTCTATTTTGATTATATCTTTCTTTTTAGTTTTAAGCATTATTTTATGTTTCTTTATAAAAAATGATCATATAAAAAAATATAAGGAATTGCATCATGTTCCGGCCGGTATTTCACCTTGCGAATTTGCTTATGTATTAAACGGATATATTGGAGAACAAGATATCTCGGCAATGGTCGCGCATTGGGCTAATCAGGGTAAGATTACCATATATACCGATATACCATGTAATGATAAAAGTATTAAAAATTTTGATAGTGACAGGGTGATCATTATTAAAAAAGAAGATTTAAATGGCGATACTCAATCCTTCGAACAGCAAATATTTAATTCTTTGTTTTCAGAGAATGACGAAGATAAAAGAATTTCTTTAACAGAATATAAATTATTAATAAAAAGAAAAATACATATATTCAACGAACAAATAAGCAATACATATAATGATGATGTTGTTAAAAGGATTTTCACTAAAAGAAGTGTTCAAATTAAAGAATATATAAGATTTACTTCTTTTATACCGTATATATATATAATATTTAAAATTTTATATGTATATACCGATCAAGCCGGATTATCTTTTGCGTTATCGATTGTATTCTCTACATTGTTTTATATAATGTCTGATGTCATATCCGCTATTTTACAGATCCTCGGTAGCAACAGATACGAATTCATAACAACCGAGTACTATATTAAATTGTTCTTAGGAATTTGTACTTTTATCATATTCTTTATTTTCGTACAGTTGAATAATATGCTAAATATTGAAGAGTATTTAGCAATGATTTTTGCAGGGATTATTATTCATTTTATGACATATTTAATGATCAGGAGAACAAAATACGGTAATGAAATATACGATACGGCTGTTGCATTTCGTAATTTTATATTAAATAGTAAAGAGAATAATTATAAATTTGAAGAAGTGTCGGATGAATCATATACTTATAATCAGTTACCATATGCCATTGTTTTGGGAGTCATTGATAATTATTATAAAAGAGTTAAGGTGGAACATGTCTCTATACCTTCATGGTGGATTTCTGAAGGTAAGAACGCAAAAAAGGTACCGGTGAAACTCATATTAAATACAATAAAACATTGTTTAGCCAACAAGCAGAAGAAAAAGAAAATTATAACTTTAAAGAAAAAAAGTTAAATAATTTTCGGTACCAGTATTTTTAATCTATTAGGTAGTAATTGAAATTCAATTTTATTAACTTGAGAAATTTCACCGTCAAGATTTAAGAATAAATCGTCATCGCATTTTATTCGTATAGCCGGTGTCTTAAATATTTCCACTTCTTTCATTGAGGTATGAGTCCCGGTTTTCAACTTTGGAAAACATTTTAAAATTTTTAATCGTTTTAAATACTTCACACTACATATATCGAAAAGACCGTCGTTTATATCTGCATTAGGAGCAGGCATAAATCCCCCTCCATAATATTTGCCGTTGCAAATTGCAACTAAAAGGCACTTTTTTACATCAACATCACCGTTTTTATTATATGTTAATTTATATGGTTTGTTTTGAACTAATGAATAAAAAATACTCAATATATATGCAAGACTTCCGGATATTAAAGGCAAATTCTTAAAAAGCAAAGTATTTTGAGCCACTTCGGCATCAAATCCAACGGATGCAACATTAATAAAATATGTATCGTTAGCTTTTGCACAGTCAATATACTTTTCAGTTCCGTCAATGAAATTTTCAATCGGAAGTTCTTTATAAAAACCGTTGCATACATTTTTAATAAAGTCATTACCGGAGCCTAGCGGTATGATACCCAAACTAAAATTTGAATCTATCATTCCGTTTAGTACTTCATTTAAAGTGCCGTCGCCACCGACCGAATAGATTCTACCGACACCCTGTGAAACCGCTTGTTTTGCCAAACAGGTGGCATGTCCTTTACCTTCTGTATATAATATTTCGAATGAATGTTCCGGTTTACTTTTGAAAAAGTTCTCTATTTGAGGAATGGCACGAAGTGTTTTACCTTTTCCGGCAACCGGATTGA
>CAZJOD010000041.1:0-12331 GCA_964547525.1 uncultured Clostridiaceae bacterium
ATCCGGTAAAGAATCGATATCGGTTTCAAACCCCATATATATATTAACTTTCCCTTTTAATGTTTTTTCAATCAAGAACGTATGCTCCTTTTTTAGAAAATATTATACCATATCAATGCTTTTGCCTTCAATTAAAGTTTGGTTGAAAGAAAAAAGGAACGATAATCGTTCCTTATATATAAATTGTAGAAAAAAATATTATGTGGCTAAAATTAAATTAATTGGTATAATACATTAATAATACTATTAAATCGGGTCCTCGTTTAAATATTTATAAATATCGCCGAGGGGAAAATTATGTATTAACTGCATTATAATATAGAATATGACTAAAAGCAATAACTACCGTAATTATTTTTATGATTATAAAAAAATCAAATCCACTTTTTTTATAACAAACCCAATTTTGCCAATTGCTTATAGCATAATTCAACGCCTAACATCGGTTCATAAAGCTTTATGCTCTCATATTCAACTATAAACCATTCGGTATCTCCGTTTTGCATGCATAAAGATACAAATCGATTCCAGTCGATGTCGTCTTCACCTATCATTGTGTCAAAACCGTATTTTACACTAAAAGGTTTTAAATGAACGCTTTGCATGCGATTCGGATAACGAACGGGTATATCGTATATTTTTCCGTTCCCTTTTAAGGCGTTACCGTTGTCAAGCTGTACAACCACTTTTTTATTTGTATTATCGAAAAGTAAATAATACGGAACGCTTCCGTCTTGGAGAGGAGCAAATTCATGAGCGTGATTATGATAACCTATCATCATTCCATATTTATCAAGAACATCAGCTAATTCATTAAATTTCTTTGCCACAGTAAGCCATCCCTCGGGAGTTTTTGTCAACTCACCGGGTAAACCCGGGACAATTATATATTTATTACCGATAATTTTATTATAAGAGACGGTCTTTTCCAATAAATCATCCTGAACATAACTCCAAGGTGTATGCCAGCCACAGCACACCAAACCGTTTTTATTAAGTGCATCGGCGGTTTCTTCTGCGGAATATTTAAATTCTCCGAAAAATTCTACACCTTTATAGCCTATGTTTTTGACTTTTGACAAAGTACCGTACAGATCTTCGGCATAATGTTCCTTTACAGAATAAAGCTCTAAACCTATATTTTTGATTTTCATAACATTTTCCTTCTTTCTGCAATTATGATAGATTTATTATATCATAATTAAAAAATTTCGGAGCGGGGAATATAAAAAATCATTTTTTTATAAAAGAGTGTTTTGAACCGGTGTTGGAATTCGTCAGATTGGTATGGTATAATACAAAAAAAGATGTGGTGAGCCGGTATGATATCATGGAACGATCTGAATGAAAGTTGTTTAAAATGTGAAAGGTGTCCACTTCATACAACAAGAAAAAATGTTGTAGTAGGACGTGGAAATGTAAACGCACCTGTTCTTTTTGTCGGTGAAGGCCCCGGTAAGGAAGAAGATGAACAAGGAAACCCTTTTGTAGGAAAAGCGGGTATTCTATTTGATCATTTATTAAATGCCATACCGTTTAAGCCTTATGAGTATTATATAACTAACATAGTAAAATGTAGGCCGCCTGAAAACAGAGATCCGCTGGACATGGAAGCGGAGCAATGTTTGCCGTATTTGCGGATGCAATTTAAGTTAATTAGACCGAAGATAATCATTTGTTTGGGACGAATATCGGCTAAATATATAATTGATCCGGCAATAAGAATAACAGTAGACAGGGGAAAATGGTATGAAAAAGCCGGTATAAAAATGATGGCTGTTTTTCATCCTTCATACTTGTTAAGGAATGAAAAAGAAAAAGCAAATACATGGCATGATTTTATGAAGATAAGAAAGGTATTGGATGAACTCGACAAGAATCGTTAATTTGAATATAGAAGATGAATTGACCGAAATATATAGTGAATTTTGTTTTGAATTTAAAGATACGGACATTGTGGTAGGTGACGGAAACCCATATTCCGGTATCGTTTTAATAGGTGAAGCTCCGGGGAAAGATGAAGTTAAGTTAAAAAAACCATTTGTAGGATCTGCGGGAAAAATCCTTAAAGAGTTTATAGAGGAGTTGGGAATAACACGTAATGATATTTATATAACAAATGCAATTAAGTACAGATTATGCAGAATAAATGAGAAAACATCAAGAACGGTAAATAGGCCTGCCAAAAAAGAAGATATAAACAATTGCAGGCATTATCTTATAAGAGAACTAGCCGTTTTAAATCCAAAAATAATCGTTACTTTAGGTAATGTACCAATTAATGTTTTAACAAATAAATCTGTGAAAATAGGGGATATACATGGGAATATATTACCGGTTAAAATAAATGAAAGCAATTATAAAGTATATCCCATGTATCATCCGGCAAGCCTAATATATAATCGTTCTTTATATGATACATATAAAGCCGATATTTCCCGTTTAGGCCAAATTATAAGAGATGAGATTTTTATATCTTGTTAGTGTGTTTTGCAGTATCACTCTTTAGCAAGATTGAACCGACCTGTAGCACGAGCGATTATTTTCATATCAACAAATAAACTACTGTCTCCTTCCTCATCCGTAGGCATGATTTCAGCATTATTTTCTTCAATTTTTATTTCGGTTGTTATATCTACCGCACCTCTGCCGATTGCATTTTTCATTGCCGTTTCTTTAACGGTATTTTCGGCGAATATAAGAGCATCTTCGAACTTTTTGAAAAATGTACTTCCGCTTCTTAATCGAACCATATATCCAGTTAGTGAATGGCTTTCATATTGGGGTAGTATAATGCCCTCCTCAATGCTAATTATTCTACCTGTCACCGCACCAATGGCATTAGCTACCGATGCGTACTCAGGTACAATATCAGTTGTATTCAAAAGTTGTGCTACTTTTGGTATGAATATTTTTGCCGGAGCACCCAAACCACATATGGGCAGATTTGTTTTAAAATTAATACTTAACAAGTCGTTGTTTTTACTTGAATAATCCAACAACTTGTTTAATAAGGGAATATTACCTTGAGTAAGAATATCGGGCTGTTCTTTTTCCAGCAACATACGGACAATAGATTGGTAAATTTTCATAATAACCGCTTGATATATACCGGAACAAATTTGGTTTACAGGTATATCATATTGGTATGACAATATCTGTACAGCTTCTAGTGAAGCGTCTCTATCCCATTTCACAAAATCTTTTTGTATATGCATAACATCTGTAGGGGTCAATGTACTTTTAGCAATAATTCCCCTTTTTTCAAGCTCCGTATCTCTAAATGCATATATGGAAACACCGATTCTGTCGCAGAGTGTTAGTATATCTACAGGTCCGTCCTTTAAAGCATTAACAATTGACATTTCATACTCGTTCAAATTTTTGATATTACCGGATGTCAAAACATAGAAAACCGGTAGCGGTCGGGTATGTTTCGGTTTATTACTTAAGATTTCTTTAAGCTTAACAGATACACATTTATAGGTTGAAGATAATGTACATAAGGGTATTACTCGGTTAGTTCCGGTTGTGATCCCTTTATTTTTATCAATAATTACTTCGCTGTCTCCACCTATACCAGATGTTACAATATCTATGGAAGATACGGCTGTTTTCCAGTTTCCTACAACCGCTCCGTCTTCAATCAAACCGGGATATCCGTCTTTTATTATAGCCATGTCGCCGGTTGTTCCCCCGATATCAACAATGATAAGATTGTCGTGTGGCGATAGTAACATACCACCGTGTACAGATGAGGCGGGTCCTGAAAGCAAAGTTTCTACAGGTCTTTTTAAGGCGAAATCCAAGGACATTATACTCCCGTCACCGCGTACAATAACTACAGGAGCGTTAATGTTACGAGCGGTTAAGCTCGTGTTTACACTATCCATAAAACCACGTATTACAGGTATTAATTTTGCATTTAATAATGCACTTGTGGCACGCTTTAAAACATTTAATTTTCCCGACAGCTCATGACCGCATACGACAGGTTTTTGAAATTTTTTAGTTATTATCTCCTCGGTTTTCAATTCTAGAGTAGGATTTTTCATGCTCCAGGTTTGAACAACCGCATAACAATCCGGTTTGTCACCTAAAGCCTGAAGTTTATTCTCAAGCTCGTTCCAATCCGGTTCCATCTCAATTTTACCGTGGTCGTCTATTTTACCGTCTAATAAGATAATGTCGGAAGGAGCCGGCAATCCGTATTCATGTCCGTACCGGGCTAATACCTTCGGATGACAACCGATTAAGATCAATACCGCTTTAGCGCCTTTATCTTCAACGCAAGCATTAGTAGCTAATGTGGTTGACAATGAGACGATTTTTATATCATTCATGTATTGTACATCCAATTGATCCAATGCATTTTCTATTCCTATACGAAGATCGTTTTTTGTTGTAGGTGATTTTGAACTGCATAGTATCTTTTTCGTAACGAAATCATATAACGCCGCATCGGTAAAAGTACCGCCTGTATCAATGCCTAGACCTATACGCATATTTTTGCCTCCTGTAAAAAATTCGACTCTAATTATAACATAACCCGGCTGTAACATTTAAAAAACTTTATTTTATTTTTTGTCGTTTTTTAGGTTTTTAAGATGTGTCATAAATAATTATAGATTATATACAGCGGTTTTTCATCACAATTTGCGATTTTTATTACTCTCGAACCGTGTTACCTCTTCAAAAATTGGCATTGTGCAAGTATCTACATATGTCAGTTAAATTATTTACATAACCTGTTGTCATTGGTATAATAAAGAATGAATAAAGAAGCACAGAAAAGATATTTATATTAATATGACAGTGATGTCGGACGGCGACCGATCGGACCTATTAAAACATATAATCGTCGGGAAAAGGAAAAGCTTATGAATAAGAGAATCTGGCAGCTTATAGGTGAGGACTTTGACAGTAATTTACCAAGACTTACCGCAGCTTATGTAAAGGAAGAAGATGGAACACAAGCTTTCGCATATCCTACCGGAGAAAACAGGTTAGGATATTTTTTCGATTTTTCTATAAAAACAGGTTATGATTTGATACCAAAATTTAAGTTTGAGTTTGCAGTATACGAATATCCAAGTATTATGGGCATCTTAGGCCCAAACAGAGCTCTTTACAAGAAACAAACATATTATCCGTCAATGATCAAACGCGATTTTGAGTACACCAATCTTGCTTTTATGGGCACCGAGCGGTTCGGACGCATACATGATCGATCGTTTACTTGGTCTTTGGATGTTACTTGTCGTACTGAGTGGAAAATTATGGATAAAAATCTCTTCTCTTTAATAAGCTCCGAAGAAGAATTTTCGGTAAAACCGCTTTCAGGTGTACTAGAGTTAAAGTTTAACGATATGACATATTATGTCGCATCATCTGAACTATATGATATCGGATTATATCAAAATGAAGTTGACATGAAAGAGGATTTGAAAAATAATTCTTTATCTATAGCGAATAAAGGCCGGTATCTTGTTATTCGTTGGCATGTTGTTATGACACCCTTGCAAAGAAAAGAATTTGTTTTCGGTATGAGTGCTACCGATGCACAAAACGCAAAAAAAGCTTTATTATCTTCAAATTTTGAAAAAAAAGTCGCTAAAGTATGGAATGATTGGTTCAACAGTTTACCTACGGTAAACATACAGGATAAAAAGGAAACAAAGGTATATTATAAAAGCTGGGCGGTTATAAAAAACAATTATTATGATCATCCTCAGTGGGGACATAGTATAACCGAGGCACTTCCTGTGTATAAAGGAATATGGCAATGGGCGATGCCGTCCGTTGAATGGCATTCACAACAGAATACCGAATACACGTCACAATGGATAAAAAAATCAATGGATATGATGATGGACAGTCAAAGAAGCGACGGATATATAACTCATGCAATTTATATCGATGAAGAAATACCCGGTGAGCGTTGGGGAAAGGGAAGTACTATACAAACACCCCATTTTCCATGGGTGGCTATGCGTTATTACAACGCAACAGGCGATTTGGATTCTTTATCTAAGTGGTTTAAGCCCTTAAAAACATATTACGAATATATAAACAAATCACGAGATGAAGCTTATAGGAATTTACACTTATGGGCTATTACAACGTCATATGATACCGGATTGGACACTACAAGCGCTTTTCAAAGAGTGACCTACGGAGAGGAAGGAATACCTAAGGAACGTTATTGTTACCCGGCTATTTTCGGAGCCGAACGGTATCGCTACGAGTCGGCACTTGCGGAAATTGCACAATTACTGGGTGAAGACGGTGAGTATTATCGAAATGAAGCACAAAAGACAAAAGAAGCCATGAACCGTTACTTATGGGATGATAAAAAGAAATGGTACGGTGTTATACATGAAGACGGAGAATTGGACACCCGTGTCGGTGTGGACGGGTTATTCGCATTTGTATATGGGATAGCCGATGAGCATCGAATAAAAGAAATGAAACATAATTTTGAAAGTCTGATAGGAGCATACGGTGTTCGTACCGTAGCCGAAGGTGAAAAAGGTTATAGGGAGGATGTTTATTGGAGAGGTGCATCATGGCCGAAATCATGTTCACTTGGTATGTATATATGTAAAAAATATTATCACGACCTTTTGGATAAAGCACGCGATTCAATACTAAACATGTGTCTTTTGTACCCTAGTATATGGGAATGTTATAATGTACGTACCGGTGAGTTGGCACACAGTGATCATGGGTTTGTTTGCACTCCGGGTGTATCGTCCAATGTAGGAGCCGGTGATATTATAGGGTCGTTATGGGAATACCACGGATTAAATATGTATGATATGGATATGGCTATACCTCTTAAGCCTATAAAGAATTTCCACCATAAAGGTATGAGAATATCGGTTACTCCGATGGAAAACGGTTTTGCCATAGACACCGTTAAAGTTGAATGTGACACTGCTATTGTTGAGTTTGAAGGTTTAAACGGACGGTCTGAAGTTAAATTGATCGCCGGTGAGACTGTAATAGTTTAATCGCAATTTTATTAAAATAACTAATTATAAAGGATAAATTATGCTAAATATTATTCATTATGCAATAGCCATGGAAAAATCCCGACCGGTATATGCTAAACCTTTTTCCGCCGAAACTCTTAAAGAGGAATGGGTTATAAAGTCGGGGGAATGGTATGTTAAAGATGATACTTTGATAGGTAAAAGTGCTCCTGATGCGGGGGGTATGATTTTTTCAAAAGCGGAATATAAACATGATATAGTTATGGAGTTTACAGCGTCTAATGAGAAACCGTCCACGCATGATTTGGATTTTATGTGGCATGCCATATGGGATGAGGAACAAAAGCAAAGAGGTTCGGCATATGTAGTCGGAATAAACGGCTGGTGGGAAAACAAGGTGGGGTTTGAAAAAGCACCTGATAATGTACTTTATGCCGCAACCGATTTATTTACGGTAAACCCTGAAGAATATTACAAAATCCATGCCGGTACTATTAAAGGGATATGCTTTCTGTTTATTAACGGACGTTTAATTATAGAAATGCGTGATCCTGATCCCATTGACTATAATAAATCACCTTTTGTAGGATTTGAAACTTTTCAAAGTATAATAAAAGTCAAAGATTTGAAAATATATGAACCGTATGTTTTAAAGAGAAATTTATCATATAAAGAGGAATATTAATTTTTACGGAGGTGCTATCATGGATAAAAGTGCAAGAATTGAAAAAGCATATAAATTAGCTGCGGAAAAATATGCAGAGCTGGGTGTCGATACCGAAATGGCAATGAAACGGCTGGGCGAAATACCAATAAGCGTTCATTGTTGGCAAGGGGATGACGTCGGTGGATTTGAAAATCCCGGTGTTGGTTTGTCAGGTGGTATACAAGCAACCGGAAATTACCCGGGCAAAGCTCGAAGTGCTGATGAATTAAGAGCCGATCTTAAAAAAATGTATTCGTTTATACCCGGTAACCACAGATTATCTTTGCATGCCATATATTTGGAAGCTGATAAAAAGGTGCCGAGAAATGAAATAAGACCGGAACACTTTAAAAATTGGGTGGAATGGGCTAAACAGAACAATCTCGGATTGGATTTTAATCCTACTCTATTTTCTCACCCATATGCGGATGACGGGTTTACATTAAGTCACAAGGATGCTTCCATTAGAAAGTTTTGGATTGAGCATTGTATATGTACAAGAGAAATCGCTGCCTATTTCGGAAAGGAAACCGGTACTCCCGGTGTGAATAATATCTGGATACCGGACGGATATAAAGATATACCGGTGGACCGTTATTCTCCCAGATTGAGACTTATGGAATCTTTAGATGAAATATTAAAAACAGATTACGATAAACGATATTTACTTGATGCAGTTGAAAGTAAATTGTTCGGAATAGGATCGGAAAGTTATGTTACAGGGTCGCATGAGTTTTATATGATGTATGCCGTGAAGAAAAATATCTTGTTAACTTTAGATACCGGTCATTTTCATCCCACCGAAACCATATCGGCAAAATTATCTGCGGCATTATTATTTTTGAATGAAATTTTATTGCATGTTAGCAGACCGGTTCGTTGGGATAGCGATCATGTTGTTATTTTTGAGAATGAACTGACCGAAATAGCTTTGGAAATTGTTCGAAACGGGTTTGAAAAAAGAGTACACATTGGATTGGATTTTTTTGATGCATCAATAAACAGATTGGCAGCTTGGATTATAGGAACAAGAAACATGCAAAAGGCTTTGATGTATGCATTACTGGAACCTACACAAAAATTGACCGATTATGAAAACCAAGGTGACTATACTTCTAGAATCGCATTGTTGGAAGAATTGAAAGCAATGCCCTGGCAAGCGGTATGGGATTATTTTTGCCATATAAACAACGTTCCTGTAGGAACCGATTGGATGCAAACAGTTAAAGAATATGAAAAGGAAGTTTTGTCGAAAAGATAAACGTTATTAATATTGATAAAGAAAAACCGTAATTGGTGTATGTAAGCGATTAAGTCTTTTTCGGGCTTGGTTGTTTTTATACGATATCATTAAAATTACGGTTCAACGTTTATTAATTCTTTTTGAGTTTAAAACTCAGAAATGGGAGGCTATGGATATGATATATGTTTTTTTGGCGGAAGGTTTTGAAGAAATAGAAGCTATAACTGTAATTGACGTGCTTTTGCGTGGGGAAGTTGATGTTAAGACCGTATCGATAACCGATTCGTTACAGGTAACGGGTTCTCACGGAATCTCCGTTATTGCCGACACTGTCATTGATAAAACGGATATAAAAAATGCCGATGCCGTGATTTTCCCGGGAGGTATGCCGGGTACAAAGAATCTTGACGAATCGAAAGAAGTTGACCGGATTATTTTTGAAGCGAATAATTCGGGTAAATGGATAGCGGCTATATGTGCGGCTCCGATGATATTGGGAAAACGGGGACTTTTAAAGGGAAAAGAAGCTGTCTGCTTCCCGGGTTTTGAAAAATATCTTGAAGGTGCCGTTGTAAAAGCCGATAAAGCGATAGTAAGTGCTAATATTATCACATCAAGAGGTGCGGGAACCGCTTTTGATTTTGCATGGACCATACTTTCGGTAATCGGTAAAAAAAATATCGGTGATAAACTAAGACAAAGTATGTTATATTCATAAGAATAACCGGTGAAAGGATATACGAAAAATGAACAGACCGAATGTAATAGTTTTTTTTACAGACCAACAAAGATGGGATACTAGCGGATTATATGGTAATCCTATGGATTTGACGCCAAATTTTGACAGAATGGCCGTTGAAGGAACCCATTGTTATAATGCATTTACATGCCAACCTGTATGTTTGCCGGCAAGATCATGTCTTCAAACGGGAAAATACGCATCTCAGATGAATATCTTCAATAACGGCGGAGAATTACCTGTAGATGCGGTTACTTTAGGACATCTGTATAAACAAGCGGGGTATGTAACCGCATATATAGGAAAGTGGCATATGTGTCATCAGGAACCTGTACCTAAAGAAAAACGAACCGGTTACGATTTCTGGTTAGGTTCAAACATTTTAGAATTCACTTCCGATGCATATGATACCCATATGTTCGATGGTGACGGGAATGATGTATTTTTACCGGGATTCAGGGTAGACGCTCAAACCGACGCAGCAATACGCTATATAGCTGAAAATAGAGATAAACCCTTTTTCTTATTTATATCTTTTATTGAACCGCATTTTCAGAATTCAAGAGATGATTATCCCGCTCCTACAGGATATGAGCAAAAATACCAGGATCCGTGGACACCTCCGGATCTAAGAGCATTAGGCGGAACTTCGGCAAGACATTTGCCGGGGTATTACGGGATGGTCAAAAGGTTGGATGAAGCTTTAGGGCGACTGCAAGATGCACTTATAAGCATGAATCTTACCGATAAAACAATATTGGCATATACCACCGATCACAGTTGTCATTTTAAAACCCGTAACAGTGAATATAAGAGGAGTTGTCATGATTCCTCTTTGCATATACCGATGGCTTTTACAGGACCCGGATTTAACGGAGGAGGAAGGATAAAGAATTTAGTAAGTTTGATAGATGTACCACCTACTTTATTAAACGCCACCGGAATTGATATTCCGGAATACATGGAGGGGCATTCTATTTTGCCCTTAATAAATAAAACCGCAATGAAGTGGCAAGAGGATATTTATGCCGAAGCATCCGACGGTAAGACAAGATACAGATGTGTAAGAACAAATCGTTGGAAATATAGTGTGAGAGCCGAAATGACCGATACGGCCAAAAATCGCCCGTCGGTATATATTGAGGACGAATTATACGATCTAAAAGCCGATCCTTGGGAATTAAACAACCTCATGGGATATCAATCTCACAAGAAGGTTTGTGAGATAATGCGCGAACGATTATATAAACGTTTTAGTCAGGTGGGAGAATCCGAAGTAACGGTTACAGAGGCGCCAACGGTATCTTCAGGACAAAAGACATTAAAAGAATGCGAGTGGTTCGAATAGAAATGTGAGTGCCGGGTGTTTTATATATCCGGCACATATAAATTCATTTTATAGATGCTATTTTTATATACGCACAACAGGTGTGAGACTATGAGTGAGAGAAGCTTGGTTTTAAAGGTATTAAATGGAGAGACACATGAAAGGAAACCTTGGTTTGCCGATTTGTCTTACTTATATTCGGCAATGCAAGCAAGAGGAGAACTTGAAGATAAGTATACAGGCGATGAAGGTTATTTACAATTTCATAAAGATATGGGAGCGGGAATTTGCTTTTATGCTCCTTTTTTATGGAAAGAAGAATATATAAATGATGTAAAATTTAATCAATACATTAATAACGGCTATATGATCAGTACATATGATACTCCCAAAGGATCGATTAAATCTGTACAGACATATTCTCCGGAAACTTTTTCATGGGCTTATAAAGAACATTACATCAAAACGGTAAATGATTTGGAAATCATGCTATATATCTATGAAAATAGAAAATTCAGTACAAATTATACCGAATTCGAAAAAATTGATATGTTGTGGGGTGATTACGGTATAGCCGTAGCTATCGCGCCCATTTCGGTTGCACCGTTACAAACACTGCTTGCACGTTGGGCCGGGATAGAAAAAACAGTTGAACTGTTTATGGATCATCCGATAATGTTTGATAAAACTATTATCGAATTACAAAAAGCCGATGATAAGATATTTGAAATAATTGCAAAATCACCGGCCCGTTTAATAGAGTTTGCAGAAAACTTATCCGGAGATATTACAGGAAGAACTTTATTTGAAATGTATAACATGCCATACTATAAAAAAAGAATCTCGCAGTTACATGAAGCCGGTAAATACGTAAGTATTCATATTGACGGTACATTGTCTTCGTGTCTGCCTTTATTGGGTGAATGCGGTTTTGATGTGGCTGAAGCGGTAACACCCGCACCGATCGGAGATATTGAAGTCGAAAGGTTAAGAGAGTATGCGGGGAAAGATATAATAATATGGGGTGGTATACCGGGTGCGCTTTTTTCAGAAAGATATGATAATAATATGTTTGAAAATCATGTAAAAAACGTTTTGAATATATTCAAAGATGATTGCGGGTTCGTTCTAGGTGTTGCCGATCAGGTTCCTCCCGATGCCGTAATATCGAGAGTAAAAAGGGTTTGTGAGCTGGTTAACACTATATAGTGTATTACTAAACAGGATACATTTTAAAACTCGATTTTAAAAAATGTAAACAGGTCCGGGGATGCTCGATGCAGCCGCGGGCCTTAGAACAGGATACATTTTTAAAACT
>CAZJOD010000041.1:12431-25450 GCA_964547525.1 uncultured Clostridiaceae bacterium
GCCGCGGGCCTTAGAACAGGATACATTTTTAAAACTTGATTTTAAAAAATGTAAGCCGGCCCGGGGACGCTCGATGCGGCCGTGGGCCTTAGAACAGGATACATTTTTAAAATTAATTTAATTTTTTAAAGGATAATGAAAAGTATATGAAGCGTCTTGCGCAATTCCGCACAGACATGATTTTATTGGTTTTATCGAATACCTTATGGCCGCTGGGATACAGTGCTTATATAGGATTTTTTCCGCTTTATATAGAACAATTGGGTGGATCAAAGTTAACTATCAGCATAATTTCTTCAATACCGTTTTTTATGGGATTATTGGCGGTTGTAGGTGGGTACCTGGCCGACCGTATGGATAGGAAGTTGATTTTATTGTTCGGATGGGCGATAACTATTCCTGCTCCTTTGATATGGTTTTTTGCTGACAATTGGTATCTGTTATTGGCCGGACAAGTTATTTATGCTCTAACAGCCGTTTGCATTCCGGCCTTTACATTGTATGTATTTGAGTATGATATACCTGGAAATAAGATGATACCCTACTCGATTGCAAATGTGGGGGGAATTGCAGGTTCCATATTGGCTCCTTCGTTAGGTGCGAAGATTATTGCTTTATATGATATAAAAATTCTTTTTTTAACTGTATTTTTTATTTATTTCTTATCTACACTTTGTGTATTGTTCGTATCCGGACAAAAACCACAGAAAACTGAAAAGCCTGATAAAGGTTTTAACATTGTAAATACTGTAAAAGAAATACGTGGTAACAAAACTTTATCTGTTATGATTTATTTGTCTTTGCTATTGTTCTGTATGAATATATCCGAGCCATATATATCCTTGTACTTGTCCGATTATTTGACAATGCCTGTGAATATGATCGGTCGTACATTCACTTTTATTTTTTTGGGGGCATCCCTTCTTACCTACATTTACGGTAAATTTTCAGCTAAAACCAATCCGCATCATGTTGTCTTGACAGGAGTGGTTATCTTCTTATTAAGTTTGGTGACAGTGACTTGCTTTAGCAGCATATACGCTATTTACGCCGGATTTTTCTGCAGGGGTATTAACAGAGCTTTATTATTTTTCGTACAAGGTGTGTTAGTGACTAAACTTAATACCAAAAACAAAGGATTGGTGCTTTCGCTATTTGTATCAATGAGAAATATTGCTGTCGGTCTAGCGGCATACCCGGGAGCGTTTTTGTATAACATTACTCCTGTCGCACCTTTTATTGCAGAGGGTCTTTTAATGGTATTATGGGTTTTAATTTCCTTTTCACACCAATTCGCAGGTTTTAAAGACAAACCGGAACTATAAATATGTTGATTAAAGTAAATATTAAAGGAGTATTTATAAAAATAATACTCCTTTAATATTTTAATCGATGAGTATAATGAAATATATAAAGGTACCGTCAAACATTTTTTAAAAAGTCACCGTTTATAATGGCAGCTTCATAACTCATTCTATAATTTGTACGATCCTGAATATAACCTGTTTTTTGCATTATAAAACCACCCATATCAGACTCGGTTGTTTTATATCCAAAACCTGTTACCACTAGATAATTTACAAAAGCGTCCCCATTTTTTAAAAATGTGCATATAGGGTGATTGTAGGTATACACTTGACCTTCGGGGGGATTGAAATGAGTAATTTCGTTTCCTGCCAGTGCTCCGATTTTTTTCCATGTATAACCGTAATCATCGGATACGGCCATACCGATTGTCATTCTATCTCCGTAATGACCGTGAAAAGGTTTATATTCCGCATCAAACCAAAAAATTAACAATCTGTTTGTCCCCGGTATGCGTTTCATATGGGTAATTCCCTCGGATGCGTTTAAATTGCTCGGATGAGCGTAATTCCATGTTTTACCTTTATCATATGATTCGGAAAAGAAAACACAACCTAATTGAGTTCTCAATGACATTACAAGACGACCGTCGTCCATTTCTACAACAGACGGTTCTTGGGCTCCTCTTAAAGGAAGATAAACAATGTTGTCGGATTGTTTCCATGTTTGGCCCGAATTGTCGCTGTAAAAACAGTTTACGACATAATTCTCACCTTTGGACCAAGCTTCGCCGCCGTTTATCTGTCCGTAAAACGGATGTATGAATCTATTGTTACTTAAAATCTCAGTATAACCGCACAGCCAATACCCCTTGCTATTCTCCCATACTTTTCCCACTTCTTCATATGTGTTTCCATCATCTTTTGAACTGTAAATTGTACATGTGGTACATTTTGCGTCATGTATGTAAAGTAATGTCAGATATATAACGCCGGCGGTATAATTCAGACCCATTGTATATATATTCAAATCATTAACAGGTGTTTCAAACAGAGTTTCTTCTTCTACCCAGGTATTGCCGGTATCATACGATCTCTTTTTTACAATCACCGATTTTGTGTGATCATGATTACCGCCAACCATTTTCATATGAACGACATACAGACTACCGTCACTCAACTCGATTGTAAAAGGTTTATCTATTCGGGGAAACTGCTGTGTGCCTGATTCAACTGTAAGCCTACGTAAAAACTTTAAATGATCTGTACTTTTATTAACCGGATACATAAAAAACCTCCTCAGGATATACTTTGTATTATAAGATTACCATAAAAGGCGGGTTTTTTCACATTTTTTTGCTAACATATTCCGTTCATATCAAAACCAAAACAAGCATAAACTATAAAAAGAATTTTGATTAACCGGGTTATTATGATTTTTATTTTAAAAAAAAGAACATTTTATATATTATGCGCCATATTAACTTTCATATTGATTTTTGAGATACCTGTATATGAATTCATTAAAGTTGCTGCTGAAAACGATACGGGTAACAATTTGAAAGCAGGTCTTAATTATTTCATATTTATAGATTGTGAAGTTAATACGTTATATCTGTTTCTTGACGGAAAGGTTGTAAAAAAATACGAGGTTGCATGTGGCAAATGGGATACACCTTCTCCTATAGGTTCGTGGAAAATAATCTCAAAAGCAAAATGGGGGGAAGGTTTCGGAGGTAGTTGGCTGGGATTGAATGTTCCATGGGGAAAGTACGGTCTTCACGGCACTCTAAAGCCCGGATCTATAGGTTGGAATTCCAGCCACGGTTGTATCAGGATGAAGAATGACGATGTTGCACAGCTATACAAAATCATTCCATACGGTACAAATGTAATGATAGTAAACGGAGTTTTCGGTGTGTTCGGTAAGGGGTTCAGATATTTAAAACCCGGAGATAGAGGTGCGGATGTTTTTGCCGTACAAAAAAGGCTCAATGAATTGGGCTATGATTGTGGTCGCGCAGATGGTGTATATGGTGAGAATATGAAGGCGGCTATATTCAAGTATCAAAAAGATAACGGATTAGGGATATCAAATGTCATATCAAAGAAGATGCTAGAAAAAATGGGATTTAGAGAGTTTGAATAATAATAAATTATTCTCATGAGGTAATAATTTACATATCAACTACATATGTGATATAATTTCTATTATGATCCTACGCAAAAATGTAAGATTTCACTGCAATAATCCACTTTCAGTGACCGGAGTGTACCGGTCATTTGAAAATACCTACACCTTCACCTATTGATCTTATAACTCCTGTTTAATGATCCGCCGGTTTATTGCAATAAAATAAAATTTCTGCAGTAGAATATTGGTATCATTTTTATATAATATAAGTGCACAAGAAGACATTTCAAGTGAACTTGATACTTTTATATTTTTTTATTATAATGAACAAAGTTTGATTATTGGATTACTGTTTTAAAAAACAAGAACTTACTGTATATTTTTCTTGAAAACGGACAAGCAAGGATGTGTATTTTATGGAACGACCGAATATTATATTGATTATAACCGATCAGCAAAGAGCTGACATGATGAGTTGCACCGGAAACAAGCATATAAATACGCCAAATATGGATTATTTGGCAAAAAACGGCTTAAGATTTAACAATGCGTATTGTACTAATCCGGTATGTTCTCCTTCCAGATTTAGTATAATGACAGGTAAAATGCCGAGTGAGATAAATGCTTGTAGCGATTATGACAAGTCTCTCCGTTTAACATCGGATATATATGATTACAGTATCGCCGGGTTGTTAAAAAAGGTGGGTTATAAAACTGTATATGCAGGTAAACAGGGTATTAAAGGATTAAAAATTACCGACCTTGGATTTGATGTTATCTCTCGTGACGAACGATATGAAATGGCCGATACATGTGGTGAATATATCAAAAATTCGGATGAAAGCACACCTTTTTATATGGTGGCGTCATTTATTAATCCTCATGATATATGTTATAAGGCTATATATGATTTTTTAGATTATATGGGTGAAGAGAAGGAAGCGTTCAAAATAAAAGGAAAAGAATATGATAATATTCAAAACATATTATGTCACATAGATGAAGTTGGAGAAGATACTTTTTTCACTGACATTTGTCCTCCTTTACCTGATAACTATGAACCTCAAAAGGATGAACCTACGATAATTGAAGAGTTACTTAAACAAAGATACTTCAGATATATGGCAAGGACGACTTATACCGACGAGCAATGGAGAATACACCGGTATTTGTACGCCAAACTTACGGAGAATGTAGACGGGCAAATCGGCGTAATAATAAATGCGTTAAAGAAAAAAGGTATATTTGATAATACTATTATAATTTTTACCGGTGACCATGGTGATATGGATGCGTCCCATAGAATGGAACATAAGTCGGTATTGTATGAAGAAGCTATGAGAGTTCCGTTGATTATAACCGATACCGCCGCTAAACGTTATGGTGTTTGTAATGACCCGGTTTCTAACGGATTGGATATTTACCCCACAATATGTGAATATGCCGGTATTCCCAAACCAAAGCATTTAAAGGGAACCGGTTTAAAATCGGTGCTATATGACCAAAATTACCAAAAAAGAAAATATTTATATGTTGAAAGTGAAATAGGGAATGCGGTTGTTACCGGCCGTTATAAATATGTTTTATATAACAAAGGTGAAAATAAAGAACAGCTGTATGATCTGGATAAAAGACCACTTGAAATGTTTAATGATGCCCATGATGAAAAATATAAAGATGTTTTAGAACAACTAAGGGAAATTATGAGGAATAAATCATAAAATATGACTGTTTCGCACTCCTAGGATGTCCTGGAGTGCGAAACAGGTACATAATATACCAAGTAAAAAAGATCCGTGTAAAATTTATTATAACGGTAAAGCGAGCTTATTGTGTATATTGTTTAAAATATAAAAGCCTTTACGATTTAAAACATCAATACGGTTATAAGTCATTTCTGTATCGTCCATATTCATAAAGACTCCACCCGCCTCTTCCACTATACATTGCATTGCAGCCGTATCCCATTCCGATGTATAACCGAATCTGTAATAGATATCCGCTTCTCCCCGTGCAATCATACAGCCTTTCAGCGAACTGCCTACATCCGTTATATTTTTGATTTTATCTTTATTAAGCTCCATTGTTTTTTGTAGTTGTTCTGATGGATGAGAACGACTGACAACCATACAAAGTTCCGAAGTCTTTTTAGACACATGTAGCTTTTTATTTATTCCGTTATGTTTATAAAACGATCCCTCGCCTGTTAAGGCAATGTACAATTCTTTTGTGCAAGGAACCGCTATAAGTCCGAACACGACTTTACCCTTGTAGGCCAAAGCTATATTTACGGTAAACTCACCGTTTCTTTTAACAAACTCTTTTGTTCCGTCTAAAGGGTCTACAATAAAACAATAATCGTTATTAAATCGGTTTAAATCGTCTTTTGATTCTTCTGCAAGGATTGCATACGACGGGAACCTTTCGTACAATCCCGAAGTAATTATTCCGTTTGATCTCCGGTCGGCTTCGGTCAATGGACTTTGATCGTTTTTTAGAGTAACTCCAAAATCGGTTTCATAAACTTCTATAATTGCATCACACGCTTTTAGCGCTAAACTTTCAATATATTCAACATCTGAAAAATTCAAGTGTCGCATTCTTAAGTTCCTTTCAAGATTGATTCGTTTACACAATCGATTAGCATTTTGATAATAGAATCAACACATTAATATATGTATGTGACATCGATAACATTTCCTGTCAGAAGAGAATCGATAGCGGCTTGTATTACCGTTTGAGCCTTAAGACCGTCAACACCCGATCCGTCGATATCTTCCGGAGAAGCCCCTTGATCAATTTGTTTTGCAAATGCGGTAATACGTGCCTTAAAGGTGTCAAAAAATCCTTCATAGCCTCCAAATACAGGATTTGTGTATACCCTTTTTTCATAATTGCCGGCAGGATATAGTATGGCCTCTTTCCACATATCTTCAACTACCAGTCTGCCTTTTGTGCCTGCAACTTCACACCTTTCCATGGGGTGACCCCGTTCGATATCGTAACTGCTGGTTAAATGACCGACCGCACCGTTTTCAAATTTCATGTTTATTGACGCTGTAGACCATATATCTCTGCCGGGGGCTTTCATTGCGAAACATTGTACCTTCACAATCTCTCCGCAAAAATATCGCATCATATCAACACTATGGGGATTTAGTGCCTTCAAATGGTAAAACGGTGAATCCAACTTTTGGAATTTTCCTATCCAAAGTGCCATATTGATAAAAAGTTCATCTCCTATAAAACCGTTGTCTTTCCATTCTTTGGCTTTTAATGCGGCGGGAGTAAACCTGTGATTAAAATCGGTACCTAGGCAAAGATTCATTTCTTTAGCTTTTCGTACCATTTTTCTTGCGGATTCAATCTCGTTGGAAAGAGGTTTTTCACATAAAACATGGCATCCTGCATCTAATGCCAAAAGAACCGGTTCCAAGTGATCACTACCATATTCATAGCCACCTGTCGCAACACTACAAAAATCCGGCTTCATTTCTTTTAGCATGACAGAAGCATCGGTAAACCAAGGAACATCATATTTTTTACCTGCCGTAACGGCTCGTTCTTCAATACGATCACATACAGCCGATAAAGAAATAAAATCCAATTCTTTGTAAACCCGGGCATGAGTATTTCCAATAGGCCCCATACCTATGACACAACAAGTTTTCAATATTTTTCACCTCATTTAGAAAAATCGGTCGAGTAGTTAAGCTCGATCAATTCGTCTTTAAAAAAAGACATATCAACCGGGCAGCCTTGAATTCTCCATCTACCTACCGAATCATTTCGAACCGGTATCTTAGCCAAATTAAAGCCTAAGAAATCTTCCAAGTGCTTTAAAACTTCGTCCTGCTTTAATACAAAATCTTCAAATCTGACATATATCTTATTTTTTGGAGGTGGTACCGCTTTAACTATTGCTCTTTGGTACAACCAGCTGATAGATCTGTTAACATATACATTATCGGATTTGTCATATTTAATACCGAAATCTTCCAAATCATCTGTTAAATGTGCACCAAGTATACTATCTCTTGGGTCTCTGACCCAAAATATATATTTTATATCCGGAAACAATCGTATTATCCAAGGATATACCAATGTTGTTTCCGGGATTTTCCACCCCTTGTGTATCGCATCACTTTTTATAACCGAATCTAAAAACAACTCCAAGTGCTTAATAAACAGCGGATCGATTTTCATGGTGTGTAAGCGTGAAAAATCCCAATTTAATCCACCCTTGTATTCAACATATTTAGCCATGATTCGGCATGCTTCGTACATATCCTCCGGAGGGATCAAGTCTCCGGATTTGTTAAGGTTTGCACCCATATACACTCCGCTTTGAGAAAGAGTATGTGACATAGCTCGTGTTCCCGAGTGCCCACGCCCAATAATAGTGATCATTGACATAATATTTTATTCTCCTTTGTGAGATCTTTTTATACAGGGAGTATTACATGAATACTCCCTTAACAAAAAAGAGTAAATCGTTTATTTATTTTTTTGTAATTTCTGAGCGTTACTCACACTGCCAATATACATTGAATCATAGGCATCTTGTGATGTTTTAAAGGGAGATTTCCCGTTTCCGGCCCATTCGGTATTCGTGTATATAGGATTGGTTCTTCCTGTTTCGGTTTCTCTTTCCTTTATGTGTTTTTCCATTCTGCATTTAAGAAATGCAACCACATCAGGATTATCATCTGCAACGTTATTATTTTCCTCCGGATCCAGAATTAAATTATAAAGTTCAATTTCCGGTTTAAAATGGAAGTCGGGTTCCAAAGCACAGATTAGCTTCCATTCCGGGGTACGCCAACCGTGTTTACGCATCCAAGTACACTCTGTGATATAAAATTCCGGTTCGGGTGTTCTGCATTCTCCTTGCATCAGGGGAACAAGACTTCTACCGTCAAATTTTATATCATGTTTTATGCACATAAGGTCCAATATGGTGGGCATAACATCCTTTAATTGACAGTAATCATCGAATCGGGTGTTTTCCGGTACTCTTTCGGGCATCTTGAAAATCAAAGGAACCACCAAAGTACAATCATACATACCATGGTGATCAAAGTAACAATCATGGTCGTATAAAGTTTCTCCATGGTCGGAAGTAATAACAACCAATGTATTGTCAGCTATTCCGGTTTCCTCTATAGTATCGAAAATATTCTGTATACATGCGTCCATATAAGCTATGGCACCGTCGTATTGAGCAATAACATAATCTTTATCCGTACATCCTTCAGGAAGCCATGACATAATATAATCTCCGAAAGGTTTAAAGTTTTTAACCGGTTCCATAGATTTATTTGACGGATCACATTCATTTTTATTATAGAAAATGTTTTTGAAAGGCAAAGGTGGTAGGTATGGAGAATGAGGATCCATATGACGCATAAACAAAAAGAAGGGTTGTTCTTGGGATGCCAGCCTTTTCAGTTCGGGGATTGTAACATCGTTCAGGTTTTGTGCCTTAGGAGAACGTCCGCTTTCGTTCGGACCCCAACCGGCGAATTCAAGATATTTGTCAAATCCTCGACCTGCTGCGTTTTGAAAACCAACACAGGTACTTGTATACCCGTTTTCACGTAAAAGCTCGGCCAATGTTTTACCCTTAATAGCGCCTTTATGTCGTAACGCCACAGTATCGGTCCCGAAGCAATCCAGACCGGTTAGCATGGAAGCGTATCCGGGTGTAGTAGGTATGTGGGCACTGAACAAATTGCTAAATACAGTACCTGTTTTAGCGTATTTATCAATATGAGGGGTAGTAAGACGGTTATACCCGTATAAGCTCATATGATCTCTTCTTAAACTGTCAATGCCAATAATTATTAAGTTTGTTTTTTTATTCATGATAGATCTCCTTTTATCTGGCTCCTAATTTTTTAAGACATGCATTCAGATACCCGTAACTTTCGGCGGCTATTATTGCCACCTCGGCTAAACTCAAATTCAATGCGCCTATAACTTCAAGATTTACCGGGCCGTCGTAATTATGCTCGGTCAATACCGCCAAGTAACTGTACAAATCTATATCACCTCTGCCGCAGGCTTGGTTTGCGGGAGCACCCGGCCCGTGCTGGCGTCCTAAACAATCTCTTATATGAATGTGCTTAACCTTGTTTATAACTTTTGGTAACGCATCCTCGGGTTGTTCGCCGGAGCGATAAATATGGCTAGGATCCATATCTATACCAAAAGCTTTTGAATTTACCGAATCCATAATGTGAGTCGTACTCGGAGTATTGAACATAACAGCACCTACATGAGCTTTTATGCATAATGATATATTATACGGTTCGGCTTTTTCCGCAAGCCTGTTCAACCTTTCAACAAGTTGTTTCATGTCTTCCTCGTTATTGCTTTTCCCGGAAGGTCCTACGTTAACAACAGGAATACCAAGTGCTTGAGCGGCTTCGAAAGCCTTTAACAAGCGTTCCTCGTCTAAAGACGCAACTTCGGTTGCCAGAAATTCCAGGTTATATTTCTCCATAGTTTCTTTCAATTGCTTTTCTTGGGATCTCCAGTCATCCGGAACAAGATGCTCACACATACCCTTAATTGCGGATATTTCAAGCCCGTCATACCCTGACAATGCGATATATTTTGCGGCCGTATCAAAATCATAACCGCCGAATAAAACAGAATTAACTCCCAGCTTAATCATTTGGTCACCTCTTTTATTGATTTTTGTCCGGAAATCTTCCATGTCAACTCCGAACATGTTGACTTGTTAAAGTTTTTTAATGTCTATGTTCGTATATAAAGTAAGTATAATATATATTAAAAAAAAGAGATAGTACATAAACATCGGATTTCGTACGGATACGAAATTAATTTGTTTTAAAACAATCTCTTTGTTTAAATCAAAAATTTATGGGTTGATGCGCATGTTTAGAATTTCTATAAATTGAGACAAACCTTCGGCGTCTTCATTGTCAAATCTTGACTTAACAGGGCTGTCTATGTCTAAAACACCAAATAACCGGTTTAACCGGATTATGGGTAACACAATCTCCGACTGTGATGACGAGTCGCATGCAATGTGTCCGGGGAAAAGATTTACGTCATTCACTAATTGAATTTTTCTTGTTAGTGCCGCAGTTCCGCATACTCCTTTACCCAAAGGAATGCGGACACATGCGGGTTTTCCCTGAAAAGGGCCTAATACTAATTCACCGTTTTTATACAAATAGAAACCCGCCCAATTGATATCGGGTAAATGCATGTATAATAAAGCGGATGCGTTTGCAAGAACCGCAATCAAATCATTATCGTCACCTGTTAAAGCTTTGAGATGTGTGTTTAGTTGATGGTAAAAATCATTTTTATTTTGTGATGAAATCATCTCATAATTATACAATTTATATACTCCTTTCAATAGGTGTTTTTTTACTAAAAAATTTCAAACTTGCACCATTAACAAAAGCACATCAGGACTCCGATATGGTCGACTTTCGATACTCCGACGGTGACATGCCGAAAACTTGCTTGAACAATCTGGAAAAATAGGTATGATCATCAAATCCGGTTTCCGATGCCGCTTGAGCAATAGTTATATCTTCGTTTCTTAATAAATCTACGGATTTTGCAAGTTTATAATGTTTAATATAGTCAATAGGCGTCATTCCCGTGTACTTTTTAAAACATTTTGTCAAATAATCGGCTGTAATTCCGATATTTTCTGCTATAACATAAACATTGATTTGATTTTTATAGTTATCTTCTATATATGAAAGAGCTTTATATATATATGACGATTGACCTTCAATGTTTGAGGCACAAGTTGTGTAAGACATTTCGTCACGACATTGGGAATATATTACTAATAATTCCACCAAGCAGCTTTTCATAGCTAACATCCATCCTGCACCCCGAGTATTTCTATGTCTTAGCATGGTGTTTATAATTCTACCGGCCATTATTCTTTGTGTTAACGGAAGATGAACATTACGCCATTCAAAATATGAATTACAATTAAATATTTCTTTGAGTCCGGGCAATTTCTTTATTTGATGATAATCCTCACCCAAAACCGACGTGTCAAACAGGCAGTTATACAAGGTAGCTTGTTTAGCTCGGGTGTATTCATGTGACTCCATAGGTCGAATGCCGAACATATCACCGGGAAGTAATATAGTGAACTTGCCTTCGCACGTATGAAGTGAAAAACCGCTTTCTAAAAAAACAAATTCATAAAAGTCGTGCATATGACGAGCGGTGTGACCGTTATGAACACTTTCTCTTATCTCCAAAGGAAACTCGGATATATTAAAATAGTCTTTTGATTGCAATAAATTCATTTTTACTACCCTATAAACAATATGGATATATAATACTTTAAATTAATTATAAATGCAAATGAGTTATGTTCAGATGTGAAGACTCAAGTATTTTTGCAAATATCATAACAAAGTGATATAATGATTTTAATATAGAAGAAAAGTTTAAAGGCTTGAAAACAGGTGGCTCTATACCACGTAGATGTTATTAAAGGAAGTTTTTAAAAAAGTTAAAAACATAATGTGGAAAATAAAATCATATCAATTTGTAGTTATAAAAAACAGTGATAAATACACATATATTCACAAAACGAGTAATATTAATAGTATACAGACAAGTCTTAACATTTTTCATTTAACAGGCAACAGTTGAAGCCATAGGACTAAATTTTTTTAGCCGAGTAAAATAAAAGAAAAAACGTTAACAAAGGAGAATATACTCCGATGTTATATTTTGTATTGAGAGGGGGGTTACGGTATTAGCCGATTAAAATGGTTAAAGAAAGACGTTTAGGTTGCTTAAAAGGGTGTTTTAGTTTTGTATTGTTAATGATTATTGCAATTACAGTAGTAACAGGCCTTATTATACATAAGTTAAAATCGGATGATCACAATATTAATATTGTATGGGACGACCAAGATTACGAATCAGGCATAAAAAAAGCCAAGACTCAAGTTAATGGCGATATTGCGGAATTAAACCTTTTAACCGTATATTACGGAGCATACAAAACCGAAGGGACGGTTAACATCAATGATAAATTTTCTGAAAAAGAAATTAATGCAATATTTAATAAAGCTAATTCTACAGGACCTGTTAAGGATATAAATATCAAATTTAGGAGTAATAACAGGTTTGAATTTACATGCCGACCGGACTCTAGTATAATGCCTATAATGAACAAACATTTGGGTTTATCAGAAATCGATAATGCTTTTGCGGTAAAATGGATAAGTAGGATCATAAACAATAAACCGATATATGGAAACGGATATGTGGAGATAATTTCAGAAAATCATATACGATTACATATGGATTATGCTAAAATTGGAAATATTGCAATTAAGGGAGATTCGTTGTTAAAGTTAAGGTTAGAGTTGGAAAGTTTAATAAATTCGATTTTGGCTAAAAAGAACGGCATTGTAATAAAAAATCTTAATATTGATGAAGGTTCGTTGGATTTTAGCGGTAGTTTGCCCGAAAAAATCAGTACTAATAAATAGGATACATTTTTAAAACTTGATTTTAAAAATGTACGCCGGCCCGTGGACGCTCGATGCGGC
>CAZJOD010000042.1:0-25383 GCA_964547525.1 uncultured Clostridiaceae bacterium
GGATGGGTCAGTTTTCAACTATTATTCTGGGTCAATTTTAGACTATCATAAACAAGGGGGGCTATTTGTATCCCGATCTATATTTGAACTAAAAGTTTTAAAGAATACTGCAGATAACAAGGTTAAATATAAGAGTTATTAACTTGTGCTTGTATGAACTGCTTTTCTCAATTTCTGATCCTTTCATTAACAAAAGCGAGGATTTTATCGAAAATCGTTATTGATTTTGCTATATCGGTACAATACACTCCGATAACCTTATCGCATTCTTTTAACGCTGCGTTATATTGCTCATCCGAAAGTTCCCCCGTCTCAAAAGCCTCGTCCAGTTCGACGCGGTCGTAAATACTCAAATCTCCTTGAGAAAATATACATATCCAAATATCATTAAGTATTTTTTTATAACGGCGTAAATCGTGGGTATTATGTAGCTATCGTTTGATATACTGTATGTTTTTTGATATTTTCTTATATCATGTTGCGACAAGTTTGCGACATGTTCTTTACAATAAGAAAGCATTATGCAAGCCACATTGCATTAAATACACTTAATGTGTCACCATCAAAGGATTTCTCTAATTCATAGCCACCGGCTAATTGACGCTTACAACACGCTCTTTACAGCACTAAGCAGACCTATTCCACATGTACCGTTCAAAATGGAGTTTAAAAGAATGTTCATAGCTCAAAGTAACCTTCTCTCTTAATCTTACCTGTTGTAAAACGTTATGCATCTTAAACGATATAGAATACTCAAGATCTCAATTTTATGTATGTATTTAATTTGAAATGAACCTGATATAATTGGTTTGATTGTACCAATATCAAGATCAATTTTACGGTAAAGCGCGTCAACCGCTTCGGGTAAAGTACACAAACTTTTTGGTTCGACAACAGACAAATAATACAAAAATGTAGCAATAAATGCTCTTACCGTGATATGCGTCACCTGTGATTAAAAAGATTTTCTGTTTGGATTTCAATATTTATAGAACAATACTTTATCAGACTTCTATAGATATTTCGAATATAATGAACAATATCGTCTTTTATGTAGTGCCCATACAGCTTTGAATAAACTGAAACAGGTTTTCTGTCAAGTACCCTGATTGTGTAATTAATTGATTTATAAGAATTATCTCCAATCAAATATATTTACTTGCCATACATACTAAGTAGCTATTTTCTTTATTTCTCTTACTATATTGTGGCATCTGTAAATATATATTTTATCACTTATTCTTTAATAACCCATTTTGGGGTGAATTTGTATATATTGGGAGACGTTCATATCGCCTGTACCGGTTTTCTCTTTAATCATACGAAGGTTTTCCATCGTAAAGCTATCGCATTCATTCTGTTTTTTATAAGTACTCATAAAAATCTATATCTTTTATGAGATTGCTTCATTAAGATTTACTATCTGGATACCCTCTTTGTCACATATGTTTTTAAGTCTTATATCATTGGTGATAAAATAATCTACTTTCATTCCTATGCCAGTTGCCAGAATAATTGCATCCGGCGTTTTAATACTATACTCAGCACGTAATTTTGCAGCTATATCTGATATACCGAATGAAACATCCACAATGGAAAGATTCGGGTAATTTGAGAGCATAAGCTTATACCTATTTTCAAGAAATATATTGTTTTCCTTCTTTGGTTTCACAAGAACTTCCAAAAGGGATACAACGGACATATATGCCTTATTCCTTCCAGCCTGAATATTTTCAAATACAATTTCTAGTTTATCTGCATATTCTTTATTATCCTCAAAATAGTAGATAAAGCAATTTGTGTCCACAAGGATCATTTTGCCACTCTCAATTACCATGAATTTCTTTCCTCCTGGACAAACATATTTGCATCAGTTCCTTGCCAAAGTTCTTTACCTAAGCCTCTTAAAGACTTAGCAAAGTTCTCAGGCTTTTCCATCAAGAAAATCTGTCCGGTTTTCTCATCATACAGCCATATAATGTCGGTCCCAGGCTTCAATCCAGCCTTTTTAATTATCTCATCAGGTATTTTTGTATAAGAATTGTCATCAATTGTTGATACGAGAGCCATATATAACACTTCCTTTCTATACCTTTTAATCCTCTTTATAAACATCATACATATAAACCAATTAACTCAATTAAATAAAAAAATACTTCACCAAACTTCGTCAAATTGGCATAAACAAATCTTCCACTAACAAAATTAGTATACACTATTTTATCATATATTATTATTCCCCGCCTAGGAGACTTTGTCAAAAACAACTTATGCAAATTTTATTTGTAATTATAAACTTCTTCTTGATTATCAAACCGATAAGCATATACACTGGTGGATGTATATTGGGTATATATATTGATAGTTTTGTTCCAATAAAATAAAGCGATAAATCATTTACAATTTCAATAGAATTATTTGAATCTTTGGCTACTGTAATACATGTCATAACAAAAGCCATCTTATTACTCTTTTTTACTATATCATATAATTTTACAATCCGTATTAAATAAATTACAAACCACATATTTACAATATGCAAGAAATCTTATAGGCACTTTAGTAAAATTTTTGCTCCTAAATTCATAAAGCCTTCGTAACTCTAATTTTTCCCTAGTTATCATGTGTATCAAATTCACAGTTTTTCATTTGCTATGTTGTTGGATTTGTAAGATGGGTATAAAGGGCAATTGAAAAAATACAAATCTTAATTGATTGTCATAGTAAATAAATGGTAAAATCGCAGATAAGGTAAAAAATAAAAATTTTTATTAAATTTACTAACCTATCAACTGCTCCCGTTACTATGAGGGTGAAAGCAAAAAACAAGGTGGATAGAATGAATTATCAAAAGCTTATTAAACAAATTACAGATGAATTCTCAGGAAAAATTCTATACTGGGCTGTCAAAAAGACCGGTAACCGTCCAGACGGTGAAGATTTGGCACAAGAAGTGTTATTACAGGTTTTTATAGCTGCCAGTAAAGAACACAACATCGAAAAACCGGATAATTTTGTATGGAAAGTAGCTCATTATGTATGGTGCAACAATCTCAGAACATTATCTAAACGCCACAACCTTACATTAACAGAAGAATCAATGTGGGACGGTGTTGATTTTGTTAATGATTTGGTAAATATAGATTCTATTGCATCTGAACTTAATCGTATGAGAAGAAAGATTGCAAATTTAAGCTACATACAAAGAGAAGCATTGATACTTCATTATCTTGACGATTTATCCATTGCGGAAGTATCCGGAAAGCTCAATACAACGGAAAGTGCAATAAAATGGTACCTGTTTGATGCTCGAAAAAAGATGAGAGAGGAGCTCAATTGCATGAAAAATGAAAACTCTTATGTTTACAGGCCGGGCAAATTAAGCCTTGGATTATCAGGTATGACTGTTCCATATCCTGATACTAAAAAAGTAAATGAAAATTTAGTGAAACAAAATATTTTACTATTATGTTACTTGAAATCAAAAACCATAGACGAGTTATCTGATTTAACCGGCATTCCAAAACCCTATTTGGAATATGATCTTGAATGGCTTATTAATCGTGAATTTTTATCTCTAGATGGCAAAAAATACAGTACTGTTATCCCGATCATTGGTAAAAAACACAGGCAGAACATAGGAGAACTATATAAAAAAACAAGACCTGAATATATAGACAAGATAATTGCGTACTTATTCAATAATGAAAATGAAATTAGGAAAATTGGATTCTACGGTTCAAATTTCGAAACGAAAAAGCTAATGTGGTCTGTTATTATGATGTTCCTAAGTTATTTTAGTAGAAATTCTAAAATTGTTGTTAAATACAAGGAAATCGATAATAGACCCATTCGTCCTGATGGCGGCCGGTATTATGTAGTTGGTAATGATTTATCGGATAATCAAGAACTAAATCCAAATGGATATTCTGATCCTAAAGGCTGGAATTGGAGTAATTTTTATGGCATATATTCCGATAGCTGTATAACCAATGGAGAATATGACACATATTATTGGCTCGGAATTTATAATTTTACAGCTTTAGAGTATCACCCCCAAATTATTAAAGAAAACAATAAGACTGCTCAAAAAATCTGGCACACCCTATTTTGTTCTTTGATAGAACCTGATTTTGATATAGCCAAACTTTCTGACGATGATAAGGAAAAGCTGGCATCTTCTATACAAAACGGATTAGTATCGAAATCCGGAAACACATATAAGCCAAACTTTATTATTATGTCCAAAGATCAGCTGAATCAACTGCAAACTAACATTTTCTCACCATTACTTACAGAAATGACTCCGAAAATAGAAAATCTGGCTAAAATTATTTCAGATATGCATTATAAAAATATGCCAAAAGTTTGCAGAGGATATATTAATTATTTCACATATCTTGACTTATGGTATTTTGGAATTTACACCTTTACTTTTACCGCACAAGATGGAAGACTATACATTCCCCCGACTCCTGAAGAAGGCGTTCCTCTAACACTGGTTTAATAAAGTAAAAATTGATATTATCTTAAACCGCCAAATTACAACGAGTTTGGCGGTTCTCTTTCCCGTAAAAATCTTCATGTGAACTACATCAGAAATTAAACAGAGCCGATTCATCAAATAGGATGTCACTTGGCATACACACTTTATGTTTTTCACAAAACGAATTTATAAATTCATCTGTTGGCTCTTTATGGTTCTGATATTCTTGTGCAAGTTCGATTTTTATATCTTCACGTTTTGAGTAAGCCTTTTCCGCATCCACATAAATAATTCCGTATAATATGCCATATGAAAAGTATATTTCATATAATCCCTCTTTTGAAGAAAATAAACTCACTTCGATTTCTCCATCATATACTTCATTAATTTCCATATAGGTATTTTTATAATGCCTGTCCTTATCTGAAAAAAAATCGGTCACATTTTCCCAATTATACAAATCTAAACACCTCACTT
The DNA here is from genome assembly GCA_964547525.1 of uncultured Clostridiaceae bacterium. Classification (GTDB taxonomy): domain Bacteria; phylum Bacillota; class Clostridia; order JAAYHZ01; family JAAYHZ01; genus CAZJOD01. Next base: position 4,964 of record CAZJOD010000042.1, read on the forward strand.
TCATCTTCTACATAATTTAACTTCAACCTCAATGTGAAATTTTAAGACTATTTCGCATTTTTGATAAACACTATAATATCAATTCATTTCCTAAATGAAATCGAATTCGACTTCTCTTAATGCTTATAATTTTTGCCTAGTCTACCATGAATTTCTTTCCTCCTGAACAAACATATTTACATCAGTGCCTTGCCAAAGCTCTTTACCTAAGCCTCTTAAACACTTAGCAAAGTTCTCAGGTTTTTCCATCAAGATAATCTGTCCGGTTTTCTCATTATACAGCCATATGATGTCGGTCCCAGGCTTCAAACCAGCCTTTTCAATTATCTCATCAGGTATTTTTATATATGAATTGTCATCAATTGTTGATACAAGAGCCATGTAATAACACGTCCTTCCTATACCTTTTAATCTTCTTTATAAACATCATCCATGTAAACCAATTAACTCAATTAATGAAAAAAATACTTCACCAAACTTCGTCAAATTGGCATAAACAAATCTTCCACTAACAAAATTAGTATACACTATTTTATCATATATTATTATTCCCCGCCTAGGAGACTTTGTCAAAAACAACTTATGCAAATTTTATTTGTAATTATAAACTTCTTCTTGATTATCAAACCGATAAGCATATACACTGGTGGATGTATATTGGGTATATATATTGATAGTTTTGTTCCAATAAAATAAAGCGATAAATCATTTACAATTTCAATAGAATTATTTGAATCTTTGGCTACTGTAATACATGTCATAACAAAAGCCATCTTATTACTCTTTTTTACTATATCATATAATTTTACAATCCGTATTAAATAAATTACAAACCACATATTTACAATATGCAAGAAATCTTATAGGCACTTTAGTAAAATTTTTGCTCCTAAATTCATAAAGCCTTCGTAACTCTAATTTTTCCCTAGTTATCATGTGTATCAAATTCACAGTTTTTCATTTGCTATGTTGTTGGATTTGTAAGATGGGTATAAAGGGCAATTGAAAAAATACAAATCTTAATTGATTGTCATAGTAAATAAATGGTAAAATCGCAGATAAGGTAAAAAATAAAAATTTTTATTAAATTTACTAACCTATCAACTGCTCCCGTTACTATGAGGGTGAAAGCAAAAAACAAGGTGGATAGAATGAATTATCAAAAGCTTATTAAACAAATTACAGATGAATTCTCAGGAAAAATTCTATACTGGGCTGTCAAAAAGACCGGTAACCGTCCAGACGGTGAAGATTTGGCACAAGAAGTGTTATTACAGGTTTTTATAGCTGCCAGTAAAGAACACAACATCGAAAAACCGGATAATTTTGTATGGAAAGTAGCTCATTATGTATGGTGCAACAATCTCAGAACATTATCTAAACGCCACAACCTTACATTAACAGAAGAATCAATGTGGGACGGTGTTGATTTTGTTAATGATTTGGTAAATATAGATTCTATTGCATCTGAACTTAATCGTATGAGAAGAAAGATTGCAAATTTAAGCTACATACAAAGAGAAGCATTGATACTTCATTATCTTGACGATTTATCCATTGCGGAAGTATCCGGAAAGCTCAATACAACGGAAAGTGCAATAAAATGGTACCTGTTTGATGCTCGAAAAAAGATGAGAGAGGAGCTCAATTGCATGAAAAATGAAAACTCTTATGTTTACAGGCCGGGCAAATTAAGCCTTGGATTATCAGGTATGACTGTTCCATATCCTGATACTAAAAAAGTAAATGAAAATTTAGTGAAACAAAATATTTTACTATTATGTTACTTGAAATCAAAAACCATAGACGAGTTATCTGATTTAACCGGCATTCCAAAACCCTATTTGGAATATGATCTTGAATGGCTTATTAATCGTGAATTTTTATCTCTAGATGGCAAAAAATACAGTACTGTTATCCCGATCATTGGTAAAAAACACAGGCAGAACATAGGAGAACTATATAAAAAAACAAGACCTGAATATATAGACAAGATAATTGCGTACTTATTCAATAATGAAAATGAAATTAGGAAAATTGGATTCTACGGTTCAAATTTCGAAACGAAAAAGCTAATGTGGTCTGTTATTATGATGTTCCTAAGTTATTTTAGTAGAAATTCTAAAATTGTTGTTAAATACAAGGAAATCGATAATAGACCCATTCGTCCTGATGGCGGCCGGTATTATGTAGTTGGTAATGATTTATCGGATAATCAAGAACTAAATCCAAATGGATATTCTGATCCTAAAGGCTGGAATTGGAGTAATTTTTATGGCATATATTCCGATAGCTGTATAACCAATGGAGAATATGACACATATTATTGGCTCGGAATTTATAATTTTACAGCTTTAGAGTATCACCCCCAAATTATTAAAGAAAACAATAAGACTGCTCAAAAAATCTGGCACACCCTATTTTGTTCTTTGATAGAACCTGATTTTGATATAGCCAAACTTTCTGACGATGATAAGGAAAAGCTGGCATCTTCTATACAAAACGGATTAGTATCGAAATCCGGAAACACATATAAGCCAAACTTTATTATTATGTCCAAAGATCAGCTGAATCAACTGCAAACTAACATTTTCTCACCATTACTTACAGAAATGACTCCGAAAATAGAAAATCTGGCTAAAATTATTTCAGATATGCATTATAAAAATATGCCAAAAGTTTGCAGAGGATATATTAATTATTTCACATATCTTGACTTATGGTATTTTGGAATTTACACCTTTACTTTTACCGCACAAGATGGAAGACTATACATTCCCCCGACTCCTGAAGAAGGCGTTCCTCTAACACTGGTTTAATAAAGTAAAAATTGATATTATCTTAAACCGCCAAATTACAACGAGTTTGGCGGTTCTCTTTCCCGTAAAAATCTTCATGTGAACTACATCAGAAATTAAACAGAGCCGATTCATCAAATAGGATGTCACTTGGCATACACACTTTATGTTTTTCACAAAACGAATTTATAAATTCATCTGTTGGCTCTTTATGGTTCTGATATTCTTGTGCAAGTTCGATTTTTATATCTTCACGTTTTGAGTAAGCCTTTTCCGCATCCACATAAATAATTCCGTATAATATGCCATATGAAAAGTATATTTCATATAATCCCTCTTTTGAAGAAAATAAACTCACTTCGATTTCTCCATCATATACTTCATTAATTTCCATATAGGTATTTTTATAATGCCTGTCCTTATCTGAAAAAAAATCGGTCACATTTTCCCAATTATACAAATCTAAACACCTCACTTTCATCTTCTACATAATTTAACTTCAACCTCAATGTGAAATTTTAAGACTATTTCGCATTTTTGATAAACACTATAATATCAATTCATTTCCTAAATGAAATCGAATTCGACTTCTCTTAATGCTTATAATTTTTGCCTAGTCTACCATGAATTTCTTTCCTCCTGAACAAACATATTTACATCAGTGCCTTGCCAAAGCTCTTTACCTAAGCCTCTTAAACACTTAGCAAAGTTCTCAGGTTTTTCCATCAAGATAATCTGTCCGGTTTTCTCATTATACAGCCATATGATGTCGGTCCCAGGCTTCAAACCAGCCTTTTCAATTATCTCATCAGGTATTTTTATATATGAATTGTCATCAATTGTTGATACAAGAGCCATGTAATAACACGTCCTTCCTATACCTTTTAATCTTCTTTATAAACATCATCCATGTAAACCAATTAACTCAATTAATGAAAAAAATACTTCACCAAACTTCGTCAAATTGTCATAAGCAAATCTTCCACTAACAAAATTAGTATGCACTATTTTATCATATATTGTTATTGCTCGCCTAGGGGACTTTGTCAAAAACAACTTTTGCAAATTTTATTTGTAATTATATACTTCTTCTTGAAAATCAATATTAAACGTACCTGTTTCATATATTTTCCCCAAAACTGTATCAAGACCGACATTTTTCAATATATTATCGGCCGTTCCTGTGTTTGCGGATTTTTCAACTTCCAAAATATCGTCCATTCTATTTATATCTCCAAGCCAATATTCTCTTTTAAAGCAAGGCTAAATTGACAAAAACCCTGGAAAACCCGCCGAATTAACCAATTGTTTTGTAAAATATACCGATAACGGTCTTATAAAACCATTGTCAATAATATCTGTAAAGTCTCCGTAAAGTAGTTTTTGATAAGATTTTTTCGCTTTATCCATATCACCTTTTTCATATTCCAAAGCTGCTAAGAATCGATGTGGTCTGATATTTTCATTTATTATCAACTTATTAATTGTTTCTTGCGCCAAATTATATTCTTCCATATGAAGATAAATGTTTGAAAGGCTGAAAATAGCTTCATCAGCCTCTTTTTTATCATTAGTAGCTTTCATTACTTGTTTGAGGAGATATATGGCTTCTTTATATTCTTTCTTTATAACATCCAATTTACGATTGACGTACATATAACTTATATAGCGAGCCAATAACATTTTCAACCGATTATCGTTCGGGAACCTTGAAATACCTTCTTTCAATAACCGGATTGCTTCGTTTCTTTTCTCTATTGACCATATTCCGAAAAGCCGTTTGGCCTTATATAATTATTCAATAAATTCTTTAACCATCAGTTAATTTTTTTGTATAGAGCGAAGGTACCATCTCCTCTCTGGAAGCAAAAAAATAAATTAAACCTGACATGACGTTGTCAAGAATAAGTTGTATAATAATGGTTAGAGGTGGGACGATGAAGATATCACGCATGATTGAAATAATAACAATATTATTGAATAAAAAGACCGTTACTGCATCCGAGCTTGCAGAACGTTTTAATGTGTATAGACTACGCTTATTTATTAGATGAAAATAATTTAGGTAGCTGCCGTCAGGTGAGCTTCTTAAGCACACTTGTCAGACTTAGATATTTAGATGATCCACGTGTAAAAAGAATGATTGAAGTTTATATTGAAAAAGGCAGATTTGATGGTGGCTATTTTGTGTAAGTGGAAAAAAAGCAATCATAAAGGTCAGGAACCGAAAAGCTGCTTTGCAGCAACTGTTCCGGCATTATATTTATATTCTTTATTGCCGGAAAGCTACCGTGCCGGGAAAAAGTATGATGACTTAGTCAGTTATTTTACAAGCAGAGATATGATATTTAGTAAAATTGAGCCGGGGAAGATAATTTCCGACACAAAAATAGGGCTGTTTGACGGAGGATTGTCTCATATTCTGACAATCACACATTCAATGTGCAGACTTGGACTTGGCAATATCCCGCAAATGAAAAGTGTTTGGAATATATTAAACAGCAAACCACAAACAGAAGAAAAATACATACTTGAAGCCACAAATACAAAGAAAGCAATTTTAATGGATAAGCCCGGTAAGCCAAACAAGTGGGTAACACTGTATATGCTGCTTGCAGAAAAGGAGAGAAACAATGCCTAAAAATGATAATGTAAAATCAATTCGTCTTTACGAAAGCGTGAAAAATAATATCAGTAAAGAAGTAGCAGACAGCATGGCAGAGAAAGTATATCTGTCAAAATCTGCAGACTTCAAGCGCAAATTTAAATGGGCAAATGATGTTTGCAACTACCTTGAAAGCAATTTTGATAGCGAGCAGATAAAGGAAATACGCATGGGCTGCTCCTGTACCCCTGCACCAAAATATATAGAGGCTGTAAAGAAAATGTATCAGACTTCTGAAAATCTCGACGAGTTCTGCGAAAAATATAACACTACATTTGCAGGCAAGCACAGTATTTGGCATGAAAATGATGTGCTGTTTTTCTCATATCCACATTGTTTATGTGACTGCGTTCAACAAGTGGACGGTCAAGTATCAAAAACATGGTGCCTTTGCACACTCGGTTACACCAAGAAATTGTTTGAAACAGTACTAGATTACAATACTGAAGTCGAGCTTATCGAAAGTATCAAAACAGGCGGCAGCCGTTGTGTTATGGAAATATTAAGGAGGTAGCCATGCACTTTGTCGATGCAAAAGGTATTCTATCTGCCAAAAATGGAATGAATATATACCGAGGGTGTACTCATGGCTGTATCTACTACGACAGTCACTCAACCTGTTAACAGATGCAGTATGATTTTGAAGATATCGAGGTTAAGCAAAACGCTCCGGAATTACTTGAAAAGGCTCTACGGTCAAAGCGTAAGAAGTGTATGATCGGCACAGGCTCTATGTGTGATCCGTATATGCATTGTGAAGAAAAGCTGGGATTGACGCGAAAATGCCTTCAAATCATCGACAGGTATGATTTCGGTGCGACACTGATCACTAAGTCAAACCGCGTTCTACGTGATTTGGATTTGCTAAAAAGCATCAACGGGAAATCGAAATGCGTAGTACAGATGACGCTGACTACATATGACGAAAGCCTATGTAAAATTCTTGAACCAAACGTCTGTACAACAAGAGAACGGTTTGAGACCCTTAAAATTCTGCACGATAACGGCATTCCTACGATTGTATGGTTGTCACCTCTTCTGCCGTTCATCAACGATACCGAGGAAAATCTTCGTGAAATATTGAATTATTGCTTTAAAGCGGGTGTTAAAGGTATTATTTGCTTCGGAATCAGTGTAACTTTACGCGAGAGCGACCGGGAATATTTCTATCAAAAGCTACATGAACATTTTCCGGATCTGTGCGAAAAATATCACCGCAAATACAGCTATTCCTATGAGATCACAAGCGACAATAATAATGCCTTAATGAAGATATTTTATAATGAATGTAAGGCGAATGGTGTGATGAGTAATGTCAGAGAGATATTTGAATACCTCAATGAATTTCCTAAGCCAGAATACACTCAGCTGAGCCTGTTTTAGGAAATATTAAAAAATTCCAACCATTTTTCACATCCTGTGTCTATAAGAATGAAAGATTTCAAGGAGAACGAACAATGACAAGAGAAAATGCAAAGAATGTGGGCCATAACAGACATTGTATTTTTAGTGGAGAAACTCTTATCCCTAGCTATTTTGATAATTTATTTAACTCCTGTTATTATAATTTGATGCCCGGCGTCCAGTTCAAAGCTTCGGTCAGTCTCGATATTGTCTAATAGGTATTTTTGCTTTTTCTTTAGTAGATTAATAAGATCGGCAAAATCTTTTTGAGTAAAACCATAATTCTCAAACTTTTTCATCTGGCTTCTCTCGGAAACTATCCTTATTTCATCACTTATACCTGTATCAATCTGATACTTACGATATTCCAAAGGCCATCTTTTATCGCTATACGAAAAAGCAGAAGAAACTGAATGTATATGAATATTTTTCAAACCACTCGCATTAAACATTTTTGAGTACTTTGAGCAAGGCCATTCACTATTCTGATAATACATAGTGGACAAATTCAGTATATGCTTTTGATATATCTCCTCTTGTTTTTCATATAGCTCATTTAACCTATCGTAAAATTCAAACGGGTATTCTCCTTTCCAACTAACTTTTTTACCTGGAAAAACAGCTGATACTGTACCACCCACCTTGCACACTCGAATCATTTCTTTTAGTCCAGCAACTTATACTTATTATATTCGGTTAATATTATAGATGAATCCAATATCTTCGCATAAGATGTACACCTTCGTCCTTTGTATTCACAGTAATTTTATCCATTAGTTTACCTCCAGCAGCTTCACATATATGGGAGGAAGCAACATTATCATCGGTTATATTCAGTAAAACTTTATCAAGTCCGAATGATCGTGCGATTTCAAGGCCTTGTTTTAATATTTCTTTCCCATAACCCTTACCCCATTCAGTTACCCGTACAGAGTATCCAATACTTCCTATACCAACCATCAATTCATCAGCTAAATCAGGACGTAGTTGAAATTCTCCTATAAATTTATCATTATCAACAGCCCAATAATGAAAGCTTTTTGGATATCCATCTACAATCCCCTTTTCTTTTTTTTCATACCATTCAGCGGTTTGTTCAAACCAATTCTCATTTATATTTCTAGGATTAGTTGGTCTAAACGTTAAAATATTATTATCATAAAACTCTTGACAATACTCTTTGTACCCTTTTACTAAGCTCTTTTCACGGGGAATTAATTTAAGCATTTCACCCTCCTTTATAAAATAAATTATATAAACTATCTTCAACTCTAATTTTTCTACTCCGGCTTGTAACCCCTTGTGATCATAAGCATTGAAACTGCAATGTCCCATATCTTCCTTCCTTCACGCAATGCCATGGTCCTGTCATCGAAACGCTTATTCACCAATTCTCTCAGCCTGTTTACTTCATTTTCACTCCATATTCCAGGAGCATAATTCTTCGCCAACAATATCGCATTCTGTGCAACTCTCCGGTTTGTTTCTATAAATTCTTCCCTGGCTGCGATATTATATTGAGCACTATCAGGTGCTGCTGTAACAGCTATGAAATCCACACTAACATTTATAAAGCCTACATCTTCCATATAGCGGGGAATATCCGTCACTGAACAGGGATATGCACATACTTTATTGTTCTTATCACAATCTTTTGATGCCGCTCGTACACGATTCCATAATTCCTGTTCTTCATCCGTAACAGGTTGCGGATTCTCGGGACTAATCGATGCCTCTGTCCTAGAACTTATTACAGAAACCACACCTCCCGGTCTGCATACTCTAAACTGCTCAGATAAAAAAGGAATTGTAGGAATATGTTCTATTACTGTATGTGATGTACAGGCGTCATATGAGTTATCTTTAAACGGAAGACTTGTTGCGTCCCCCTGCACAAATGTACAACTGAAGCCTTTTTCAATACTCTTTTCTCTGGCATATTTAATAAAATTTGCATCCATATCCAAGCCTGTTATATTACTGCCAGGCAGCCACTCTTTCAAACGATGACAGAGAAGTCCTGAACCACAACCCACTTCAAGTATGTTCATTCCATTTTCAAGGCTCATAGCCTTTAAATACTGTGCCCTGTATTCATCGCGAAATCTGATATTTCGGGTCATATATAGCATTTCTGCTCCTTGAATACACGTTGACCAAATTGTATCATTCATCTTTATTACTCCTTCCCGCTACATAAAACTTATTCCAATAATCTGTAAATAGCAGATACCCAAAAAACAAAGGATTTATCAGCTCAATGTTATCCGTAAGTTCAGGGTAATCTGCGCAATGGCTGATTGCATAATATAACCATAAATTATTCAATTCTTTCTGTTTTCTCCATTCATTGAAATGTCGCGCAATTTTTTCACCACGAAAATAAGGGACACCATAATTTGCTTTTTTACACGAGCAAAAAAGTAGTACCTGCACGAACAAGCGCAAGGAATATTGTGGTTGATTATCATCACCACTTTCGGGTATAAAACTGTCTTCATGGATAATATGAATAAAATTAATATCATCTCACCGTGCCCGTTCAAGCCATGCATAGACGCTTGCAAAACGGCATGAGCCATTAGGATACCTGATTTTGAAATTAAAAACTAGCTTTTTTACAACAATGGTAGCTAAAATCAAGCAACCAGCTATTTCTTAACTGACCTCTAACAACCATGGTTCTCCTCCCTTTTTTAATTTTTAAATTGAAAGATTTTATTGGGTCGGTTACTAACCATATTTTATATTAATAGTTAAAATAAATAAAACTTGACCTGCCATAGTATTCATGAACGTATTAGTTGCTTGTTATAACACTGGATTAAAACTCCGTTTTTCATATTTTTTCTTTTATTTTCTTGACAGTTTGGCATTTTATGGATATAATATACTTGTAAGGTGAAAAAACACACCTCTATCTATTCTATTATCAAAAACAGTAAAATAGCTTATTAACAAGTTATTTTTTTATTTATATATAAAATGAAAGTAATCTATTACAAGTAATCCATGTTGTGTAATTTTCTAATACTTCTATACATTCAAATAACTCTAAAAGGTTATAACATTCAATACCGGCTTTATATCCATTATAATTTTTCTTTTCTCCCATCTCTATTATTGTTGTTTTATTTAAAGTCAAAATGTCTCCAATAACAAAATAAGACGGCCGTCAAAAGTATAAAAGGTGTCTAATTATGAATTTGAATATTGGAGAAAACATCAGAATGCTCAAAAAAAAATGACTTTATTTTTCACAATATCGAACATAACTTGTGAATTTCAGATTTATTCCTAATTCTCTTGCCAAATCAGCTATTGTGCTTTCATCATCATTTGTATACCAACATCCACCAATGACACTGTCAATTTTTTTGAAGCCAGCAAGAACCGTTTTTTCATACAAGTCTTCAAATATATCAGGACGTTTTTCCCACAACGCTTTTTGAGAACTCTCCGGTAGTGCTGCCAATGTCTCTTTCGTTACAAAACCCGTCGATGTTACAAGTAAGCCACCAGGTTTCAAGACTCTATATGCTTCTTTTAACGCTTTTCCCTTGTCTCCTTCTGCATTCCCGATTCCACCACAATCTGAAATGACATCAATACAGTTATCAGAAAACGGGATATCACAAAAGTCAAAGGCCGCATAATAAATATTTTGAGAATTAAGTTCATTATCCAAAAAACGCTTCCATTCGCACACAACAGTTGGCGAAAGATCACTAATAATTATCGTTGCATCAGGTTTATTTTTCAATATATATGGCATATAACCACCGCCCGGTCCTGCTCCGATTTCAAGGATCAAACCTTTATGATCTAATATGCGCTTACCGATACCATTGCTTATTTGGTTATCGTTCACCATATGAGAAATCCAGTTATGAGATATCCATTTCTCTGAAACAATTTCATTTGCCCATGCAACATTATAATTTTGTTCGACTTTTGGCAAGAAATAAGCTATCTCATCCATTTCAAAAGAACGACTTGCCAATTTCGTGATTATATTCCTACCTTCAAGTAATTCATTTATAGACACATTGTATAAATTAGAAACTTCAAGCAATAACTCGATATCAGGCAGTGCTATACCACATTCCCATTTTGACACCGCCTGCGAGGTTACGCCAAGTTTTTCAGCCAACTCAACCTGCGATAGGTTTATTCTTCTACGAAGTGAAGCCATTCTCTTCCCAAAATGTACTTTATTGATCATTACTTAATCCTCCGTATTTGATTTCTATCTAAATAATATAATAAAGGTCGATAAAAAAGAAGCGACATCTATTCTAATATCGGATTCAAGATACAACCACAGGTTGTAACACAAGATTATTGATGTAAGCATTTTATTCAATCACCAAATTCATTATTCTTTTACGAACTTATCAATAAATTGGTAAGTTCATCGAAATTATTAATGGTTTTTCCTTCATATTGAACATTCCTGCTATTAAATAATATAGTATCCATGCCAAGAGATTGTGCCGCTACCAAATTAAATCTTCTGTCATCTATATATATGCAGTCAGATGCTAAACACCCGAGTTTTGCAAGTGTACGCTTAAATATCCGTTCATCAGGCTTTTTTATTTTAATATCACCACTTACTGTAATGACATCAAAATAATCATTTATTTTATATTTATCACGGAAATAGCTACTCTATTCGCTTGAATCGTTTGATATCAAAGCTAATTTGTAGTATTTCTTTATAATTGATGCGAATTTATAAAACGATTCATCAATTTCCACAGTATCCAAATACTCTCTTTCAATTTTCTCTAGGTCTCCTTCATACCCTAATCTTTTAAAAACTTCCAAAGAAGATATTTCACCTACATCTGCTTTATTCCAATGCAGATATATATCAGCTGGACTTAATTTGGGAAATGTGCGATTTACAAATGATATAAAACCATCTCCAGAGTCTTTTAAGATTACGCCATACATATCTAATATTATTACCTTCATTCATAAACCCCCTTTAAAAATTTTAAAACTATTAATTCCCCAACTATTCGAATATCGAAACAATTTTGTTAATAAGTAATATTCTCCATATTGTAGGAATCTTCCTTTCTAAATGTATCAACAAAGAAATAATATAATGAAATTGTCCTTTTAATCTTTCAATACAACCCTGTCACATTCAAGACAGATATCATTCGGTTTTTCTTTTTTTAATAGAACTCAAAGATTAGGCATAATAACAGGCGCACAATACCGTTCGATAGTCAATGCAGCTGCAAAAAGTCGCCGTTCATCTATTCCGTACAGAATCATACCGCGTGGTGTTCCATCATCAGCCATACAAAGCCATAATGCTAATGATGGCAACCCAACGAAATGCATTATGTTAGTCGGTCCGGTCATCAAGCAGGCATCATATCCACTTAAACTCTCAATCATTTGGGAGCGGAGCCTCTTACGTTTAGCCAAAGCCTTAATATATACTGCATCATCAAGTTTCCCGGAAGCATTGTCTAATGCACCACGTAGATAGTTATTGCCATATTTCATCATTTGTCCGGGATTGGCTTCATAATAGTCAACAATCTCCTTGAGTGTTCTACGCTTTGCCTTAGAATAAGTTAAATAATCTTCAAGATCATGCCGAAATTCACAGCACATAATATCACGTTGATATTTTGTGTGAGCATGAGTGACCTCTGTGACCTGTGCATGTTCAGCTTTTAGCGCATTAAGAACAGTATCATATCTTGAAAGCTGAGCTTCGGAAACCTGATCCCGATTAAAAATATTAATTGCGAGGCGTATGTTTTCCGGTGCCAAAGGTTCAACCGGCTTCAGTGCCTCATCTTTCATACATGAATAAACAAGCAATGCGTCATTTAGGTCTCGGGTAATCGGACCTGCACTGTCGAGGGTTCTAGCTATAGGTATGATTCCTTCTGACGATAAAGAGCCATGAGCCGGTTTTAGACCTGTAACCCCATTTTCCGTGACGCAGCCAACGATGGAGAAAGATGTATCTGTCCCAATTGCAACAGAACAAAATCCCGCTGACATTGCGACAGCTGAACCGGAACTTGAGCCACTGGGATTTTTAGCGTAATCATAAGCATTTTTAACTTGGCCGCCACGCGAACTATATCCTCCGGGCATATCATAACCGGTATAGTTTGCGAACTCAGTCATGTTGGTTTTTCCTAATATTAAAGCGCCGTTGTTACGTAAATTGGCAATAATGCGAGCATCTTTTACTGCAATGTTATCTTCTAGAGCCAAACTGCCAGCCGTTGTATGTAGTCCGGAAACGTCTATGTTATCCTTTACAAGCACCGGTAATCCAAACATGGCTCCACTCCGGTCGGTTTTCAAGGAATCCATTTTTTTAGCCTGTGCCAGGGCATTTTCATTTAATTCCGCTATCGCATTCAATCCAACAGATCCATCATATTTCTCAATTCGTTCAATATATGCTCTTGTGAGTTCTTCAACACCGAGACGTTTATGCCGTATCTCGCGTGCAAGATCCATTGCTGTCATCGTAAACATTAGATTCATCCCTCTCCGAATAAGTATTAAATTATTTTATCGAATGCCTTTCATTGCTCTAAATACCACCAAATCCTCCTTTTAAAATTACTCCGATTAGGTTTATATGCATGTCTTGTCATTTAAAAAAATTGATAAGGCGATATATATAATCAGCTTTATATTCATCAGTCCAGCCGCCATTATGAAAAGCATTCGGATATATAACCCTTTCCGCTTTTTTCTTATAAGCGCATAACGCATTATAGAATACTTTTCCTGTATATTTCTTTCCTTCGGCTTGACCGGTTTCCACTATTAATACAGGACACGATATATTAGAAATATAATTGACAATTGAATATCTTGTGAATTTTTCATCTTTTTCAACCCAATATCTTTCACTCTTACTTGCAAGCTTATACCAAAATTCAAGGTCGTATTCGACTCCTACAATACAAGCGGCAGCATAAAAATTATTGGAATGAGTGATTGACCAACCTGTAATTTGGGCTCCAAAACTTGAACCGTATATACCAATCCGGTTAGGGTCAACATTATATTCGTTAATTAAAAAGTCTCTACAAGCCAATGTATCTTCAAACGGATATTCAATATACTCCATTGATGCATTCGGTATGTTTTCCGTATGTTTTTTCCCATACCCAAGAGTTCCTCTATAGTTAGGCATGGCTACTACAAAACCTTCTTGGCAAAGAGCATACGCTGCACTTCTTCCTCGGGCATCTATCATATTGGAGATTGTCGCATTTTCAAAAACATTGGGGCCACCATGTAGATATATTAATGCTGGATATCTTACATGCTTTTTATACTTAGGAGGTAATAACAATATTGTTTCAATATCATCCTCTTCATTTTTAAATGATTTTATTAGACAGGCTATCTCTGTTTTTCGAAGTATTTCATCATTAAAAAATAATATTTTTGTCTTCTCTGCATTTGAAATCTTATAAAATTCATGATGTGTTGTAGTATTTGAAAGAAGAAAAAGAATATCATCATTATTCAAAATAGTGGGAGCGGCCTGAACCTGACCATCAAAAACGTAATCATACTCATTAGTTAAAATATCTATCTTGCCTGAAGAATTGATTTTGAGTAAATGTACCGTCATTTTTTTATTAAAGACAAATACAGCAAAACTGCCATTCGAAGAAACATCAACAGCTTTGATGTAATCGGCTTCAATTTCTGTATTTGCTATTTCTTCATTATTAACGCCGAAAAATATTTTTTTACCATTAACCCCTGCATATAAAACCTTTTCCCCGGATAATTTAATTACGGGCATATCGTCATAATTTAGTGTTGTAATCAGATTATTAGTAATATTAAATTTATACAATTTTCCATTTTGGCTGTATATAACCGTATCCTTATTAATTAAACCTCTAAGTATAAATTTCTTTTTTAATAATTCACTTTGTATAATTTCCCCGGTAGCACTATTAATTATCAGTATTGATTGTTTATAATTTTCAATAAATCCGCTATAATCTCCGGAATTTTCGCTTGATTCATGAAAAATTTCACTTTCGCTTTTGACTATCGGAAGAGTACAAGATAAATAATATTCACTTCCATACGGCAAAAAAGATGTAACAATATATTTATCATCCGGCGACCAAAATAAGCGGGCATTTTTAAAACACCCGTCAAAAGCATTTGGGCAATCATATTTAATATCCGTAATATTTGAATAACTTGACCCGGTAAGATCATAAATAAAAACTTGTGTTTTCCCATTATATAATGCTAAAAACGCAATCTTTTTATTATCATGAGACCAAAAGGGTGAATGGGCATCTATACCTTTAGGTAATATAGAATAATGCCGAGAATTATTACAATCTAATAAACCAATTTCCCTATCCATTATATCATTGGAATACAGGCTATTTAACATATCATGGTTACCGTAAACATAAGCAATTAAATTATTATCATGTGATATTGCATAATCAATAATTTGTCTGTTATGTAATTCTATAATTTGTTCGTAAGATAACATATTTACCACCTCATATAGCAGCCTAACATCTAACCTGCTCTGTCACCAAACTATGACATCTAAACGGCCACTCGCAACCGAAATTTGACCTTTGGACTTGTTCCTATGAACAATATATCCATTACTAATCGTAACATACGGTTTAAAAGAAAAGTTGATAGTCATTAGGATTGATACCTGAAGGACAGAAGGCGGATAAATTAAAGCCTTTCCCTGATACATAGTTTTTAAGAATTTCTTTAGTTGTATATGATAAATCTTCTCGTTCTAAAGCGACGTTGATATCAAGAAATAATGCTTCGCTGTTTTCATTATTGTCTGAGATAGGTATGCCCGAAACATAATCGGCAGCAAAAATCGCCCACCAATCCTTTTTTGAAAACCGGATTGCAATTAACTCTCGCGTTGTAGTACTAATGCCGGTTTCTTCCTTTATTTCACGTTCCAAAGCTGTATTGGGCAATTCGCCTTCGTGTAAATATCCGCCTGGTATTATTAATAATCCTTTTGCCGAACCATATGCTTGCCTTACCAGTAACACTTTATTTTCCTTAATAACAATTCCACTTACAGATAAAAATCTATTGTCAGCCATTTTTATATCTCCATTTCGTAAAGAAATTATTCCATTCTTTTGTCGATAAACTCGACCAGTTTTTCTTCACCGTCAATGTTAAAAAACATAACCTGTGGACAAAATACAAACAGTTAAGTTTCACAACAAGGGCTTTACTTTAATGAACGATTCAAAATTCAAAAGGCCTTTTTCTCCATATTAATTAATCCAAAAGAGATGGGCTAATAATTTTATTAATTGCTTTGAAACATTCTTCAATAGACTCAATACTATCAATTATAAATTCATCTTCAAAAGGGTATACATTCGCTTTTTTATAATGTTCAAAAACATGCTCTATTGATTTAAATGATTGGTGTAGCAAGGGGTTCTTGAGTCTTTCTATATGTCTTCTAATCCATTCATCTTCATCACTACAATCAATAAAGAATTTAAAAACTCTATTATCCTTAAAATTAAGTCTCTCAAAAAACCATTTCGCATTGTTTATATCACCAAGAGCAATATCCAGGATGAGGTCAGTATTTAAATAAAGATTTGTCTGGATTATTTTATATAAAATATTATAACAAACCTCATTATTGATACTTCCTTTATCTATACTTTTACTGCTTTTTAAAGCGTCAACAATATCATCTTTACATAAAACAGGGATTGACAGCTTTTTTGCAAGCATATTTGCTAATGTCGATTTACCAGTTGCCGCCTTACCTCTGAAAATATATACAGTTCCCATTTATATAATACCTTCCCTTATATGAATTTTTCCGTTATATATTTCTTTCCTCGCTTATAATCCATTCTTTAATCCTTTGACTTTAAGTTCATTTCCATCCTTCTACCATTTCATTAAAACATGAATTGACCTGTATTCATCTCGAAATCAGATATTTAGGGTCATATATAGCATTTCTGCTCCTTGAATACACGTTGACCAAATTGTATCATTCATCTTTATAACTCTTTCCCATTACATAAAACTTCTTGTTCTGCTGCAATTCTTTTATATTTTAAACATATCTAGAAGACAAAACTTTAAACTCCGGCTTAGTAACATATGAGCAATAGTGAACTTGTCCATTATACTGTAGTACATACTTAAACTTGTATATACTCACAGAAGATGTGACATAATTAAAAACCTTGTCTTTAGGAACCCACATAACATCACTCGTTTCATTTGAAATCGTCGGCTCACCATCGATATAATCACATATAAAATCAAACATAACCTTAGTTGGAACAGGTGTTATCCCATCGTAAAATAAATGTTGTCCCACATTAGAAGACACCCCTGCCAGGCACCTTATAGAAGCTTTTATACCACTTTCCTCCATTATCTCACGCAACAAACCTTCCTCAAGATTCTCCCCTACTTCAATTTGTCCGCCAGGACATTCCCATCCTCTGTGAATTGTCTTTACAATAAGAACATTACCTCTTCCATCAAAAACATACCCACCTGCTGCAACAATATGAGTTGGCCACGTCATAAAAACACTTCCTCTCTTAACGAAAGTTCCTCTACTTTATAAATTTTAACATTAATTTACTTTATTATACAATAAGCAAACCCAGTGGGCAACTATACATATCACCTACCAATTGCACTTCTATCAATAATTTTACCATTGATTAACTATAACTCCAACCTACAATCAATAAATTTTACAATTACCCTTGTTTTAGGCAGATTTCCCCCTTACCCCAAATTATATTGCATAGATCCAATAGCACGTAATCGATAACATCCACATTATCGTTTGTGTAAATTTTTTTTAACATCTCTTCTCTTTATCTAGCGACCGGAATATATTCAATATCAATTACAGTATTGATTTTTTCTTAAAATATCTTGTTGACTTTATCGTTATCTCCATTTCCATGCCATATGTTCGCGGTAAAAAATCTGTAGTGGGACTGAAGATGAAATATTTACAAAACTCTTTCAGAGAAAATTCAAACAATTCAAACATCATGATTTATTTCCCGCAATTAACTAAAATTATCATACCTTTGGCAAGAGCGATATTCCATCCAAACATGTGCGGTGGTAACTCCGTTTACCGTCTTACTTTTCCGTAATCCATCATATGTGTAAGCGTATAACGCATCAGTTTGTGATGTGTTACCGCTGTTAATCTGTTGAACCGGTCATAGTGGAAGAAGATCATTAAAGCAAGGTATCTTCTTCTAAAAAGATGATACTTTTATATATACCTCCTCCTTAATCTTTATCCGGTATCAAAATCAATATAAAAAATACAGGCCTAAAAATGATCTTATAGTTCTATATTTGAGCGTCTAGATCTATTATACAGTAACACAGGCAAATAAGTTTGTTGATGAAATATTAAATGAAAAGATGGTAGAAGAAACGTAAGCGTCAAACCGACTGTGGGTTGACACTTCCGTTCTAGAAAATGCTTTCAATCTATTGAAAAATATGTGTTGTAGTTATAAAATTAAGTTGCTCGACTACTGTCCGGATGTTATCGGAATGCGAAATTTAATAAAAAGAAAAATCGATCCCGAATATCTTGCTCCTAAGTATATAGAATTAGGTATCATATCATATTAGTCAATGTATAAATGATAGTAACTTGGGCAATAGTCAAACCGGATAGAACCAAATGGCAATATGATGGTATAATAGAGATTACATAGATTTTAATGAGGGTGGTTACCATGCAGGTACAGGAAATCAGAGAAATTATTAATAATGGGGAGAATTCATATATAGAATTCAAGGAAGAGGGAATAAAAGCAAAGGACTTGGCCGAGGAGATTGTTGCCTTCGCAAACTCTGAAGGTGGCATGATACTTATCGGTGTAGATGATGATGGCTGTATAAAGGGCGTCTCCGAAACTTTAATTGAAGAAAAAGTTATGAATGTGTGCAGGAATAATTGTATTCCTCATATTGTACCTACCTTTGAGAGTCTTGAAATAGATGGTAAGTCAATAGCGGTAATAACAATTAATAAAGGCTTGAGTAAGCCATATTACACTACTGATCATAAATACTACATACGAGTAGGTACAACAAAACGAATTGCATCAAGGAAGGAGCTTTTAAGGCTGTTTGAAGCAAATGGGGCACTGCATTTTGATATTTCTCCGGTTGAAGATACATCAATAAAAGATTTGAATATTGATGTCATCAGAGATTATTTTTTAAAGTATAACACCTTCGATCTTTACGAAGAAAGTAAAGAAGCAACTGAAAGAATCCTTATTAATGCTGACATTATGACAGTTGCCAATGGAAGAGCATTCTGTACTGTCGGCGGGCTACTGGTATTCGGAAAAAATCCGGAAAATAGGCTTCCCCAAAACGGCATCAGCTTTGCACATTTCAAAGGAACTGAGATTACGGATGAGCTTATAGACAAAAAGGTTTTAGTTGGAAGGATTCAGGATATTGCAGAGCAGGCTATGGTGGTTTTGAAAAATAACGTAAAATCACCTTCCGTTATCAATGGAATTAAGCGGGAGGAAAAAGATGAATATCCTGTCCTTGTTCTAAGAGAGGCAATTGTTAATTCTATTGTACACAGGAATTATAGCATTAGCGGTTCAAAAATAAGGATATTTATGTTTGATGACAGAATAGAGTTTCACAGCCCGGGTAGATTACCCAACACTGTGACAATAGACAAAATGAAGATAGGTATTTCTTATGTAAGAAATCCTTTCTTGGTTAAATACATGGAAAACCTCAGATATATTGATCAACTCGGTAGAGGTATACCCATGGTATTAAAAACTATGAAAGAAGCCGGGGCAAAACAGCCACTTCTTCAGGAGTCAGGAGAAGAGTTTATTTTGACCATATACAAAGCAATGAACTGAATGATCCTCCGCATCACCTGTCAGAAACACGGCAGTAACGGCGTGATCCAGACAATATGCACCATCGTACTGTCGGACCATTTCTGCTGTTCCAGCTCTTTCAACGCAGCCGGTACTGGAATTTTCTATAATATTCTATCATAACCATTCAACAATAAACTCCTCGTCAGGCTTCATATTTTATAGTTGACTTTGGAAAACACATTGTTTATACTTGTTTATGTACAGTGTCCAATTTTTTACGGAGGATCATATGGCATCCTATCTTTATTTTATAAAAGTGCGCCTGCTTGTTTCTCTTGCTTACCGTTTTGAAGCCATTTTCAATGTGATTGCACAGATAATTATGATTTGTGCAAACTATTTCTTCTGGACTGCAATTTACGGAGGAGATAATGAAAAAATCGTAGCGGTACGTCTCTTATATGTTTTTTATTTGACATAGTGATGTAATTTAATCACCCATTGGCATTAAATTCTTTTAATCGAAGTTGTTAAAGAAATATGTAACATCATCATTGTGCGCTGGTTCTCCACCGGCTGATTCATACAAAGCACAAGCCGCTATATTTGATT
>CAZJOD010000043.1:0-24697 GCA_964547525.1 uncultured Clostridiaceae bacterium
AAAAAAGAGAGTGTTTTAAGGAAATTACAAAACATAATCTTGTTTTGCTTAATAAGTGCTGTGGTCATATTATGTGTTTCACTGGGAAGAGACCATAAGCACCTGTTTTTTTTGGTAGTTATAATTATGACTATCGAAAACGGACTAAAGTGGGGGATTTCCGCATCAGCCTTATTTGTTACCATATATACTTTAAGCCAATTAATGTTAAACGGGAAAGCTTATATAGCTATGGAGACGAATGTGCTATTTGTAATAGAACTTGTTTTAACATCATATATCATCGGCTATTACATAAAAGAAAAAGAAAGTTACATTAACGTATTAAGAAACTTTGCAGAAAAGGACGGTCTTACAGGAGTTTATAATCATAGATATTTGATTTCGTATTTGGAAGAAAAAGCTGAGAGATATCACAAGGACAACGCTCCGTTGGCCTTGATTTTAATAGATATTGATAATTTTAAAACATATAACGAGTACCATGGGCATGTTAAGGGAGATGAAATATTGGTGTCAATGGCAAACCTGTTTTCTAAATACGCTTCTTCCGGTATTGTATGCAGACAAGGGGGAGATGAGTTTGCCATAATCGGGCAGTTTACTGAAAACAGGGCTTTTGCCATAGCAAACGAGATATGTATAGCCGTGCGAACCACAAAATTTTACGGTGAGGAATTTTTGCCTGGTAACAAATTGACGGTTTCAATCGGTGTTGCGAAAATGAGTGAAGAAACAAAGACTGCGGACGATTTGGTTAAATTTGCCGATATAGCTTTATACAGGGCTAAATTTATGGATAAAAATCAAGTTAGAAAGTATGAGAACATATTTGAAAACATTGATGAAAGCGATAAATTTAGCAGTGAAATGTTCACGGCTATACGAACATTGATTACTGTTATTAATACCCGGGATGAATTTACATATAATCATATAGAACATGTTGTACTATATGCTAAAGGTTTCGCCAATTGGAAGGGTTATGACGAATATACAAAAAAAGTATTGGTGTATGCGGCATATATGCATGATATTGGGAAAATCAATATACCTTCACGTGTTTTAATGAAAGATACACCTTTAAATGATGAAGAATTTCAGATGTTGAGAAAACATCCGGAATGGGGTGCTAATATAATTTCGGAGTTGGGTTACGACCCCGCTATTATACCTATTGTAGTTCAGCATCATGAAAGGTTTGACGGCACCGGATATCCTTGCGGATTAAAAGGAGAGCAATTAAACAAACTGGCCAGGTTACTAACGGTTATAGACAGTTTTGACGCTATGACAAATAACAGACCTTACAAACAAAAATTAAGCTTTGAAAGCGCACTTGCCGAAATAGAAAGATGTAAAGGTACCCAATTTGATCCGGAATTAGCCGATCAATTTATGGCATATTTATTGACATCAGGTGAGTATAGAAATAAATTAGCTAATGAGGCTACATAAAAGGAGAAAATATTGTTACCTTTCTTTATTATTGCAATAATTATTGCTTGGTTTAAAAAATATAAACCGCTAAATATTTTTAAAACGTATACAATATATCCGTTTATATTTTTTGAGCTGATGTTTTGGGTTATGCAGATTATGGCTTCATATGGAATCCAGGAAACCGTCAGGTATGCCGGTATTTTAAAGTTTTGCTTTTTTGCAAGCCTGCTAATACCTATTTTTCATTTCAAACTTTATAAACATGCTCTGATCGGAAGCGGACTGGTGTTTGTAGGCAGTATAATGAACAAACTTGTCATGCAAGCTAATAATGGAAAAATGCCTGTATTCTTTTCTGTGTCAAAAATCACCGGATTTGCAAATGAGGCTATGTTCAACGCACCGGGTTCAATTCATATCATGATGAGTAGCGAAACTAGTCTGAATTTTTTAGGTGATATTTTTGATTTTGGTTATTGTGTTATGAGTGTTGGTGATATAATTATGAAGACGTATTTTATAATTATATTTTATCAAATGATAAAAACATTGAATCAAAATGATATATAAAGAAAGAAGGGTTGAAAATGGGAACTAGTATTTTGGAGGTTATTGTAAAAGGTGCACCGGAATCAATTCTGGCTGTGTTATGTGTTTATTTTTTCTGTAAGATAAAGCCGGAAAAAGTTCAACTGGCTATAATGTGGACAATTCTAATGCTTATTACTTTCATATCAAAAATAACGTTGGAAGGTTACGGTATGAGTCTTTTAATTACTGTTGCGGCAATGGTAGTTTTATTTTATCTGGTAGTCAAAATACCTATGGCAAGAGCAATTAACGGATCACTGCTTTGTGTTTTATTTTTAATCGTATCCGAAGCGACAAATTTCTTATTTATACAGGTATTCTTCCCTGATAAACTTGAATTAATATTGAGCGACTCTACCACAAGAATTATTTATACCATTCCTTCTACAGTATTATTGGCTTTACAGGTTTTTGGCGTTTATTACTTTAATTTTTTAAGAAAGAATAAAAAAGATGTACAAAATAGCTGAGTATTTGGGTGCGAAAATTGCTGATGCATTACATTACGATGACGAACAAAAAGCTGTTATTACATACGGATTACTTGCTATTATACAGTTTTTTATTGTAATCACACTCATCATTGTTTTTTCCGCGATTTTAGGTACTGTTGTGGCATCTTTGATATTAAGTTTCTCGGTTAGCATTTTGAGGGTTAATGCAGGTGGAGCTCATTTGTCATCTATCGGGATTTGCAGCTTGATAGGGGTCATAATAAGTGTTATTATGCCTACAGTTTTTAATATGTTAAATGTTAACGAAATAATATCACCTGTAATGTATTTGATTTGTAACATAATTCTTGTTTTATCATTATGGGTTATTTTGTTAAAAGCTCCTGTTGATACTCCTAACAAACCGATAGTATCGGAAACAAAGAGAAAAAGATTAAAGAAACGTTCTATCACAGTTGTTATACTGTATTTCGCAGTGGTAAATCTATTTATATATTTTGGGTTTAATATTTATGCTTTTTGCTTAATTTTCGGATTGACCTGGCAGTCATTTACAATGCTGCGTGTGGGACATACTTTTTTAAATTTTTTTGAGCTACGTTTAAAGAAGTAGGTTAGGTACCGGGATAATATTAAGATACAAGGGGGAAATTTTGTGAGTTTTATAAAATTTGAGGTTAATGCGGGAGTCCATAACCGCAAATTTTGTCCTATAAAATTTGAATTGGATAAAAATGAAATATTAAATATAAACGATTTTTCTAATTTGGTAATGATTGATGATACTAATAAACCGATTCCTGTACAATGTGTCGATGTAGGAGATACTGTCGATATTTTTTGGATAATCGATGATTTGGCTGCAGGTACAACAAGACGATACGAACTGTGTGATAGATGTGCACAAGAATTCTCATCGGAGGTTGTTCCTGTGAACGGGGAAAATAAAATTGATATAAATATAGATGGTAAGTACTTTACATCATATGTTTTTGATCCTTTATTAGCAAAACCTTATCTGGGTCCTGTAATAGCATCCGGCGGGAGCTCCTATACAAGATTGGAGTTTGACATAAAAGAGCATCCTCATCATCGTTCGGTATGGGTGGCTATCGGTGATGTAAACGGTGTTGATTTTTGGAATGAACCTAAAGGAACTTATGGCAAACAAAAACAATTAAGTATCACACATACCGAATCCGGAACAGTAAAAACCGAGATAAATGCGAAAAATGTTTGGACCGATTTTAATAATAACCCTTTGTTAAACGAAACTAGAAAAATAACTTTCTATAATATTAGGCCTGATAAAACATATATTGATATGGATATTGTTTTTAATGCAGCTTACGGAAAGGTAGTGTTCGGACCTACAAAAGAGGCGGGACCGTTAGGTGTCAGAGTGGCTGAGTCAATGAAGGTAAATAACGGAGGGATAATGGTAAATTCGTATGGAGCGGTCGGCGAAGATGAATGCTGGGGTAAAAGAGCAAATTGGTGTGATTACCATGGGGTGTCAGGTGAGAATAGATTGGGAATAGCAGTGTTTGATCACCCGGATAATGAAAATTACCCGACATATTGGCACATTAGAAATTACGGCTTACTGGCTCCTAACAATTTTTATTTTACAGGAAGTAGAGTGTTGGAAAAAGATGAAGTTTTAAGGTATAGATACAGGATATATTTTCATAACAATGATACGACAGATGCTTTTGTGTCCGAACGTTATCATGATTATATTAATCCACCTTTAGTAAAAAAAATTATATAGAATCTAAGAAAAATAATATCTCATTTTAGCAATAAAAAAGGTATGGAGTATAACTTGCTGAAAACTCCATACCTTTTATTTGCTAATTTAGCTGAACACGGTATAATTGTCAAATCGCCAGGAGTGCCCTCCGGTAAATGCGAATCCTTCGGATTCATCGTTCCATGTAGTGATTTTAACAAGACTACCTTCTTGTGTCACTTTTAAGACCGGGTATCCTGTTCTTTTTTCAGTATCTTCCACGTAAACGGTTTGTCCGACCCACCCGTCAGTGTCTTTTATAGATAGATTGATATAAAAGCCGTTATCATCAAATTTAACGATTTTTCCGGTCTGTGTATATCGGTCGGTGGTCCATTTTTTATCATTGACGAAAAGAGTTGTGCCCCCGTATATCACTACAGATTCATTATTATTAAAGCTTTTAATGACAGCTAACGTTCCGTCAAATGTTATATCACCAATGGATGTTTTTATAGTAGATAGTGCCGCATCAAACTTATAAATAATTAAATCTTTACTTCCGGAATCCAATGTAACTTCGAGAACATAGAAATCGTCATTGCCACCTAATTTTGAGAAAGAAGCTACAGGTGATTTACCCGACGACGAACCAAACAGAGATATAAATGTGTAAGCTGATTCTCCTTCATGCCTTCTCATCAAGTAAGGTAAGGTGGTACCAACATCGGTTGTTCCACGCTGACCCCATCCTTCGGCCAGTATAATTTTTTCATTTTCTATGGCGCAATCCGGAATCCGAATAGTAAAAATATCGTCTTCCTTGCCTTTCCAGCAAATACTCATGTCATTAACAGGCTTTAAAAATAAAGGATTTTCTAACAAATAAGGCATTTTCATATCATATTTTTCAGTGTTAGTGTTTTTTAGTGTATAGTTATGTGAAGGACCGTGTAATATATAATCTTGCAGCTTTCCACCTTGTACCCGGAACAAGTCGATAATATAATGGATTTTGTCGGTATGTTCAATTAAAATAGCCGCTCTTCTGTAAATATCTGCTTGGTTATAGGCATTTGAAGAAGCGTCAATCAATTTGACTTTCGGTAAAATGGCATAATGATGAAGGTTTCCACCTCTTCCTTGCTTTATCTGATCTTGTTCATCTATAACCGTTAAGTTGTGTGCGGGTGTTCGCACGGTCATATGTTTTTCGGGCTGATCCCATAAATAGCCCAAGTCGGATAACCATTCATTATTGTTCCACGAATAGAATATGTTTAAACTGTCCAAGTGATGATGGATGCCCCAATCGGTGGCATATAGAATAAAAGTACCTTTATCGTTTTTGTCACCTATTCTTAAATATCCTTGACGAAAATCCGGGAAAAAATTGTCCCTGAATAATAATTTATCATTTTCTTGCTTTTCCTTGTTATCGGATATCACATGATATATACTCCTTCTTTTTGAATCAATGTCTGTGGAATTTAGAAGGAGTGCCTTGTATTCAGTTTTTTTAAAACGATATGCCAATATCTTTACGAATAAAGTCGACAATTGTGAATTTAATCTGGAGTCTGCACTTGCAGGATACTTTAAATCCTGATTTAAAGTGTCATACATTGCCTTCCACACGGCATGGTATTTGTTCCACCCGTATACTTTTATAGGATCTTCTTTTCCGTTTATACCTCTATACCCTTCTAATAATTCGGCGGCTATCCACATTGAGTTCATGACCATCATACTGTAGCTTGCAGATTCAGACGTGCTACCGTCTTTAAGATACCATTGTTCAACGATTTTATAAAAACCTTCTTTACCATAATCTATATATTCTTCAACTCCTGTAAGCATACCTACCGCCATTGCAGCGAAGCGGTTACTACAGGATTTATTATTTAGTCTTGTATCATTAACAACCAATGAAATTCCTTCCAGCAAAATATCTTGTTCAATTTTCTGCTTTTGTTCTTCGGTAAGCAAAGCAACTCCTTCATCGGATTTTAAATCGGCAATCATTGAATATGTGATACAAACCGGCAGCAAAAAGCCTCCTCCTTCTTGTCCTGAAGCAGTAGCTCTTCCTAAACCCCAATAGCCCACATGCAGTTCGTGCACAGGTTCATTTGGCGGTAGACATGTTCGTGGATAAGGTAAATTAAACGGATCAAGGCCTACCAATTTTGGATCCATGTCCGCTATATCACCGTACATGCCATGTGCAAGCCAATAGGGATATACTTCGGCAAAACGAAGCAATATATCGGCGGATTTTTTTGCATAATCAAAATTACCGGTTAAATGGTATAAAAAAGCGAGATTATAAGCAGCTTCGGTCATGTATAGAACCTTATAATATCTGACTTTCCCGCTAAAACTCGCAAACATGGTATATTTATTATATAGTATGGATTTTCCGGTATAGTATGTAAATCGTTGTGGTTTTCCCCAATATGTCTCAAGAACGCCTGTCTCCGGATATTTCTCGTTTGGAAATGTGGTTTTTGTAACCTCATCTATTATTACGTCGGGATTTTTTGGATCCCAGTTCCATAAACCGTGCGGAACTCCAAAATCATGTTCAGGAGAAAGATTCATATGACAAGGTCCCGGTGTGGTATCCTCAATCATTTTTATAAGATATGCTTTATCGGTATCGATCAAGTGCCCGTAATTCTCTTCTAGATTTCTGCATAGAGACGTTAATTCGGAGTCGCCATTTAAAAATCTTTCACGAGCCGATCCCAGTACCCCTTCCTTGTAAAAATAACCTTTCAGGTTTATTTTACCTCTGTTTTTTTTCCATTGCCTTACTGAGGTTTCAAAATCAATCATCTTATCATGCCCCTCTTTCCAAAAGGTAATTTGTATATCAGACAGTATAGCATATTTTAATATATACTCGTCAAAATTTTTAAGTATATATTCTTAATTATTACAAATAGTATCATAATAGTAGTAATTAATTGTTATAAAAATAAAATCATATATATGATTTCATTGCAAGAACCATTTTCTGTGAATCACAGTATACCGAGACTGCTTTGTTCATTGAAAATACCTTCAACTATAGAGTTTTTTGCAGTAGAATCATATATTGTTTCAAATTTTACTTTAAAGAGGTGTTTTGTGGATAAGTTATTTATAGAAACTGAAAACGGTAGGATAGAGTTAGATGATGAAATTATAAAAAAATATAAAATTAAACCGGGAACACGTTCCCCTTTTAAAGGATATCGAATAATCGGTGCAAATGGCGAGTATAAAAA
Source organism: uncultured Clostridiaceae bacterium (assembly GCA_964547525.1). Lineage (GTDB taxonomy): Bacteria > Bacillota > Clostridia > JAAYHZ01 > JAAYHZ01 > CAZJOD01. The sequence continues at coordinate 7,500 of CAZJOD010000043.1, forward strand.
TGAAGAAAAAGCAAATGCCGATTTAAGTGATAATAAGGATCACAATCCTGATGAAGAAGACGGTTTAGTGGAAATGGACAATGATATCGTTTTGTCTACATCAGAGATGCTTGATATAGCCGAAGGCACAGACTCAAATATTTGATTTTATAAATTTAAGATTTTATTCTAAAATATATAATTAATCCGATTTACTTGTCATATTTATTGTATGAGCATGTATTTATTGAGGAGTTATGTTTGTAGTTATAAAGATAAGAAAAAGGACTGTTGTAAAAATAATAGCTGTAATTTTAATCGGTATATTGTGTATAATGGTTATAAATTCGGCAGATGCAAATTTTCTTAGTATTTTCAGTGGTGTGGACCAAAACATTAATGAACTGATTAACGATATTATTTTAATGCGAAACAAAGCTATTCTTGACGGTGATATTGAATCGTTAAAAATTTTGTATAATTTAAAAACAGTATACGGTACCTGGGCCTATGAGCACCAAGTCAAAAAGATAAATTACCTGCAAAATTGGGCTGAAAAACAAGGAATAAAATTTACCGCTATTGATGCAAATATAACCGTAAGGAAAGTAGATCCTACTAACAACGGATATACTTTAAATTTTTCGGTTTTCACAAAATATACTTATGTTTATATAAACGATTTGAATACAAAAAATTATTTTAAGATGGGTACATATCATTCTATGGATATTATTGAAAATGGAGATTATCAGTTGATAGATAGAGAATGGTATACTGATCCTTTTGCAGATTCTTCAGACTTGAACAAATTAAAAACGGAACAAATTACAAACTATATATTATCCGGTAAACCGAGAGACTTTACAGAACTGAATGAGCGTAGACAGGGTGCTTTGGATTATGCTGATAAATACTGCGGGGGGAGTGTTAGTGAAACGGTCAAATTTATATATAATAATAAATATAAAAACTATAATTACTCGGGTGGCGATTGTGCGAACTTTGCTTCTCAGGTATTGCATGAAGGGGGAAAATTTAAAAAGAATTACACTTGGGGATACCAAAAAGAAGGGAGCAAAGCTTGGGTAAACGCCGATGCGTTAAAGCAGTATTTGCTATATAGTGGCAGAGCTTCCTTAGTTGCTCAAGGATCATATACAAAGGTGCTTAAAGCTTCCTATCTCCTGCAACCCGGAGATATAATAGCTTACGGAAAAAAGGGGGAAGTTAAGCATGTTTCTATAGTAACAGGAGCTGATTCGAAGGGCTATACACTTGTAAATTGTCATAACGCGGATCGATTCAGAGTACCGTGGGATCTCGGCTGGGGGGATGAAGACATTACATTCTGGCTTATACATGTTCATTATTAATTAAAAATGTAAATAAATGATTCTACTACAAAAACTTTGTTTTATTGTAGTGAAATCTATAAATATATTTTTAAAATCATTCTATTTATACAATATTTTTTACAAGAAATTATATTAATTATTAACAAAATTCGACAAAATACTTTAAATTCACCTTTATTTATAATGTATTATGTAAAAATATGGCGATATTTGTTGATTATTAAGTTAACATAATTCTATATCATACTGTATAATGTATTCTAGTAGAGATACAAGCCATACATATTGTGGTTAATCAATTTTATATTTAGGAGGCATCATATGGAAAACATCATAATGGGAAAAGAATCAATAATTTGCGAGGACACTAACTGTTATATTCTGGAGTATTGTATGTTGGTACACAAGGCAAACAAAAAGGCTGACGAGAAAAATACAGGTGCATGCACTGTATATGGTCTGGAAATTAGAAAAATGATTAATGACACTTTATTAGAATCGGCTGTGATCGAGAAGTTTACAAGTGATGAAGATCGTGCAAGCAATATGATTTCATTATTAAGAAAACATGTAGTTACACCTGTAAGTTTTTATGAAGTAATACAAGACTTACAGGTGTCATAGTTTTTGTATTTACAATAATTAAAAGAAAGCAATAACTATTTGTTATTGCTTTCTTTTAAGTTTTAACAATAATATAAAAACCCTTCCGAAGCTTTATTAATAAATCAGTGATATTACACTAGAATTATAAATGTAAAGAGCATAATAAATGAAATTATTGGTAAAATAATTAGTTTTAATTAAAAATCTCTTGTATTTTCATTGTAAAAAAAATATACTGTAAGCGTGCTTATATTATACTAATACTTGGGAAGGGTTTTATGGGCAAAACTATACGGGTTGTGATAGCGGATGACAATTTACAGTTTGCAGAAGTTTTAAGTGAGTATCTGAATAATAGAAATGATATTGCAGTAGTTGGGATAGCAGAGGATGGTTTACAAGCATATGACTTAATAATGACAAAGTTTCCCGATGTTGTGATATTAGATATAATAATGCCTAACCTCGACGGATTAGGGGTATTGGAAAAGGTATTCTCATTAAATATGGAAAGAACACCGGTGTTTATAATATTATCTGCTATAGGACAAGATAAAATAACTCAAAAAGCCTTAAATCTAGGTGCCGAATACTACTTGGTCAAACCGATTGATATGGATATACTGGTATCAAGAATAAGACAATTCAGTAAACCTAACGATACCGGACTTATGTATGTTGAATTGGAAAATGAAAAAGCAATTAATAATGTAGCTGAAAAGCATAATTTAGAGGTTAATGTAACTGAAATCATGCGTGAACTCGGGATTCCCGCCAATTTGAAGGGATATCAATTTATAAGAAATGCCGTAATGATGACACTTGCCGATCCGGAATCTGTAAATTATATAACTAAACAGCTTTATCCGTCAATCGCCAAATTACATAATACTACATCTAGTAGAGTGGAAAGAGCTATAAGGCATGCAATCGAAGTAACTTGGAACAAAGGTAAAACGGAATTAATCAATGCGATATTCGGAGCTTTATCAAATCCTAACAAAAACAGGCCGACAAATGCTGAATTTATAGCAACTTTATCTGATAAATTAAGAATGAGAATAGATTGTTAAAATATTAATTTATCTTCTTATCAGCAATTGTGTAATGTACTTTATAAAAGTATTCTTACTTTTATATCTTTAAATAAGCAGGATTAAGAGGCAGATATCATGAATAATAATGTAGAACAAATAAATTTAACTAATGAAGCTTTAATAAAAAATAAGGATTTTTATATTGTTGGTATAGGGGCTTCCGCAGGTGGGCTTGACGCCTTAGAGCAATTTTTTATAAATATGCCGGTAGTAGATAATATTGCTTTTGTAGTTATCCAACATTTATCTCCCGATTTTAAAAGCTTAATGCCTGAAATTTTATCACGTAATACAAATATGAAAGTACAGCAAATACAAAATGGAATGGAAATAACCCCTGGATGCATATATTTAAATCCACCAAAGTATAGTGTAATAATTAACCAAAGACAATTTTTTTTATATGAACAAAACCCATTGTATAGGATAAATCTAATTATAAATGTATTTTTTGAAACGCTTGCCAAAGAGATGAATGAAAAAGCCATTGCAATCATTTTATCCGGTACCGGAAGTGACGGTACACGCGGATGTAGGGTAGTTAAAGAAGCCGGTGGACTTGTTTTGTCACAAGATCTTAAATCGGCGAAGTTTACAGGAATGCCGAGAAGTGTTATAAATTCAAATATTTGCGATATTATCTCTCCACCTGCACAAATGCCTGAAAAAATATTAAAGTATACCGGTGTAGTACCGGCAATTGAAATGGATAACAAAGAAGAATCATCTGAGATAGCTACTGCCCCGGATCCTCTAACAGATATATTTAGGTTATTGGAAGACAGGTATTATATTGATTTCAGTCAATATAAACAAAATACCGTATTAAGGTGCTTAAACAGAAGGATGCGAATTAGGCAGATTAGCAAACCGGAATCGTATGTTTTATACTTGAAAGATAATAGTGAAGAAGCTGATTATCTGTATAACAGTTTATTGATTGGAGTAACAGGATTTTTTAGAGACTCCGCTGCATTTGAAGCAATAAAAAGCAAGGTGATACCCGAAATAGTTAATAGTAATACCCATGAAACTATACGTGTATGGGTGGCAGGATGTTCTACGGGAGAAGAAGCATATTCTCTGGCAATACTTTTTAAAGATTATATGGATACTGCTAAAAAGAATGTATCCGTAAAAATATTTGCTACGGATATAGATAATAAAGCTATTGAATATGCAAGTCAGGGTATTTATCCTGACAGCATCGCTGATGATGTACCTATTGAATTCCTAAATCGTTATTTCATAAAAAAAAGAGACGGGTATCATATAGTTAAATTTATAAGAGAAATGGTAATTTTTTCACATCATAACGTATTGAATAATCCTCCGTTTTACAAGGTAAATTTACTGTCTTGTAGAAATATGTTAATATATTTTCAACCTGAGCTGCAAAAAAAAGTAATGTCGGCTTTTCAATTCGCTTTAGATATCAAAGGTTTTTTATTTTTGGGAACCAGTGAAACTACAGGAGATTTGAGTGATTATTTTACGGCAATAGATATTAAATGGAAAATATACAAAAAAAAGGATATAAAAAAACAATTTCCCATTGATGATTTAATGTTTACTTCATCCAAATTTAAAGTAGTTAATACAAAATCAAATTATGATAAATTTATGCAACCTGAAAGGAGCAGAAAGGATATGGAGGAGATATATCCTATTTTGATTGAAGAGTGCCTTCCACCTTGTGTTGTGGTTGATGATAACGGAGGTTTGATACAAATCATCGGCAATGCGGGCCGATACCTTAAGCTACCGAAGGGGAGGGTGTCATATAATATACAGAAGCTGGTACCTAATGAATTATCAACGGCTGTATCGACAGCTGTAAGCAAAGTTATAAAAGAAAAAAAACCTGTTATATATACTAACCTTAAGGCAACTGTTTCTGGTGAGATAATTAATATGAATCTCACTGTCAGACCTTTGGTCATAAAAAATGAGGGAATTTTAGTTTGTATAATGTTTCAAGAGGCTAAATCTATTGAAATCAAAGATGATTATGTTGAGACCTTTGATACGGTAGCCGAACTTCAAAATCGCATCATAGATTTGGAACAAGAGCTTCAATATACCAAAGAAAATTTGCAGACCACAATTGAGGAAATGGAAACGACAAGCGAAGAGCTTCGCTCTGCAAACGAAGAACTACTTGTTTCTAATGAAGAATTGCACAGTACAAATGAAGAACTTCAATCGGTTAATGAAGAATTAATTGTGGTAAATAACCAATATCAGTATAAGATACAAGAATTGGCAGATTTAAATAACGATATGCTTAATTTTTTAAATAGTACCACAATAGGAACTGTATTTTTAGATTCAGATTTATGTGTAAGAAAATTTACAGTAGCAGTTACTAAAGAGATAAATTTAATGGAACAAGATATCGGAAGACCTATAAGTCACATTTCACATAATTTTATAGATGAAAATCCTGCAAACGATGCTCGCACCGTAATGGATACTTTGATACCAATTGAAAAAGAAATTCAAAGTATAAACAAAAAATGGTACCTGATAAAATATTCACCCTTCAGAACTAGCGAAAATGTAATAAAGGGAGTAGTAATATCTCTGGTGGATATAACGGCTAGAAAAAATGCAGAAGAAAAACAAAAAATAAGTAATGAACAATTAAAAGAAGCCATGGCATTGGATATCCTGAAAAGTGAATTTTTCAGCAATTTATCTCATGAATTAAGAACTCCGTTGAATGTAATTATGAGCACTTTACAGTTGCTAGATATTGAAAGTAAGAGGGACGGGGTTGCGTCTGCAGTTAAACAAAAGAAGCTCCTGGGTATTATGAAGCAAAACTGTTATAGGCAATTAAGATTAGTTAACAATATAATTGACAGCACAAAAATCGATTCGGGGTTTTTTGAAATTAATATGCAAAATCACAATATTATAAGTGTTATAGAAAATATAGTGTCATCAGTGCATATTTATATAGAGAACAAAGGCTTAAAAATAATTTTCGATACCGATATAGAGGAAAAAATTATAGCATGTGATTTGGATGGAATTGAAAGAATTATCTTAAATCTATTATCTAATGCTGTAAAATTTACTCAACGCGGTGGACGGATTGATGTAAAGATCACCGATAACGGGAAATCTATAATAATTTCAATAAAAGATACAGGTATAGGAATTCCGAAAGATAAACAAAAGATTATATTTGACCGCTTCAGACAGGTAGACAAATCGTTGACGAGAAATTATGAGGGAAGCGGTATAGGGTTATCGTTAGTAAAAAAATTAGTTGAGCTTCATGATGGGGTTATAAAAGTTCAAAGCGAGTACGGATACGGTACAGAATTTGTAATTGAATTACCGGTAAAACAAATTCCTGAGAATGATACAATCATTAATAAAAATAAGCATGAATCGAATAATGAAAATGTGTTCATAGAATTTTCTGATATCTATAATATGACTTCACTGCAATAAATCACTTACTGTGAACCGGTGTGTGCCGATGCCGCTTTGTATTTCAAATACCATTACAAATTGCTTATGCAGTAGATTCATAATATAAATAATGAAAGTAATAACAATCTTTATGATGTATCTTAAAGTGGAGGGTGATAATGAAAATACTAAACAAATATAGCGTTATTGTTACTGGGGGAGGAATATCCGGAGTTGCTGCGGCTATTGCAGCATCGCGCAAAGGTGCGGAAACCTTATTAATAGAGCGGAACGGTTATTTAGGAGGTATGCTTACCGCTGCAGGGGTTGGACCAATGATGACTTTTCACGGAGGTAAGGATCAGGTCATAAAGGGAATAACAGGCGAGTTAATTGACAGGTTGGTGAAAAAAGGTAAATCTTTGGGACACATTTTTGATACCATAGGTTATACATATACCATCACTCCTTTTGATGCCGAGTGGATGAAACATGAGATGGAATTGATGTTGCTTGAAGCCGGTGGTAAACTATTATACCATACTAATCTTGCCGGCGTTAATGTAAATGACGGATATATTAAAGAGATTACAGTATGTAATAAAGCAGGTCTTAACCGATTGGAAGCCGGTGTATACATAGATGCCACCGGAGACGCCGATTTATCTGCATGGGCGGGAGTGGATTGTATAAAAGGAAGAGAAACGGATGGTGCCAATCAGCCGATGACAATGAATATGAAAATGGTAAACGTAAACACAGAAAAGATAAAAACTTTTGTAAAAGATAATCCCGACGAATTTCCATATCTTAAAGGGAATACAGGTATGGTGGATATGGCACCTCGTTTGGCAATAAGCGGATTTGTAAAAACTCTTGAAAAAGCAAGAAAAAGCGGCGAAATAACCTCACTATTAGAAGGAGTCCTTTTCTTTGAAACTAATAATCCGGGTGAAGTTATTGTTAATACAAGCAGGTTGCATGGGTATGACGCAACAAATCCGTGGGATATCACAGCAGCGGAAATACAAGGGCGAAAGCAAGTTCGTGAACTGGAAAAGTTTTTTATAAATCGTGTACCTGGTTTTGAGAATTCCATTTTGATACAATCAGGACCGTCTATAGGAGTCAGAAGCTCCCGACAAATCAAAGGCCTTTATACTTTGTCTCATTCGGATATACTAACGGGGAAAAGTTTTGTCGATGTAATAGCTCATTCCGGTTATCCTATCGATATACACAGTCCGGACGGAAAGGAAAATGCGGTAAAAGATGATATGCATATAAAACCCGGAACGGTTTATAGTATACCCTATAGGTGTTTGGTCAATGAAAAAATACATAACCTTATTACCGTAGGAAGATGTATATCAGCAACTTTTGAAGCACAAGGAGCCATCAGAACAACGCCAACGGCAGGAGCCATCGGACATGCGGGTGGTGTTGCAGCTTATTTGTCGTTAGCCGGAAAAATTTACACCAAGGATATAAATATAAACGATTTGCACAAAATATTATTAGAACAAGGAGCATATCTTAAGATATAAACTTTTATGTAATCAAAGAGGGTATATAAGTGGTTTTAACCTATCATATACCCTCTTTAGTTTTATATTTTATTGTTCCATTCATAAGATAAAGGAATTCTAAATGTATTACCCTCATCTATTACATAATCATATCCCTTTGAAAGATCCATGGTATCTTTCCACTTATTTATTAATGTAACATCCCCAATATCCAATATGATTTTATCACCGGATATTTCATAGTTTTCGATTGAAAATACTACTTGTTTATTATTAGAGTTTAAAACATATATTTTTTTGTCTTTTAATGATGTCAAAACAGCCTCGTTAGCTTTGATAACAATCTGATTTTCCATATCGAGTTTTTTTGTAAAATCAATAATGGTTCCGGTAATTAGGGGAGTTGTATTCGTAAATATACTTTCCTTCAACTCGCCGAATACTGATCCTTCCGATAAAAAGGCATATACAGGTTTGCCGTTTTGTTCTTGATACAGACTGAAGTATCCGGAAAATATGAATCGGTTATCTACTATATAAATTCGATCTCCGTTAATTGAGCTGATTATATAATCCGTTCTTCCGTTTTTTAATAATATTTTAAGTGCGACTGCCTCCATATCGGTTACAGTGACATCCTTAAACTTTATATTCAAGGTTTTTATTGCAATTATATTTTTTTCTTTAATATAAGGTTCAAGAATAGAAATAAAACGACTGTTTAAATTATCACCTGATCTATGAGCCAAAACATACTTTAGGTTTTCCGGATTACCGGGTTGATTCTTAGCAGGATCACCTGACGCTAAAGCTACATCGTTTAAGTGGGATAGCATTGTAAGAGACAGGTGAACATCACTGTTGGCATCAAGTACTTTCCATGTGTCTTTAACCTGCCAATCTACTGTAAATTGTGACGGAGGATTTTCATCAAATTCAACATTGTATAAATAATGAAACCCACTCCCTTGATATCCCATAGATGATTTTTCTTTTTTATCATAAGCTTGACCGAAGGGTATATCATCACCTGCATAAGTTCCGGGTCGTTTTTGCATATTTAAACCATTTACAGAAACATTACCTTCAGGACCGTGAAAACTATACACATGGTCGCTTCCGCCCTTTACTCTAAAAATATCCAATATATATGAATTGGTGTCGTCTATTTTTATTACGGATATGTTCCTTCTATACATGGAGGTTTGTGGGTAGGCGTCCGGAGCTTCAACGTCAAAATGCTTTACCGAATCGTTTATATCAAAATGATGCGGATTACCCGATAAAGAACTTTTTTGTTTTCCTGCATCAACCACTACAGTATTATGGCTTATAGTATTTTCAGTCCATTCGTATCTTTTCGGCCAATCCGGTTTTTTATATTCCGGGTTTCCCAAATCGGGTGCCATATCCAGTCCTAATGCATACATCCCTAAATTTAAAGTATCTTTATGTCCATGTCCTACATTGCGGCCGAAGTAAACCCAAGCGCTTCTTTCGTTATTGCCATACCCGTCACAGAGTTTTGCCAGACCGTATCCTGACAATAAGTCGCTTTTAGGTTTAAATGTTCCATTCGTTTTAATAACTTTTTCAATATCCTGCACGATTCTTTCGGGATCTTCTGAAAAAATATCATCATGTATCCCTTCTTTTGAATTTCCGTTTAGGAAATAAGCCGCTTGAGCAAGTATATCCGAGCGATATATTTTATATGCGAGAATCATATCCTCTTTTTGTACTACAAGTTCAGGTTTTCCCGCTGCACCTGTATCACCTATTTGAGGTGTATATTTTGACGAGAAAATTAACGGAATAAAAGCATGATACATCTTTCTGATTTTAGGATGCAAGAATAAATTCCACTCGGGATTATCTTTAAACCGTTGAGTTATTTTAGCTAATATTGTGAACTCTTTTAACCATAAGTAATTATAGCTTGGTGCCGATTCATTACCGATTCCGTCTCTATCTACATCATCGATTAAAGCCACATCCATATTACCACCGGTTAATATGCGTCTGCCGTCGTCAATTATTTTAACACCCCCCGGTTTGAATACCCATTCCATCCATTCCCTTGAGAGTTCTTCATTATCAATAATTAAAGCCGCCAAAGCCAAAGAACTTTGATGCATACCGGTGTTACCTCTGATTTGCGCATTCTTAACAGCAGTAAAAACTTGTTTTACTATCCCGTCTTCAATATTTTTTTGTATAGCTTGATGAGTATCTTTCGGATTATTCATTTTGAGGGTTTTTGACTTTTTGTTTAAAAAAGAAACTATATCTGTGTTGACAAGTGCGGGGAAGAAGGCGTCATAAGCTGTAAGAAATGGTTTTACCACATATGTTTCAGAAATACTCCCGGAGATTTTCCCCTGACCGGTGTGTCCGTGACTGTTAAAATATCCGTCGGAATCTTTATATGGAGAAAGGTCCATGTCGGGATATACGTCAGCTATACGGTCTAAAATTATCAAACCTGCTTCTGCATATCGTATATCACCTGTAAGAATATACGCATCTTCAAAAGCATTTAATGCGTTGATTATTGCACCGCCGATTTTACTGTTTAACGACCATAAACCCATGTGATTATAATAGGCTATAAATTTCCAATGTCTCTTATTTTCATCTATCCATCCGTATCCGTCGTCAACACCCCAATCCGACGGTTTATCAGGATAAAGTTCATTTTTTAGTAATGTGCGGTCGGCTTTTTCAGGATCAAAAAAACCATTTATATCCATACCACTTTTGTAATATGATGCAAAGTTATTACTTGGGAATATGTGATCACAGCTTGGACAGATTATTTTCCAAGGGTTTCTAAACACATCGGTTTTCCAGGAAAAACTACCGTGCTCTTTAAATATCTTTGTTCCACATACAGGACAACCTAAATTACAAACATCAATACTTCGTGGGATTGATTGTGAAGTTACAAGAGACCAAAGCATATCCGTTCCATATGCCAAATATTGATTGGCTTTTTGTACCGCTTCTTCCATAAGCTCTTTAGCCCAGTTAAACTTGGAAACATTATTTCTTGCATTTTTAACCATATCGTCGGTATAATAAGTGCTTTTTGTTTTAAGTGCCGTTTTAACCGATTGATCTGTGTGTGCCATAAATTAATCCTCCGTTAATAACAATCCGTAATAAAAGGGTTTTTACCTTTGTTTATTTATTATACATTATTAAACCGATTTTTTAACAAGAAATTCATAGGAGTGACTTTTCTCATCCTGTTATCTTTTGTATGAGGGACACTTCTCATTCCATTCAATTAGCTTTTATTAAGTAAATGCAAATAAAATTAAATGCCTTTTAAATGATTTTTATTTTCAAAAGAATAATGATAGGATGAGTCATGTCTCCATAAGAAGATAAAGGCTACCCGCTCTTTTGGTAGCCTCCTACTTTATTAATTATGTTGTAACCGTTTCATGATGCTGCAAATTCTACCATTTAAGTTGTGTCCATTGCTTCACACAAATACTATCTTCACGGCGGAAAAAGGTATCTAGTGTTGTGTTGCCTTTATCATATAATAAGCGGGTTATCTTAACATTTCCGTCGTTATCATGTTTGTAGGTCTCCACTAGGATATATTCAACCGCCTTATCCGGTACAATTAAATCAGGCAGTTTTCCGGGGGTGTATTCCGTACGAGATAGGACGGTACTATCTCCGCTCATTTGCAGAATTACAATTTTCTCCGGCGGAAACATAGTGGCAAAGGATATTTTTACACTACAGCTTGTTTTTTTATCGACACCGTTTTCTGTTACGGTTTTAGTTTCTTCTATGGTTTTAGAGAAAACCGAACCCTCACTCTGAGGACCACCGGTCATATACCCGCTGCCTGATATGGCATATACACTGCCGTCGGCACTTTGATACACGGGATTAACATAATATGTTTTGTCACTATGATTAGGTGATATATAAATAGTACCTTCTAATGATACTCTATCTTCTTTGTCACCATAAAAAAGACCTGTGTGTGCATCGCTGATTGCTTTGTCCGCGCCGGAGGTAGTATATCCGTCTTCTTTCTCATTTACCCGGATAGTTGCAGAGAAATAGGATATACCGTCAACACCGTCAAAAATATACTCTCTTATATCAAAACTTTCACCTGTTCTATCATCTGTTATCGTACGCGTTTTCAATGTGGCATACAGTCTCCCCTGATACCGGTTTGAATCTCCTTTTACTATGTTATCACCCCCACCGAACAAATCTTTTGCATTATCTTTCATGTATAGTTCCATATCAAACAAATCAAGGTAGTCCATTGTAATAAATACGCCGATTAACCTATCATCATTTATGTGATCCCCTGCGTCTTCACGTGCAAGTTGACAGCCGGTCGATGTGAATATAATAATAAGAGCAAAGTATACTAAAAATATTTTTTTATTCATAATCATTTCCCTCCAAATTTCCATCAAATTTTAAAATATCTCCCACGTCACAATTAAGAAAATAACAAATCCTGTTTATCGTATGAAAACGAATCCCTTTTGCTTTACCACTACGGAGAATGGATAGATTTGCTTCTGTGATGTCCACCAATGCGCAAAGCTCTTTAGAAGTCATACCTCGAGTTTTGAGTATTTCATCCAGAAAAACCTTTATAGCCATACCTATACCCCCTATATAAACATATCATTGTCATCTTTAAGCTGCTTGTTCTCACCGATAAACCGTGCCAATAAAAGTACTGTCAATACAAATACAACGGATAAAAGTGGTAGCTTAACCGAGCTGTTTACCACTGCCAAAGTTTTAAAAAAGATTAGTTGTAAAAGATTGAAGCTTATATTTGATACTATGGAAATAGCAAGAGATACTCCGCATATACGTGAAAGTTTTCCGGCTGCAGCGACGGATGATTCGGAATAACGATCGGTTTTTAGTTCATCCAACAAATGCATTGCGAAAAAAACAACGAGTACATTTAGTATGTAAGGTAGTGCATCAACAATGTATTGTAGCAATAGAAAACCGTAACTCATACCTAAACGCCCTGTATTTCCCGTGTTACCTGTTCGGAGAGTTTCGAAAGAGTCTAATAAGCCACCGAAAGACGCTCCGAAAGCAAGGTACACAAACATAATATTCAAAGCGCATAAAAGTATTGAAAAATATTTTTGAAGTTTATCGATTTTAGCTTCAAAAGACAGCCGTAATACCCGAAGAACTGCATACCCGCATAAAAGTGAATAGACAATGCTTCCCAATATCGCTTTTATGGCGGATTGACTTATTGTAACACCCCAATATTTACCCCCGAATAGACCGGGATTAACCATAAAATATATAACAACGAATAAAACTATACCGGTAATTGCCAGCAAAGAATCTTCAATATATAGTTTGCGCTTTTTATAAATAAGAAACAGTGCAGTCAAAGGTATAATGCATACTAGTATATATAATACAATCGAAATTACATTTCCGATGTCGCCTGATAATGACAGCGCTCTTAACCCTTTTCCTATTTGGTCAAAAGGAAACGCCATTATTGTAGAAAAGGCACCGGATATCGTTTCACGAGTAAAGTTCAACAATACACAAACTGCCGCTTCAAGACCTAAAAAAATATAAAAAGTTTTACGCTTCATAACCCCTCCATATGAAAAATTATTGATATTCGATAATTACATACTCAGTATAGATTAAAAATTATCGTTTGTCAATAATTTAAAATGGAATTTAATATTTATTTTTTCTGTTAAATCTTTTGATTGTAAGTAGAAAACCGGTTCAAAAATCATTAAATTTTATGAACCGGCTATTCGGTTAATCAAAGTTACAATCTATTCAGACCGGACAACTCCTACGGTATTGAATACCTCTAGTATGATGTAGGATGCCTTTCGAGACATTTTTAGCGGTACAGTATTAATATACGCATTATTCTATGCTACTGAAACTTTTTTTTGCAGTGAAGGATCAGCCGTCATCCTTTTTGTCATACAATGCAACCATATACGGGTAATTGGCATTGTAAGACGTCAGCATTTTAGGATTTTCGATCCTCCCGATTTCGCGTACTTTTTTCCCTTCTATATTATTGGCTTTATCACCTAACTCTTCGGCATATTGTCTTGCATACCCTTTAAGTTTATTCACAATATCCGGATATAGGCTGTAAACATTGTTTTTTTCACCTATATCATTCTCTAAATTGTATAACTCATTTATAGTGTCGTTTCTTTTTCTAAAATGTAATTTCCATTGTCCAACCCTAACCGCTTCAAGGTTTTCTCTTGAATAATACACCATGGAATCACGCTTGTGTTCCTTACCCGTATTTTCAAACAATAAAGGGGTCATGTCAACACTATCGATTATTCTGTCTGACGGAAGTGTCCGATTGCATAACGAAGCGAAAGTAGCAAGGAAATCAATGTTCGAAGTTATAGCACAACACTTTTGACCGCTTTTAATTTGGCTTTTCCAGCTCATTATGCAAGGTACCCGCATTCCACCTTCGTATGTAAACCCTTTTGTTCCGCGTAAAGGATCATTAGATGCACCGTGGTCCGCTCTTGAACCGTTATCCGATGTAAAAATTATTAATGTATCTTCATATAATTCATGCATTTTTAATTCTTGTATTAATACACCAAGCGCCCAATCAACCGCTGCGACACATGCTCCGAAATCTCCGTTATCGGATTCGTCTACAAAACGCTGTGGGGCATATAGCGGAAGATGGACTTGTAAGGGTGCAAAATACAGGAAAAAAGGCTTTTTTGTATTTTTCCTAATGAACATTGTGGCATGTTCTACATATCTTTCGATTAAAGGTGCTTGGTCAGGTTGTTCTTGTATTACCTCATCATTTGATATGAGAGGTAAGGGTGGGTATCTCTTGTCCAGATCTTCTTGAACACCCCATCTTCTCTTTTGTCTGCCCATATCGTTGCTGTATGGTAGCCCGTAATAACTGTCAAATCCATATTTTAACGGTAAAAATTCTTCTTGGTCACCGCAATGCCACTTACCGACGATCATTGAAGTATAGCCTTCTTCCTTTAGCATTCCGGGAATAGTCAATTCCGACCTGTTCAGACCGAGAGGATGTCCGGGCATGAGGACAGCTTGTCCGTTAAAACTTTCAAACCCGATCCTTTTCGGATAGCATCCTGTCATTAATGCTCCGCGTGACGGTGAGCACACCGGTGAAGCTGAATAAAAATCTGTAAATAGCATTCCCTCGCTTGCGAGCATATCAATGTTTGGGGTTTTATTTACCCGCGAACCGTAGCAACCGAGATCTCCGTATCCTAAGTCGTCACAATTTATGAGAACTATATTCGGTTTATTTAACATATAAGTTTAACCATCCTCTCATATTTTTGTCTATGATAATTCATAAACAGTTATGTATTGAAGTCCTGTGCCATCTTCAAAGATATTCTATCAATATTATAGTAATCTACATACTTTTTTATTAAAACGATTTCCCGCTGATTATTACATTTATTTTACCATATCAAACAAGAAATTTCACTTTCTTGTAATTAATATATTGCTAATTTATACCTTGTATAATAGCCTTGCAAGGACATATATCATCTAATTTTATTTTTATGTTAAACACATTACATAGAACGACTAAGAACTTCTCCAACGGTATAAAAATCACTAGTCAATTGATGTATGTTTGTGGCCGCCGCCGCATGTCTAAGGTCGTGAAAACGGAAATAAGGTAAACCGAGTTCTTTAAGCAGTTTATTGAAGTCGCGGATAATGTGATTCTTCCGATTGTGGTTTTCCATTTTCTGTGCAAACTATAAAATCCGAGATGACAGAAGCATTTCTTCTTGCTTTTTAGCCCTCAAGACACTTTGTAGCAAGTAATATTTTACTTTGGGTAATAATTAACTTATTAATAGTAAGATATGATTTTATGATAGAATAGGATTAAGGAAATGTTGGTAAGGCCCTAGCTGAAGAGATTGTTGCATTCGCAAACTCTGAAGGCGAATGATACTCATTGGTGTGAACGACGATGGGAGCATTTTGGGTGTTTTGGATACATTGATAGAAGAAAAAATTATAAATGTATTTAGGAACAACTGTATTCCCACAAGTAGTATTTATGATTCGATATATTAGTATTTAATAAAATATATAGCTTTACCTCGAAAGTTAATCATCAATCTGAAAAAGTAGAAAAAGATTGGTATGGAAGAATGTTATGGATTCTGAACATCCAAACATTATTGAAGGTAGTCCGCTGAGAATGCAGGTTCTTTATGATGTAAATTTGCCAAGAAATATTGAGAGGGGTGGTGCAAATAGATCAATATAATCATATTGTTGAATTATGGAAGTCATATAAAATTGACACTATATTTGATTTGGATAAATACCTTGATAATTTTCGCATTCTTTTTGCTTACCATTCCGGGAAGATTGAAAACGAAGAAATCACTTATAATGACACAAGAGAAATCTTTGAAAATGGTAAAGTTTATAATTATACAGGAAGCCCACGAGCTTTGTTTGAGCAGCAAAATCAAAAGTTGTGCTATGAATTCTTAAAAGGAAAAATTATAGACAAAGAGAAAATAAGCCTTGAATTAATCAAAGAAATTCATAGAGTGTTGACGAGTGGGACTTATGATGAACGTAGATATGTTGAAAATTGTGAACGACCTGGTGAGTTTAAAAAGCACGATTATGTAACAGGCATTAACGAAGTAGGTTCATCTGCTGAAAATGTTGAGATTGACTTAAAAGAACTGATTGATGAAATAAATGAATTTACCGGGAAAGATTGTTTGAAAGCAGCGGCATATTTTCATGTAAGATTTGAGTTTATTCATCCTTTTGCTGATGGAAATGGACGTGTTGGAAGGACTCTCTTAAATTATTATCTTATGACGTTTAGTCATCCACCAATTATTATTTATGATGAAGATAAAAGCTTATATTATGACTGTCTATGCAAGTATGACGAAAATGAAGAACTAAACCCATTATATGAATTTTTGAGATATGAAACTGTAAAAACATGGAAGCGATTATTGGAATCAAGCAGTGCTGAAAGGGCTGATAGAAAGGGGCTTTCCGATCTCCTGTAGGGGTGTCAAGGGGACGGGGGTATTGACACAGGGGTGTCAAGGGGACGGGGGTATTGACACATATTAGTGCATATGGTAAGTTAC